>JAKPDB010000003.1 GCA_029552985.1 bacterium
TGACATCAAGGGAAAGATGGGAATCATACAGGGACTATTTGAAAAAAAATCCCTGTGGCTGGCAAGGATTATGGAGATAGGAAACTCTCTTCCAAGCAGCAGGATTTATCTTAACAATGTTTATCCTGCTGGAGCGCAGCCAACGCAGGTTGCTGCTGCGCCCCAGGTGCCACCAACACCTGCTCCAGGAGGACCTCAAACACCTGCTTCAGGAGGACCTCAAACACCTCCTCCACCCGGAGCACCTCCTGGGCCTGAGGCGCCACCGCCAGGGATGCCACCTGGTGCACCAGAGCCGCCACCTGCTGCTGCCACTCCTGCCCAGGTTTCTGCGCCAGCAGGGCCTCCTTCAACACTGCCAGAGAATATTGGTGTTCTGACACTTGACGGTGAGGTTATTGCAGCAGATATCAGAAGCGCCTTTTCTGACCTGAAAAGTTTTGTTCAGAAGCTTTCAAAATTGGAATTTTTCTCTGAGGTGAACATTGACTCGTGTGAACTTGATCGAGAAACAGGAAAACTGAAATTTCTTTTGACTGCTAAGGTAAAATGAAAAAATTATTGAGTTTTTTGAAGAAGAACCTAAATTTTGTGTTTCTTGCGGTTGTTCTTGGTATGCTGGGATATGGTTATACTTTAATAAGAAAGACCCAGCAGGAATTGAAGAAAATGGAAGAAGAAATCAAGGCAAAGCACGAGGAAATAAGAAAATATCAAACCCAAAAAGAACTGGCACCATCGCCAGAACTTGTCAATAAACTGCAACAGCAATATATTGCGATTGCAGGCCAGTTCAATTCAATGCTGAATCGGTTCTCCACGACCTATCCAACAGTGCCAGAGTTCAAGGTTTTTCCTAATGTTGAATTTAAAGAATTTTTATTTGAAACCGGAGACTCTTTGAAAAAGAAAGCCAAAAAAAATGATGTGATAATACCGTCCTCTTTTGGATTCCAGGAAACTGGTTTTCCTTCATCTGACCAGATTCCTTTATTTTCACTTCAGATTACGATTATCAAGCATATTCTTGACATTTTGATTGATTCAGGTGTGAGTGTGGTCAATTCAGTGGTGCCAGGGGTTCCGTCAACTGTCGCGTTTTATAAAATTCTTCCACTTGATGTTTCAATTACTGGAACCAGCATTGAAATAGTCAAATTCATGCGTTATCTTAACAATCCTTCATCGTTTTTTACTCTTGAAAGTTTTGCGGTGACTAAAAGAAGCTCAGGGATGTTTCAGGCGAATTTCAAGATCAATGCTGTGATGATAGAAAAAGCTGCTGCTGTACCAGAAACCATCACTGTTGCAAAGGCGCAAACTGGGGGCTCTTCAGCAGGAAATGTTCCATCTCCTCAACCCGCTGGAGCACCGCCGCAGCCCGCTGGGACACCGCCCGGAACGGCTAAATAGGACAGATGATGAAACAGGATTTTATTAAGAAGTGGAGAAGTCTTGACAGAAATGGAAGAAGAAACCTTGTTCGGCAATTTATTGCGGCAAGGCAGCCAGGACCAGAACCAGTTGCTGAAAAAAATCATGAGAAAGTTTATAATGATGGCACTATTAAAAAACGTACGCCACTCAAGAGTCCTTCATCAGTCAAGAGACATTCCATAAAATTAAAACCAATTTTTGCTTTTGGTTTTGCATCTTCTGACTCACCAGGAGACAGTATCAGTGACTCAGGAAAGGATGGAGATAGCCCTTTATCAGACGACTCATCGAATAAGAAAGATTTAAAAAAGCCACGCTTGAATTTCCAAAAAAATTCCGAAGACAGAAGGAAAACACAGAAGCAGCGGTTGGTAAATTTTGTTAATGAGATAAAGTTGAAGGTGCGGTATGAAGGAGAGCGGCGCAGGCAGGAGGTGATAGAGAGGCAGAGGAAGTTAGAAGAAGCCAGGCAGCAGGCCAGGTTAAAGGCAGAGGCAGACAGGTTAGCCAGGATAGAGGCAGCCAGGTTACATCGGCAGGAGGTATTGCAGGAAAAGGCCAGGAAGGCGCAGGAAAGGGCATCGATAGAGCAAGAAAGGAAGCAGAAGGTAGAGCAGCTGAAAAAACAAATTAAACCAAAACCTGTCAGACCAGCTTTTGTTGATGTGAGACCTGAAAAAAAGAAGAAGCTCATTTCCTTTATTAACACTCTCAAACAGCAATACCAGTCAAAGATTACCCAGCAGAAGATTGCAAAAGAATCTCTGAAAAAACAGAGAGAGATTGCAGCGATTGCATATAAGCAGGAAAAGCAGTTAAGGGCTGCGCAGGCGGCTGAATTCAGAGAAAGAAAGAGACAGATTGCCCTTCAAAAGAGGGAGCTTTTGAGGGCTGAAATTTTGCTTGCTGCAAAAAAGAGAGCAGAAGAAGCAGCTGCTAACAAAGTCAGGAAAGAATACGAAAAACAATTAAAGGAATTTTGTTCAAAAATTTATAGTTCTGTTTCAGTTCTTGGGAAAACTGCTGCAGAGAATCTTGCGCGAGCAGTTTCACCAGTATCAGTTTCTATAAAGAAGGCATCTGGCATCAAAGTTCCTTCGCTTGAATCTTTTGCTGTGCCGGCAGGAATTGTTCCAGTACCTGAAAAAGTGAAAAAGGCAGTTCCTGTAAAGGTAGAAAAGCCGAAAAAATATAGGGAGCCAGTAAAACTTGGACCCCTTTTAAGAAGAAACGCATTCAGGATTCTTTTCTTTTTACTTCTTCTTGTGTGGCTGGGTGAAATACTTTTCTACAGCCTCAGATGGCAATCACCAAGAGAAAAATTTGAGGAAATGTTTGGCTCTCTTGATGAAAAAGCAAGTACACAAAAACCAGAAACTACCCAGATGGCAGAGTTAAAAGTGGAAGAGTTTAAAATTCCTTCTATTAACATAGAAGGAAAAAGAGACCCGTTTTCAGGGGGTATGTTAACAATGGAATTGGCGAAAAAGCCAAAGCTAACTGAAATCGCCAGAGCGTACCAACCAGAGATTATTACAATTTCAAAAAAGCCATCCATTGTATCAGCAGGCGCTCAAAAACCTGTGCGAGAAACACCGACGAAGATCACTCCAATTCCGAAACCAGAGAAACCAGAACCAACCACAGCAACGATTTCTGAGGCGACCGCGACAAAAATTCTTCCTCCGGCGCCTGTGACGAAACCTGAAATTTCTCCACTGATTGTTCCGCAGATTGAATGCTCTCTTGTATACAGGGGCAGTTTGATTATGGAAGGCATTGAATATATTTTCCTTGAAGGAAAACAGAGAACATACAGGGTAACTGTCGGAGATGTTGTTGAAGGGTTCAGAATTTTGAAAAAGGAAAAAGGGGTTCTTACATTA
>JAKPDB010000025.1 GCA_029552985.1 bacterium
AAGGATACTTGAAAGGATTTTGAAAGAGATCGATACTGTTGTTATTATCTCCCACAGGCTTTCTACTATAAGGAAAGCACAAAAAATCTATGTCATGGACAACGGCTGTTTTGTTGACTCGGGAACACATGATGAACTCATGGAAAAATCCTCCACATACAGAAAAATAGTGGAAAATCAATTAACAACATAAGTGCCTGCAAGAATTTTGCGAACACACACAAGACTATCTGATTTGAAACACCTGCTGGTATTCATATTGACAGGTGTTTTTATCCAATTTTAAATTGTATGGTAGTATTAGATAAGAATTATATAGTATCAGAACGAAAAAGAGGGGGGATATTATGAAAAGCAAAGAGCGAAAATCAAGAAAAAGATGGATCGCAGATTGGTGGCCAAACAGACTGAATCTGAAAATTTTAAGGCAAAACTGTTCAGATTCAAATCCATACGGATCAGATTATGATTATCTCAAAGAGGTTAAAACTCTCGATGTTAATTCTGTTGTAGAAGATTTGAAAAAACTTATGAAGACTTCTCAAGACTGGTGGCCCGCTGATTTTGGACATTATGGTCCTCTTTTTATTCGACTTTCGTGGCATAGTGCCGGGAGCTACAGAATTCACGATGGCAGAGGTGGTGCTAAAAACGGCAGTATTCGGTTTCCCGCAAGGATAAACTGGCCAGACAATATAAACCTCGATAAGGCTATCAGATTACTCTGGCCTATCAAGAAAAAATACGGAAAAAAGCTCTCTTGGGCAGATTTGATTATTCTTGCCGGGACTGTTGCCCTGCAGGATATGGGTGTAAAAATTCTGGGATTTTCTCTTGGCAGAGAGGATGTTTTTGAAGCCGATGAAAGCCCGGATTGGGGAGCCGAGCAGGAAATGTTGACTGGAAAAGAACGTTTTAAAGAAGGAGAACTGGAGAAACCTTTTGCTGCAACAGAAATGGGGTTGATCTATGTCAATCCTGAAGGCCCCATGGGAAATCCCGATCCATCTGGATCTGCCAGAGAAATAAGACTTGCTTTTACCAGAATGGGTATGAATGATGAAGAAACAGTGGCTTTGATTGCTGGTGGGCATTCTTTTGGAAAATGCCATGGAGCCGGACCCAGCAAAGATCTCGGTCCAGACCCAAGCTCTTCGCCCATAGAACAAATGGGGTTGGGATGGAAATACACATACAAAACCGGTAAGGCTTCTGATACATATACATCGGGATTTGAAGTCATATGGTCTTCAAAGCCAACGAAATTTGGTATACAGTATTTGAAGTTTCTCTTGGAATTCGAATGGGAACTCGAAAAAAGCCCAGATGGGAAAAACCAGTGGGTGGCTAAAAATGCCCCGGAAATGATTCCTGATCCTTTCGATCCAAACAAAAAGCACAAACCCCGAATGCTCACAGCCGATCTGGCTTTGAAATTTGATCCGATTTATTCAAAAATTGCAAAAAAGTTTCTTGAAAATCCCGAAGAATTTGAAAAAGCCTTTGCCCGGGCGTGGTTTAAGCTTACCCACAGAGATATGGGGCCAAAATCGTGCTATATCGGTCCTTATGTTCCAAGAGAAGAATTCATCTGGCAGGATCCTTTACCGAAAAGAGATTATGAACTGATCGATGAAGAAGATATTGAATATCTGAAAAAGCAGATCCTCAATTCTGGTATAAATATTTCTCAACTGGTCTATACCGCCTGGTCTTCAGCCTCAACTTACAGAGATTCTGACAGAAGAGGTGGAGCTAACGGAGCACGGATAAGGTTGCGCCCAATGAATCTATGGGAGGTAAATCATCCAGATGATCTGATAAAGATCATAAAGGTTTATGAAAAAATCCAGAAAAACTTCAATGAAGAACAGAAAAACAACAAGAAGGTTTCCATAGCCGATTTGATAGTTCTCGGAGGCTGTGCTGCTATAGAATCTGCTGCTAAAAAGGCCGGGTTTGATATCAGAGTTCCATTCATTCCTGGAAGAGTAGATGCCCTTCAAGATCAGGTTGAGGAAGAATTTTACAGAGAAATAGAACCTTTTGCAGACGGTTTCAGGAATTACTTCAAAGATCCATACAAAATAGATGAATCAGATATTAGCACAACTCCAGAATATTTTCTAATAGACAAAGCCCAGTTATTAAAACTAACTGTGCCAGAACTGGTTGTAATCGTTGGAGGATTGAGAGTACTCGGAGCTGTTTACAGTTATAAAAATTATGGAGTTTTAACACATACTGTAGGCACTCTGACAAATGACTTTTTTGTAAATCTGCTGGATATGAATATTGAGTGGAAACAGATAGATGAACATCGTTATTTGTTTGAGGGATTTAATAGAAAAACAAAAGAGCCGGAGTTCAAAGCAACAAGAGTAGATCTTATCTTTGCCCATCACGATGAACTGCGAGCTGTTGCAGAAGTCTATGCGAGTGATGATGCAAAGGAAAAGTTTGTATCTGACTTTATTAAAACTTGGGATAAAGTTATGACTCTGGACAGGTTTGATTTGAAAATATAGCAAAAAAGTGTATTTTCAGAAAGGCGATACAAGTGAAAATACATATAGCGTTTGCGATGATTTTTGCGGTCTGCTCGCTTTGTTTTGCATTTAATATCATTGAATTGCACAGAAATGGTGTCACATTTCTGTATGCAAAAGAATTTGCAATTTCTTTGCAAAGCTCGCAAACAGCCCTGATCAGCAGGCACATCGATGGGGACACTGTCGAGGTTAGATTGAATGGGGAAGTAAAAACACTGCGAATTATTGGCCTGGATACTCCAGAAAGTGTTCACCCACAAAAAGAGGTTGAATATTTTGTGCGAGCAGCATCACTTTTCACAAAGATACTCCTTGAGAAAGACGATATGGTTTTTCTAACATTTCAGTATCCTGATTTATTAGATAGATATCAGCGTTTGCTCGCACATGTTTGGTACTATGCTTTTGATAGCTCGAACGAGCCTGTCCTTGTTTCTCACAGTTTGGTTTTATTACTCAATGGTTATGGTCGTGGTTTGACATCTTACAGAACAGAGTAGATGAACCGGTGCGTGATTTTTAATTGCAAGCAGAGCGCTATGCAAGAGAAAACAGTCTTGGCCTGTGGGGAAAGATCGATGAAAACATGGTTCTACAAAATCTCAAATCTGGTTTTAGCACTACACCTGTTTCTGTTGGGGTTTATGTAGAGTACAAAGGTCAAGCCGAAAAGGTATTTGTAATAAATCTC
>JAKPDB010000029.1 GCA_029552985.1 bacterium
GTCCTCACAGGACACAAGAAATGCATTGCAGAGCCTGCCACATAATTTTTTATAATAAAAATTTTCCCCTTTCCAAATGAATAACAGGCAAAACTTGCCTTTACAAATTCGTCAAAACTGCGATATTTTCCAAACGCAGGCAATGCCCTGTATGGAAAAACAAACTGAAGATTCAGTGGTACCTGGTTTGTTGTTGCCCGTGTTAGATACTCATCTGTATCCTGAGCTGTCCTTTGATAGAACAGGAAATTGGTACCCTCTTTGATTTTTTTCAGTAACTCATATTTTGCCCACAATGGTAAAACATTCCAACTAATGCCTGACACAATTACGTCATAATTACCTGAAAGTTTCTCCTTCAAAATTTTGTCGTAGAATTCTGTCGTAATATTTGGTGGCAGAGCATAGTGAGGCTGAACGTAATTGTATGGAGTGTCTGACGCAAATACATCATATTTTATGTCCATTCGTTGAGATATTTCCACAATTTCCCTGAAACCTCCATTTGCTCTATAACCCAGAAATAATACCCTCAATGGTTGCTGGGCAGAAGGTTTCAACCATTTAATATGAGGAGTAACAGCCTCTTCGTCTGGCATAAAATACTTGCTTCCATATCCTGGCAATTCATAACCTGACACGATGCCGCAAAACAAAAATAATAGCCCCCATAGCCACAATGCTCTGCCCATTGTTTGCCTCCGTTAATTTGAGAACAGTTTTTCAAAAAGATATTGTGAGAAATCCTGTTTCAGGTCATAAATAAAAAAATAACCGTCTTTTTCAATTTTATCAAGATATTTCTGCTCAAGTTTTTTTCTCAAAGATTCGGCTTCAGCACCCTGAAGGTTATTTTCTTTAAGCAGGTCATCAAGAGATGCCTTCAAAATCGGTCTATATTTTTGAGCGCATGTCTCAATGCTCTTTTTATAATTTTCTCTACCTTCTATCAAAAGATTAATCCGTTCTGCTATCTGCCTGGCGTCCGCGTTAAGTTCTGACGTCTGCATTAATCGTGTGGAGTCCTTGATAGGACCCTTTTCTATGCTGGATTTCAACCCTGCAAAAACAGCAGGGTCCTGACCCTGGGGAAACGCTTTTTCCATCGATGGAACTGCCTTTAATATCACATTGAAAGCAGAAGCAAGGTCATTTTGAAAAATATAAGAAAAGCAGAGCATTAACCCTGACTTTGCCCTTATCTCAGGAGGCGTGTTTTCATTATTAATGAGTTTTGTCAGTTCATCAGTCAATTGCCCATATTGGTTTATCGTATCGCTCACAAAGGACCCCAGAAATTTTTCGTAAATATTCTGATAAATTGTTGTCCCCTGAATCGTGCTCCCATTTTGAGCAAAAGCGCAACCAGAGAAAAACACCACCAAGACATAAAACATCGCACAGCGTTTTTTCATTTTCACCCCCAGAAAATCAGACGAACAACATTCTCATTTACTACCCGTTATCCTCCTTGAAAATCATCCTCATTTCTGTTCTTCCAATCCTATACACCTTAAATCTTTAGATAGCATTAATAATCTGCAATTGTGAGGTTTGCCCTCAGTATGTCATAAACCGGAAGCAAGTAATGTATTCTATCTTCATTACACTCCTCAACATGTCCATCGGCAAACCACGCATTGGCAAAACCAGTGTGTTTGAGATGGATGCAGGCTCCCTGGGTATACGACCCATAATAAACTGCAAATGGTTTTCCAACATTTCCGGTAGTAACTAAAGATGAATCTATTAACCATGGAAACTCTGCAGGCTTGGGCAAATTGGTTATTCTGAAGATACCAGGGGCCTGAAGGAGTATCCCGTCGTACATTTTTATTCCTTGATGTAGGGCATGGAAATTGCCATCCATAAATCGTGGGGTCTCTGTAATACGCTGCATTAACATCAATTGCAATGCCATTGTACGCCCAATTAAAAGGTTTCTGCCTATTTGTGGGGCAAACAACAAGCTCACGATTTTTCAGATACCCCTTCTCAAAATAAGCTTGAAGCCCAGTATAACCGGGATGCCCCACTTCTAACCAACCATCCCAATCCTCTGCATAAAGCATCATTCCCAGTCCTACCTGCTTCATATTATTGATGCATACTGCCTGTCTTGCCTTTTCCCTTGCCTTTGTCAACATAGGAAGTAACATTGCGGCCAGAATCGCTATAATAGCGATTACCACAAGCAGTTCAATAAGAGTGAATCCTTTCTTCATTTTCATTCACCTCCTTTCCAGTTTTTTAAATTCAATTTGCACGGTAAAACAACTTCAACCTTTTCTACTTCGCCTGTTATCAATTTTTTTAAAGATTCTCCCGCACATTTGCCAAGATCAAAAAGTGGCTGAACAACTTCATGAATATATTTTTTTTCTTCATATTCAACAGAAACCTCATCAAATGTTGCGATTTCCAGTTCATCAGGAATTTTAATCTTTTTATTTCTCACCACATCCAGAATAATATCCAGTAATCCGCCCCTTGATACGACTACAGCTGTTGGCTTATATTGATTCAGCATTTCCTCAAAAGACTCCTTTAGACCCGAGAATTCAAGCGGGTCGTGTTCTTTGATTCTAATTGTAATCGTCGCTTCTTTTCCGGATTTCATTCCTGCTTTTTTACAGGCATTAAAAAATCCCTGATACCTCTGCATTGAAAATGACATTTCCCTTATCCTGCCAATAAATCCAATTCTTCTGTGTCCTTTTTTTATTAAAAACTCTGTAATGTCCTGCCCGGCTTTTTCATGCCAGGAACTCACATAATTAATATCATTTTCAATCCTGTTAACAACGATAACAGGGAAAAAATGATTCTGAAGTTTTCTTATCACAGGCAGGTGATTAGAAAACGGAGCAATCCAGATTACTCCGTCAATATTCAGATTTTTTGTCATCTCAAGAAGTTCAGGAAAAGTGCAATGGTAAGGAAGAATGTGCATACTAATTTGCTCTGATGACTCATTGCCTAACATCCCTGAAACAACCGAAGCAATAAAGGAATCCTTCAAATCCCGTTTTGGAGGCAGAATTACCATGTAGTGGAGCAATGACTGAGATCGTAATTTCTTACCAATGAAAGTACCTCTTCCTGGAATTCTTACAATCAGGGATTCTTCTTCAAGTTCATCAAGAGCGCGGCGAACAGTAATGTGGCTAACGCCAAACTGGCTTGACAGCTGGGTTTCCGTTGGTAGTTGGTCTCGTTCTTGCCCCTGTTCAATAAGTTTCAGCAAATAATCCTTTATCTCTTCATACATAAATCTTTTTGACATTTTTGTTCTCATGATATTATAATATATATTATAAATATCTCCTGTCAAGTGAGAAAAAGCAACTGGTGAAAAAAATGAGAACGAAATATCAACTGAACGTGTTTGAAAACGAAAAGGAAAAAGGCGGTACAATTTCAGAAATTGTCTTCAAGCATGGCACTCAAAAAAATATTCTGATTGAACCGTTAAGTTCCATGATTTTATTAAAAGAGGGGAATAATTATAATCGTTACTACGAATCTGAATGCAAGAATCCTGAAATAATGATAGAAGAAAAAGAAACCATTGTGTTGACCTCATGCGGGACATACACCCGTAAAAATGGACAACGTACTAATATTAAATATACAACAACATATCATTATAAAGATTACGGACTTGTAAGTATCACGCTTGAATTGAATTTTTTAAACCCAGTAAAAAATATCATCTCACTCAGTATCCTGAAGTTCTCTGTCTGTGGTTCATTAAATACTGCTGGTTATATACCATATGCCCAAAGTGGATTTCATCCATCGAGTTTTGAAAAGGTTATATGGAAAGAATTTGTTCAAACACCCTATTACAACAACGCTTTGTTAATGGAAAAATTCAGACCTGCGTATTTCTGCATTATTCAAAGAAGGGTAGAGGGCATTGAAATTTTTAGTCCTGATATCATTGAAGACAATAGTTTTTTTAACAACAAAGAAAACACTGGATTCTATCAGGCACGTTACCAGGATATTAAAAACATCGTTGAGATAGAGTTTTCGCCCTATGGAGAGTGGCAACTTCCTGTCTCAATGAAAAAAGGGAAATATTTATTTTCATATTTTCTTGGACTTCCTTTTAGCAAAGGGGAAAACGTGGTTCACCGGCCATATTTTCATGCAAGCATTGACAGCAGATGGCCAAATGAAAAACAACTGGATATCCTTGCAAAATCAGGAGTGAAATTGATCCGGCTGCACAATGATTATAGAGAAGACGGTCCTTTCTGGCACGATGGGTGTTATCCACCATATGACAAAGAAAACATGAAAAAAATGGATTGGGTTATTGAACAGGTTCATAAACGAGGTATGAAAATCGTTCCATATTTTTCTTTGAAGGAACTTCATCCAGATGCTCCTGAGTATAAAAAATCTGGAAGAATCTGGAAAAGAACTATTGACAGAAAATACTCTATGATTCACAATTACGCCGGTACCGGTGAATTTGGTGCCCAGATGTGTCTGTGCTCAGGATGGAAAGAATTTAGAAAAAAATCTATAGACACCGTATTGAAAAAACATTCCTTTGACGGAGTTTATTACGATTGGGTGGCATCTCTGCATTGCAACAATCCTGCTCATTATAACGGAAAACAACACACGGATATTGAACAACTTATTGATTTAATATTCTGGACAAGAAAAAGAGTTGGACCAAATGGAATAGTTTTCCTTCATCTTTCAGGAGTTCCAGTGATGGTTATTGAAAATACAGCAGATATCGTCTACACTCATGAAGACCTTCCATGGCTGGCTCCATATCCCGGGGATTTTTCACCTGAATCTGATTTTGCTGGAATCACCGGACATCAAATTACGACATGCAATCTCTGCACCGATTCAGAAAAAGAAAAATTCTTTACACTGAGCTGTTTTCTTGAAGGGCTGTGGGTTTGTCCAAGAAATATCTCTGACAACGACCCTGTTATTAAAGAAATGAAAAAATTTAGTCAATATGACCTTACATCCTATCAGTTTCAACCTGCCAGCGAAAAACCAGTTCATATCACCAGTACAAATATTTATGCATCATTGTACTGGAAAAAGGATTCAGCGCTAATTTATGTTGCAAATCTCAGCAATCAGAAAACCTCAGGAAATCTTCATGCCAATTTTACACTGAAAAACTGGACCAGTACAACACAGGTAAGAATTAAATCACCTTATTTGATGGAAAAAACTGATGCTTTCACCGTGGGAAAGTTATTTTATAGAAATTGAAAAACTTAACGAAAGGGGGAGGAAATGAAAAGAAATAATGCAGCCCTCACGACCATAGAACTTCTCACTCTTATTGCCTTCGTCTCCCTGGGCAGCAGTGTCTTTTTTCCTGAAATTGCAAGGATAAAAGAAAAAACAAATCAGGCAT
>JAKPDB010000031.1 GCA_029552985.1 bacterium
ATAAGGCATTAAGAAGAGCAATTGAAAAATGGGGATATATTGAAAGGCCTAAAACCCCATGGTTAAGAATTGCTCCACAATTTCATCCGAAGAAAATGGAAATATGATGGAGATGGACGGAAAGACAGAAGCATTATTCACACACTCTACGGCGCAGACAAAACTACGCAGGAATCTGCCGCAGTTGAAACTTGCCAGCAACGTAAGCGCTTTGCACTCTGCTGGCTTCGGACAGTCAACTGCCATTGATATGGCAGAACGCTACTGCTTTCCTGCTTGTTTTGTTTCTGCGCCTTCGCTAATTGTTCATAATGCTTCTGTCTTTCCTGGTGGAAGTGGAGAAAAACAGGTAAATTAAATAAAACATATAATTGAAAAAACCAGGAGGTATGGAATGTATAAGCAATATAAACTTGGTGCCTGTCTTCCAACATTTGGTTCGTGTGCTGATAGGTTCTGTCTCTCGGGTTATGGAAGGGGCGGTAGAACTATGGAAGAAATGCTTGAACTTGCAAAACAGGTTGAAGGGCTTGATGGGCTGGAATTGGTTAGCAACTGGCATGTCAACGATAAAAATATTAATTATGTGGCGAAGCTGTTTAAGGATGCCGGGTTTAAGATATGCATGATTGTTCCAGACCTCTGGACCCAAGCAAAATGGGGAAAGGGAAGTATTGCAGCACCTGATGCAAAAACAAGAAAACAGGCGATTGTTGAAATTAAAAAAAGTATTGACTGGGCAGCAGAACTTGGTTGTGAATTTGTTGATGTATGGCCAGGACAGGATGGATACGATTATCCATTTCAAGCCCATTATGATGATGCCTGGAAATGGTTGAGAGACGGGATTGAGGAATGTGCGCTTTATAATAAAAAAGTTAAAGTACTGGTCGAATATAAAATGAAAGAACCCAGAACGCACTGCTTTGTCAGCAATGCTGCAAAAGTGATATTACTCATCAATGGCATAACAAATACAGGTTGTCTTCTTGATGTGGGACACAGCCTTGCAGCAGGAGAAAATATGGCAGAGGCAGCCAGTCTTCTTGCTCAATACAAAGTGCTTTCGTACATTCACCTTAACGACAATTATAGAAGCTGGGATGATGATTTACTTGTTTCATCTGTTCATGTCGTTGAATATCTTGAATTGGTATACTGGCTGAAAGAGGTAAAATACGATGGATGGTTAACTCTTGACATATTTCCCTACAGAGAAGACAAGGTTCCAGCTGCGCGGAATTCTTTTGAGTGGCTGAAATTTTTGTTTGAAAAAATAGAACAGATGGGATCAGAAGAAATTAGAGCAGTAATAAGACAATCGGATGGAAATCTTGTTTCATCTCTTGTAAGAAAAATGCTTGGTGGATGAAAGGAGTATTTATGGCTGTGCCAATCAAAATTCCTGATGTTGGAACGACTGTAGAAGACATAACAATCGTGAAATGGAGAAAACAAAAGGGGGACATTATTAAAAGGGGTGAGGTCATCGCTGAAATAGAAACTGATAAAGCAGTGGTAGAACTGGAATCAATTGCTGAAGGGAAAATTTTAGAAATTTTGTTTAAGGAAGGAGATGTAGTAAAACAGGGAACTGTAATTGCGTACGTTGGTGAAGAAACAGAGGCCGTCCCTGAAATTTCAGAATCTGGTATAAGCATTTCGCCTGCGCTTATAAATCTTGCAAAAAGGCTTGGTGTTGATATTAAAGCAATTAAACCTTCTGCTGCTGATGGCGTCATTACACGACAGGATATTCTTGATGCTGCAAGGAAAATTACAAAAGAACAAAAGTCGCTTGAAAACATCATTGAAATGACAGTTCATCAACGAGCTCTGATAAATACGCTTAATATCAGTTCAGGAATACCAGTTTTTCATATTACAAGTTGCATTGATATGGGTATGATTACAGAATTTAGAAACAGGATAGAGGATATTTATTATGATACTTTTTTTGTCTATGCTTGTGCGAGAGTAATCAGGAACTTTCCTATAATGTTTAGTTATCTTGTTGACAATAAAATAGTAAGGAGAAAAGAAATTTCAATATCCGTAGCGATTTCAAAAGGAGAAAAACTTTATACACCTGTGATTCATTCAGCAGACAAAAAGTCGCTTGAGGAAATTAATAGAACGATTGCAGAACTGGTGAAAAAAGTAAATGAAGAAAAACTATTGCCAGAAGAAACAAAAGGAGCATGTTTTTTAATTAGCAATCTTGGGATGTATCCTGTTGAATCTTTTGATGCAATGATTCCACCACAGCATTCAGGAGCTCTTGCCATAGGAAGGGTGAGAAAAACTGCTGTGGTGGAAAATGATCACATTGTGATAAAAAGTATTTGCAAAGTTACTGGCTCTTTTGATCATCGACTTGCCAATGGGACTATTGCTGCAGAGTTTCTAAAACAGGTCAAAGAAATTCTTGAATCAGGACGATTCAGGGAGGATAGATGAAATGTGGATATTCAAAAGAGCAATTACTTGAATTTTATAGAAAAATGGTACTCATCAGGGAGTTTGAGGAAAGAGTAAAATTTTTGTTTCTGGAAGGTATTATGCCAGGAACGATTCATCAATATCAGGGAGAAGAAGCATGTGCCGTAGGAGTTTGTTCTGCCTTACAGAGAGGCGACATCATTACAAGTACTCATAGACCTCATGGTCATTGTATTGCGATGGGCATGGATATTAAGTCGATGATGGCAGAGTTATTTGGGAAACAAACCGGCTGTTGCAAAGGTAAAGGTGGTTCCATGCATATGGGAGATATTGAAAAAGGAGTTGTTCCTGCTATTGCGATCGTTGGTGGAGGCATTCCTGTTGCTACAGGGATTGCATTTGGCTTTAAAATGAAAAAACAACCGCGTGTTGCTGTATGTTTTATGGGGGATGGTGCCACCAATGAAGGTACATTTCATGAATCTTTGAACATGGCCTCGATATGGAACTTACCTGTTGTGTATGCTGTTGAAAATAATTTTTATGGTGCTTCAACGCATGTTTCTCTTGTTATGAAGGTTGAAAAGATCTCAGAACGGGCATGTGCGTATAAAATACCAGGCATTACTGTTGACGGTAATGATGTAATAAAGGTTTATGAAACTGCTTGCGAAGCAGTGGAAAGAGCAAGAAAGGGAGAGGGTCCAACGTTGATTGAACTGTTGACTTATAGAATTACAGGACATTCGCGGAGGGACCCTGCTCTGTATCAGCCACCTGAGGAAAAGAAGAAGGCGCTGGAAAATGAACCAATAAAAAAATTTTCAGAATTTCTGATTTCTATGGATATAACACAGGAAGAACTTGAAAAAATTCGTGAAACGGTGAAAGAAGAAATAGAGGATGCTGTAAAATATGCAATGAATTCGCCAGACCCATTACCACAGGACACTTTAAATGACCTATTTGTTTGAAAGGGAGTATCGATGGCGCGACTGACAATTGCCGAAGCATTGAGGCAGGCAATAAGAGAAGAAATGAAGAGAGATGAGAGTGTTTACTGCATAGGAGAAGATATAGGGATTCCAGGAGGGTGGGGCGGCGCTTTTACTGTCACATTAGGTCTTGAAAAGGAATTTCCTGATAGAATTATTAATACTCCAATCTCAGAGGCAGGTTTTTTTGGCGTCGCCCTTGGTTCGTCTCTGGTCGGATTAAGACCTATCGTTGATGTCCAGTATGGTGATTTCTTGTTCTGCGCAATGGACCAGATTGCAAACCAGATAGCGAAACTCAGGTATATGTCAGGAGGAAAAATTAAAACGCCAATTGTGATAAGAGCGCCTGTCGGTGTTACAGGAAGAGGTGCACAGCATTCACAAATGATGGAACCATTTTTTCAGTGTCTTCCAGGAATTAAAATTGTATGTCCTGCAACCGCATACGATGCCAAAGGATTACTTAAATCTGCTGTAAGAAATGAAAATCCAGTGATGATTTTTGAGCACAAACTTCTTTACGGCGCAAAAGGTGCAAGAAGTGAACCAGGTTCGATAGATGCCTCCAGTGAAATTCCAGATGAAGAGTATCTCATTCCAATCGGAAAGGGAACTGTGAGAAGGCAGGGAACAGATATTACAATTGTTGCAACTTTGTTGATGATGCATAGGGCATGTGAAGCGGCAGAGATTGTCGAAAAGGAAGGAATTTCAGTGGAGGTTATTGACCCACGCAGTCTTGTGCCATTTGACTGGGAAATTGTAAAGCAGTCGATAGCAAAAACAGGCAGATTGATTATTGTTGAAGAGAGCCCTCGGAGAGGTGGCATAGGTGCAGAAATTGCTGCCACAGTTGCAGAAGAAATGTTAGATTTTCTTGTGGCACCGGTAAAAAGGATTGCTGCACCTGATACACCTGCTCCGTTTTCTCCTGTAATGGAAAAGTTTTATGTTCCTGATACAGTAAGAATTGTACAGGCAATTAAAGAAATGATGAGTATCAGTTCTTAGTAGAATCCTTCCTGCATGGCGATGATTTTTTGAACATCTTTTGCGTCAACATCAGTGACATCGCAAATTTTATCACATGCTATTGATGCAAGAACACCTGCTGCGTGTCCTGTTGCCATGCATGTTGCCATCACCCTGATTGCTCCCATTGCCTTGTGGTCAGCAGAAATGCACCTACCGGCAACGACAAGATTTTTTGATTTTTCAGGAATTAAACAACCCATTGGTATGCTGAACCAGTCATTTTCTGGTGGATATAGTTTATTCCTGGAGGGAAGATAGTTTTTATATTGATTAAGCATAACACAATATTCTGTCGTTTCGCATTCTTTACAACACAGATGTACCTTTACTGTTCTTCCAAGAGGGCAGTGGATATCAATCCAGTAAGTGCAGCGGGCGATACTGTCGTCAGTTTTTTTCCCTTCAATGACATTTTGTTCTGCGAGAGTGTACAAACCCTTTATCTGCCTTGTTTCTCTGATACCCGCATTGATGTGAAACGCAGAGATATATGAGTTTTCAAACCCTTCGACATTTTTCTTTAAAAACTGGAAAATTTTAAATGTTTCTTTTCTGAGGTAAATCTCTGCTTCTGTTAATTCAATGGGGTTTGTTCCGTCTCCTGCAAATCTTGTCATATTGAAACTTCTTTCTCCTTTTCGATTGGTGTTTCTTTTTCCGCCGAGTCCTTCGTTGAAAATTTTCAATTCACCGCTGTTTCTTAATTCAGCAAGTTTTTCTCTAGCTTTTTTTACGACTTCTTCAGTTAGTTTTTCTTCGTCAATACCAGCGATTTTGAAGACACAGCCCATTGATTCAGTTTTTCCGTCCTGCGGTCTTCCCTTGGTACACTGGAAGTTAGAAAAATATGCAATGTCTGCGTCCCCAGTTGCGTCAATAAAGTATTTTCCTTCAACTGTCATTTTACTGTTCTTATTGGCAAGTTCAATACCGGTAATTCTACCTGAGTCCACATGAGAAGAGACAAAATAGGAGTGATAAAGAAATTTTACGCCAGCGTCCAGAAGAAGTTGTTCTGCAGCATACTTCATTATTTCTGGATCAAAAGAAATTCCATACTTTTTAAATGTTGTTTCCCATTTTTCACATCCGCCACATTCAGCCATTTTTTCAACAAGTGCCTTTAGAAACCCTGCGACTGCTGGTTGTTTTTCATTGAGATAATGACCGAGAATTGAGTCGACAATTCCAGTTGTTGCCATGCCGCCGCAAAATCCATATCTTTCAATCAGTAATGTGTCTGCACCGTTTTTTGCTGCTGCCCAGGCACCTGCCATACCAGCAGGTCCTGCTCCAATAACTACAATATCTGCTTTCATATTTTTCCTTTTGTTATCAACCCTTGATTTCAAATAGTTTTTGTTCAAAAATTTTCCTTGAATTTTTCCAGAACAGAAAAGAAAGGTATGTGGCAATAACAAGTAAGGTAAATCCAGCAATGATACTGAAAGAAGGAGTTTCTTCTGAAAATTTTTTGAGAAATACTGGCATCAGAAAATTTGTTGGCGATAGCACTGCAAGATAAGGAGCCTTCATGTTTTTTTGACATACATAAAGCAGAGTTACGAAAGGTATGACAAAAAACCATGTAAAAATAATCAGTGCAGGGATACTATCAGAATTTTTTGCAAATCTCATTCTGAATCCTTCTATGAGAAATATGGTGAAAAATATTGAAATTGAAAAAAAGACGATCTGCAGAAAAATGTCAGCATATGGTATCGTGATTTTTTGTACATAGCTGATACGAAGCGTGATGAGAAAATCCATGATAATCTGAAAAGCCACACAAATCATTGCCAGGAATTTTGTCAGCGTCAGTGAGGGTGCATCATCCTGATTCCACGCTATAGTTTTTTTCATCTGCAGTTTTATGAAGAACCTTCTCAGGTTAATTCTTTTTGGGATGGAGAAAAGTAAAATGATAAATGCAGTAAAGATTAAAAAAGAATTACCAATTGTAAGAAATGTCTCAATGGATGGCACGCGATATAATGACGGGATGGATTGAAGTTTGTTCGTATAAACACCGTGGAATCTTCCTGTGATAATGAATGCAAGTGCTCCATAAAGCCACAGTATTTCTTTTTTAGAAAGAGCAGGGGAATCTTCAGAAAATATTTTTCTTTTTGACGAAAAAAACGCAATAAAACCAAAAGTAATCCATAGCAGCATACTATAAAAAATTGTGGGCATTGAAAATCCAAAAAAGTATACGAATGTTGTAGGTAAAGGAGCAAAGAAATAGTCACCATCTCCAATGATCGTCCACATAGCAGGAAATGGAGAAAGATAAGATAAATCACCACACCAACCTATAATGATGTAACTTAACAGTGTCGCAAATCCCCATGTTTGCCTTGCGCCAAATTTCAATGTTAATGGTTTTGCAAGCCCACTCCAGGTTGCAAATAGATAAAAAAATGCGGCACACATACAAACAAGGATACTACTGGAAAGATATTGAGAAAAGCTTATTCCGCCCGACAGAACACCTATAATCCCTGAAACAAATAAGATACACCACAAAATTATCGCATCTGATGACTGGCCAAATACGTAGCCAGAGATTAAATTTTGAGGGGAAACAGGGGTGAGGCGATGAAAATTGATAATTTCAGAAATTCTGTCCCTGACAAATCTTGTTTCTATTGAAAATGTTCCATAAATCACAAGAACAATGTATTGACCTACAAGCATCGCAATCGCGAAGTTTCTTCCAATATGTTTAAAAAATTGTTCACTGTCACTTAATTCTGATGACGAACTGATGATCCAGATAATAAAATACACAATCAAAATAGAAATGACTTCCACGATAGTTAATGAAAGAATTCGTAAGGGTCTTGTTTGAATTCTTTTTACTGCTGTGTAAAGTGGATTTTCAACTAACATCCTTCGCACCTGTTTTGAAAAAAATTGTTTGAATATCTTCTTTTACCTTTCTTATTTCGATAATCGGGACATTGTTTTCTACCAGAAATTTCACAAAATCCGCTATTACAGAGTCGTTTCCCTTGATGTAAATACGCCACAATTGATCAGTTTCCTTTTCGAATTTCAGCAGGGAAGGGTAGTTATTCAAAATATTCGTTAAATTAGTCGATTTCCCAGAGGTACAAAATTCCACACAAACAGTGTCAGCCGGTATATCAGAAAGATTTTCAAGTTTACCCCATTTAATCATTCTTCCTTTTTCCATGATCCCAGCAGCCGTGCAGAAATCAGCCAGTTCAGTCAAAATATGTGATGAAATAATAATTGTTTTGCCTTCATTTCCAAGATTTTTCAAGATTTCTGAAAGTTCTTTTCTTGCAAGAGGGTCAAGTCCACTGGCTGGTTCATCAAGAAATAGAATCTGTGGTTCAGGAAGAAGAGTTTTTGCAAGAACAAGGCGTTGTTTCATACCCCTTGAGAGTTCTCCAATAAAGGCGTCCTTTTTTTCAACAAGGTTAACCCTGTGAAGCCCTGAATCAATTGTTTTATTTCTTTTATTTTTCTCAATACCATAAGCAGAAGCATAAAGTTCGAGAAATTCCCATACTTTCATCTCTTCATATACAGGAGAAAAATCTGGCATAAAACCAATGATTTTTCTTATCTGAATGGTTTGTTTTTCCAGGTCAAAACCACCGATATTGATTATCCCATATGTTGGCTTTAGAAGTGTTGCCAGAACCTTTAATGTGGTGGTTTTGCCTGCTCCGTTTGGTCCGATAAGACCAAAAATTTCACCAGGAAATACCTGAAAACTGACATTTTTACATGCAGTGATATTCTCAAAGTCCACAATCAAATTTTCCACACTAATCATTGCTTCCATTTGTATAAAATAATATAATATCAAAGATAATGTTTCAAGGGTTTACTGAAAACAAGGAGGTTGTTGTGAGAAACAAAATGATAATTTCAGGGATTTTGATTTTAACTTGCATTGGTTTTGCTGGCGTTAATATGGCCGGATACATTTTTGATATCCAGACACAGCAACCCGTATCTGGCGCAACAGTTTCAATTGTGGGAACAAACCTTTCTGCAACGACTTCTCAAAATGGGGCTTTTACAATTTCAAATGTACAGATTTACTCTACAGGGTTTCAATTCAAGGCAAGCAAAACAAATTATGTGGATACATATTCACAATTAGGTAATGCCGGTGATATAGATGCTACAGATGTTTCGTTGCCGATTTTTTCAAATTTTATGTATAACTTTATGCACAATATACTGTATGGCGGAATTCAGCACATATCAGGTAAAGCAGACATAGTTGGTATCGTCGAAAGCGGGGACAAAGCAAATGTGAGCGGAGTTGTAATTTCTGCAAAGTACATGGACAATAGTGCAAATGCTGGCACAGTCAGGTACGTAAATGAGAGTAATTTGCCTGATGCTTCTTTAACATCAACTTCATCAAGTGGCGCATTCATTATTTACAATGTTGATCCTTATAAGCCCATTAAAATTATTGGGACAAAATCAGGAAGTGTTTTTTCTTCCTGTGTTGTGATTTGTTTTCCTGATACAATCACTGTAGGCGGTATTGAACAGGTTAGCAACCTTCTTACTCTTTCAGCAAAAGTATCATGGAATGAAAATCCAGTGTCAGGAGCAACTGTTTCAATTCCTGGTACCACAACAACCACCACATCAGCATCAGATGGTTCTTTTACACTGGATGTTAATCCGACATCCTACGGGATTCTCAAAATTTCAAAACCAAACTATGTTGATTCATATTTTACTGGCAGGGCTGATGAACAGGGGAAAAAGCAAAATGGAGATGATGAAGAGGAATTTTTTGCTATTCCTACGTCTGACTACAATGCAATCCTGGCGTCTCTCGGTAAAAGTCATATATCAGGAAAAGGAGATATGACAGGAGAACTTATTACAACCAACGATAATCCAGTTGCTGGAGCAAAGATTGTTGTTTACGATAGAAATGGAAATAAATTGAATCCAGACATCATTTATTTTAATGAAGACAACAATCCTGATATAGCACTTGCTGAAACAAGTTCATCAAGCCAGTTTCTTATTCTAAATCTCGACCCCGGATACTACTTCATAACAGCAGAAAAATCTGGTTTTGAATTTTCAAGAAATATGGCAGTTGTTTTTGCAAATGGTATTACCAGTCCTCCAAAAATTGTTTCCTATCCACCTCTTCCCGGGATAATAAAAGATAAGGCAGAAGACATACCATCAGCCAATATTCCAAAAAGTGCTGAAAATGTGAAAATTCTTGCTTTCGTGCTTAATCTTATGAAATGGCAGACCGATGAAAGTGTGATTTTTGATAGTATAATTGTAACAACAAAAGGGACAGGTAATGTTTCAACATCCCTTTCAAGCGCAAAACTTTACCTTGACTCAAATAATGATGGAATTTATGAAACCGAAGTTTCAACAGGAATTATCTCAGGAAACAAAATCACCTTCAAGAATATCAATAAAGAAGTTGATATGGGATTAAACCAGAAATACCTTGTGGTATTTAATTTCAATGGCAATGCTTCAGTTGGACAAACATTTGGTGTTGATATACTCAAAAATGCCGATGTATCTGTGCACGCAAAAATTTCGGGATTGCCTGTTACCTGTGAGGGTGAACCTATTGTTGGTAATTTAATGAGCATTGCGAATGTGTATCCTCCTGTAAAGCCCGTAAATGTATCGCCTGACAATGGTAGCGCAGGAATTGACCCTTTCACATATGTCCTTCAATCAAGTGTTTTCAATGCTGGTCAGGGCTCCAATATTCATAAGGCATCTCAGTGGAGAATCTGGAAAGACGGAGAAACAGAAGAACTATTTACCTGGTATGGTTTTGAGGACCAGATTAATCTAACTACAATTCATACACCTGTGCCACTTGAAGGATTGACAAAATACTGGTGGCAGGTGAGACATGAAAATGGGGATAATGCCTGGAGCGATTGGTCTAACCCAACAAATTTCACAACAGACCAGGGTGGTATCACCCGACCAACCAAGCCATCAAATCAATCGCCATCTGATGGAGAAGAAGATGTTTCACAACCTGTGACATTGACTGCAAGCGCATTTGTTTCAGGTACTCACCCTCAGCATGTGGCATCTCAGTGGCAGGTTTTTCTTGCGACAAAAAACG
>JAKPDB010000052.1 GCA_029552985.1 bacterium
GGAAGCAACATCGCTGCAAGAATCGCTATGATAGCGATTACCACCAGAAGTTCTATAAGCGTAAAACCCTTTTTCATTTTTCTCACCTCCTTCCATTCTTAATGTTAATGGAAATTTTTTCCATTGTCAAGAGTATTTTAATCAGTATATTTAAACTTGTCAAGACCCCCCTTTTTTCTTTCAAATTTTGTCCATTTCAAGATAGTTTTCTCCTTTTGAAACATCAACCTTCAATGGTACATCGAACCTGTAAATGTTTTCCATAATATTTCGTATCCTGTCAACAAGATGTTCTTCTCCTTTTGATATTTCAAAAACAAGTTCATCGTGAACCTGAAGTATCATTTTACTTTTCATCTTCTCATTTCTTACTAAATCATGAATTTTTATCATTGCAAGCTTTATCAGTTCTGCGGCAGTACCCTGTATCGGCATATTCACTGCAACCCTTTTTGCAAACTCTTTCTGGTTTTTGTTTTGAGAATGAATTTCTGCAAGATTTCTTCTTCTACCAAAAAGAGTCCTTGTATAACCATTTTTTTCTGCTTCTTCAACTGATTTCTGGATGTAAACCCTTACAAGCGGAAATTTTGCAAAATAACAATCTATAAACGCTCTTGCCTCTTCAACAGGACAGGAAAGCCGTTGAGCAAGTCCGTATTCATTCATTCCGTAAATAATCCCGAAATTGATTGTCTTTGCGATACGACGATACCTTTCAATGTCATCAGCACCAAAAAGTCCGTCCTGCAAAGGAAATAGTTGTTTTGCTGTTTCAATATGAATATCACGGTTGTTTTGAAATGCATCAATAAGATTTTTGTCTTTTGAAAAATGAGCAAGAATCCTTAATTCTATTTGACTGTAATCAAAGGAATAAAGGGTTGCATTTTCTGGAGCAATAAAAATTTTTCTTATTTTTCCGCCCTTTTCTGTTTTCACAGGGATTGATTGGAGATTGGGATTGTGACAGACAAGTCGACCACTTGACGCAACTGTCTGATGATACTCTGGATGAATTCTGCTGTCAGCAGGGTTGATAAATGGGATAAAGCCATCGATATAGGTGCTGATGAGTTTTGCGAGTTGTCTGTACTGAAGAATCAGTTCCACAATTTTATGACTGCTGCGAAGTTGTTCTAAAACAGTTGTGTCTGTTGAATAACCGGTTTTTGTTTTTCTTTTTGGTGGAAGTCCAAGTTTATCAAACAGAATCTTTGCCACCTGAGACGGTGAATTGATATTAAATACCTCGCCTGCAATGTGATAAATTTTTTCCTGCAGGGTCCTCATTTCATTTTCGTATTCTTTTTTCAAAAGCTCAAGATATCCAGTGTCAACAAACACTCCGTAAAGTTCCATAAATGCAAGCACTTCAATCAAGGGCATCTCAATGGAATGAACGAGAAAATCCATCTGCTGGCTTTTGAAAGATTCAAGATATGCTGCGTGAAGTTGAAAAATATCTGTTTCAGCAGGTGAACTTCCAAGAAGAAAACATGCAATTTGAAAATCAAAATATGGAGGTGAAAGATATGAATTTTTTGATACAAGAAGTTTAATTTTTTCTTTTATGTTTGTGCCAAGTTTGACGAGATTTTTGTCTGTCAGGATACCTGAAAATTTATCTGGATTAGCAAGGATTTCATTGAAGTTGAAAATTCTGTCTCCTATGGCGAGTGCATCCTGCGAGATACTGGAATTAGCATTGAATCCAAAAATTTCCTCAAGTTGTGTCTCAAATTTTCTGAACTCAAGTGATTGAAAAATTTGCCTGATTCTTTCAAGGTTAACGTTGTTGATTTTTGTATCTTCTATTTCAATTTCAAGACCCGCATCGCAGGAAAGCTTAACAAGTCGCTTGCTTAAAAAAGCGCTTTCTTTTCCTTCAATAAGCAGCTGTTTCTTCTTGCCCTCAATACTTTCAATGTTTTCATAAAGGTTTTCAATGGTCCCAAACTCCTTAATCAACTGAGACGCAATTTTTTCTCCTATTTTTTGCACGCCAGGCACGCAGTCAGAGGCATCCCCACATAATGCCAGATAATCCACGATATTTTCGGGATGGAAAGAATATTTTTCAATAAAACGTTGTCTGTTCATTAATTCCCAGTTTGATGGATTGAGAACATTAATGTTTTCTGATACCAATTGCAGGATATCTTTGTCCCCTGTGACAATAACAACGCGATGACCGGCACTGCTGAATTTTAACGCCAGGCAAGCAATAAGATCGTCTGCTTCAAAAGATTCTTTTTCAATCATTGTTATTCCGAATGCCTGCAGAATTTCTTTAATTACAGGAATCTGCGCTGATAGTTCCTCTGGCATGGGTTTTCTTGTAATTTTGTATTGCTCAAGAAGAAGGTGTCTGAATGTCAAAGCAGGGGTATCAAATGCAACTGCAAGATATTCTGGCTTATAATCTTTCAGGATTTTTAACATTGTTGAAACAAATCCGAAGATTGCGTTTGTAGGCTGACCGGTTGAAGTCGTAAAACCTTTGATAGCAAAGAATGACCTGTAAATGATGTTGTTTGCGTCTATAAGGAAAACAGTGCTCATTGGGTACGCGCCTTATAGGAAATCAGTTCCATTTCAACCTTGACAAAAAATGGCTTTTGAGCATTGCGAGAAATTTGAAGATAACCGTATCTCAAGAACTCTCTTTTTTCAATCTCGTTCAGAAGCAGGAGAAGTTTTTCAAGTTCAATGTCTTCAATAGAAAGGGTGATGTGCTGTTCAATCATATTCAAAAGGACATTTTCACTGACAGGCGTAATTCTTGAAATTTTCAATTTTGAACCTGTGATGTCTATTACTCTGGAAACAAAAAGGTAAAGATTAAAGTCAGAGGGCGCATATACCACAGGTTCCTGTGCTGTTTTTTCCTGATACTGCTGAATGAGCCCCTTTAATGTCTCAAGGTCCTTTTGTTTTTGAACATATGTAGTATTAAGGTTTTTGACTTTTCTTGCGCCTGGCAACCAGACAAACTGATAAAGCAATACCAGTATCAAAAGACCCAGCAACACCACATTTTTAGGATTAGTTCTTGTCATTTTTTATCTTAACCAAAAGGTTAAAAGATACCTGGTCTGATTCAGGCATAATTCCTGCAACCTTTACATTGTCAAATATTTTCACCTTTTTGAAACACTGAGAAACTGATTCAACATTTTCAAGAGTATCAGTGGAACAGACCAGAAACAAATCGCTTCCCCGCACACTCATTTGAGACACCTTAAACGGAATGTTCTCTGGCACAATAGAAGAAATTGCTTCCATAATCGAAATTATAGATATTCTGGGAACAAGTTTCTGTACTTCTCCAACATTTCTTAATCTTTCTCTTACCTGGACAACGGGATTTACTACCTTTTTCACATCAGGAAATGCTGCCCTAAAGGTTTCTTCCAGTTGCCTGTTTATATCATTGACCTTCATTTGAACCTGGTTTGCAGTAAGATACGGTCTGAACATCAAAGAAACTACAGCAAGATACAGAATGATACCAGCGATAATAGTCGGATTCAAAACAATTTCAACATGTCTAACAGGATAAAGTTTGAAC
>JAKPDB010000073.1 GCA_029552985.1 bacterium
GCTTCCAAATTTGAAAAGAAAGTTTCCCTCAGCATCAAAAACCTGAATCCTGCTGTTTCCCCAGTCCACCACCCATAATCTGCCATTTTTATCCACAGCCATATTGTTTTTCAACTCTGGATAACCCCAGAGAGGATAGATGTTAAATTTCGCATCGCCGGTACCATACCCACCAAAAGACCTGATGAACTGCCCCTCTGTATCGAAAACTTTGATGCTGTTTGAGCCAGCATCCATAAGGTAAAGCCGGTTGCCAGAAGTAGCGATGGAGATAGCCTGATCCCATTTACCGTTTTCGTAGGCAGGGGGATTTTGAATGGAAAAAAGATAACTTCTGTCTTTATCAAAAACCTGGATGCGGTTGTTGTCAAGCACATAAATCCTGCCATCATTACCAATGGCTACATCCAGCGGAGAGCCAAACATACCCCGCATATCACCATGCGGGTTTCCTGCTGACCATATTTTGTTGAGGCCGCTGGTTAACTTGATTCCATACTCACCATCAGGAACGATTTGTCCCTGATCGTCCTTTCCGTCCCACATAGCACGATTATCTATACTTCCCTGGGAGCCGTTGAATTCAGAATGAGGAATTTTTTTAATAAGGCTGGTAGGTGAACCCTCTGGGTAAATGTAAACATTTACTGGAAGTGTATCTTCCATTGTGCCACCAATAATTACAGAATCATTTTTCCCTGGACTTGACCCTGGCGAAAATACTTCTGGACTTACTGAAAAACTTGCTGCCTTCAAAGAAACTGTCAGAAACATCATCCCGACAAACAAAATAATCTTTTTCATGGGAATCTCCTGGCATAAAATCTGGTTTCAGATTTTTGATGCAAGAAGGAAAAATGATCGACGGGTTTGTTCATAATGAACGTTTTTTCTCCTTGGTTTTAATAATGGTATTTGATTAAAATTTTCTCTGTTTCCTGTTCCAGGAAAATTCTATGCCTTTATATTCAAACATGTCAAGACCTATGAGCTATACCCTGCGGGATTTTTTCGCAGCAAAAAAATATTTCTTTTCCAAATTCCTGTTTCTGCCACTTTTTCAAACATTCTATTTTTTCGATGTCCTCTAAGGAACGTATGTTTGATGAGGCCAGAACAACAATTTGATTATGGGATAACACAAGATGGCATTGTATTCCAAGTGTTTCTGCTTTTGCCTGCCTCCATTGATGAAGTTTTTCTGCTTTTTGTGAGAAAAAAGGATGATTTACTTTTTTATGCCGGGCCGTTTTGCGTGGTACGACCGGACATGTTTTTATTTTCTCAAACAACTCCGGGAGATACTTTTGAATGTGTCTATGATGAGATGTCAAGAGTTTGATTTTGTTCAGGTCAATATGGTCGGATGTAGCAATTTTGAAAATTGTTTCTTTATCAAGAACCTTGAAAGGTGGAATGTCTTTTTCCTTTGCAATGGTATCTCTGAATTCAATGATTGCTTCCACGATTGCCAATTTTTTCTCCGGGATTTTTCCTGCACCTCTGATAATTTTTGTTTTTCCTGTTTTTTCTTTTCGTACTGACCTGGCAAGTGCTTCACATTCTTCAATGACCCATGAAATTCTCTGCATTTTTTTAAGTCTTTCCCTTAGTCTGTCGGCAAGAGGCAGAAGATACTTTGTATCACTGATTGCGTAATTGAGCATTTCTAAAGACAATGGCCTTATTGCCCAGTTACTTTTCTGATATTTTTTGTCAAGACTGACATAAAAGTTTTTTTCAATCAAACTGGCAAGCCCTGTCTTTTTTTCTCCAAGAAACTGAGCAGCAATCTGGGTGTCAAAAAGATTTTTGATCACAATACCTGATTGGTGATAGAGCATCTGTATGTCATAACCAGAACCATGAAGTACCTTTACGATATAGGGACTGGTGAATATTTCATTCAGGATAGAAGTGTCTTTTATTTTCAAAGGGTCAATGATGAAGTTTTCGCTTCTTGTTGAAATCTGTATCAGGCAGATTTTAGAGTGATAACTGTAAAGAGAATTACCCTCAATGTCAAAAGCAATTTCCTCTTCCTTTTTCAATCTCTCCACCAGTTTTATCAGGTCCTTTTCTTTATCAATGAAATCTGCTGCGTCAGAGCTGGCTACTGTGGAACCATTGAAAAAAGTAATGCCGTTAAGAAGTTTTGACATTATGCTGGTATAATGTTTTATTATCCTTTTTATCATTCTTCCGGTACTTTATCTTTTAGATACAGGGAGTCGAGGTAACTCTGCAGTATAATCTGGGCTGCGAGTTTGTCCCTGATTTTTTTTCTTTTTTTTCTGCTGATGTCAGCCATCAGCAAAATGTTTTCTGCTTCAACAGTTGTCATTCTCTCGTCCCACGGAATAAATTCCACATTAATCGTGTTTTTAAGTTTTGTGATAAAGGAAAGCATCTTTTCAGCCCGTGCGCTTAAAGAACCATCATTTCGCAGCGGTACCCCATATACAATTCTTGCCACATTGTATTTTTTTACGATTTCTTTGATTTTTTCATGTTCTTTGCCATTAACATCTATAGTTCCAAGCCCACGTGCTACGGTCCTGTACTGGTCGCTGATGGCAACTCCGATTCTTTTTTCACCAAGGTCAAGAGCAAGAACCCTTGTATTGTCCATAGTTTTCGATCGCGTACGCTATCTTTAATGCCTGAAACACTTCTTTTACATCATGAACCCTGAAAATTTTCGCTCCACCAGAATAACCTATAATGCAACTTGCAATGGTGCCGGGTACACGATGTTCAACATTCGCTTCGTTTGAAATTTTCCCGATGAACGATTTTCTCGATGTGCCAAGAAGAATGGGTAATCCAAAGCATGTAAACTCCCTTAATCTATTGATAATTTCAAGATTATCCACAATCCTTTTCCCAAAACCAATACCAGGGTCAATGATAATGGAACTGGTTTTTACTCCGTTTTCAACAGCAAAATTTATTCTCTCGGTGAAAAAATCGCTGATTTCGCTGATCACGTCATGATAAAAAGGGTTTTTCTGCATATTCTCAGGAGTTCCCTTCATATGCATCAGCACAAGTCCGCAACCAGTTTCTGCAACAAGTTTTACCAGTTTTTCATCCCGCCTGAGAGCATAAATGTCATTGATAATATCTACGCCTTCTTCTAAAGCTGCCTTCGCAACAGAATATCTTGAGGTATCACATGAAATCAATGCCTGTGTTTTTGGTCTTAGTTTTTTTATTACAGGTATCACCCGCTGGATTTCTTCTTCCTCGCTTAAACTTTCAGCGCCTGGCCTGCTGGATTCTCCACCAATATCAATGATTGAAGCGCCCTCTCTTTCCATTTCAACAGCTCTTTCAACAGCAATGGATACATCTCCGTAGTATTTTCCTCCATCTGAAAATGAATCAGGAGTTACATTCAAAATTCCCATAATCATGAAGTCTTTGATTTCAATGCGTCTTCCTTTTACAGAGAATTGTGCGCTTGGATGCTGGTAATTTTCAATTGCCTGCAAAATTTTATATCCTGCTTCTTTAAGGTTGAAAAACTGGTTTTCAAGTTTTTCAGCCAGTTTCCTGTATTGTTTTACAGTTGCCATTATCACGATGTCAACAATTTTATCTTCAAGGTTTAACACAGAATAAGGAATTGCCGCATCAGCACCAACAGCCAAAGCTTCCTGTTTGATGACATTTGCCTGCTTTACATTTACTCCAGAGATTTTCACGCAGTAATGAAGGGTTTTTGGCTCCATCAAATGGATGCCTTCAGGATGGACATCAATATTTTTCAATTCTTCCTGTGCTGTCAAGGGAGTAAGAATGCGAATATTCATTATTTCAGTTTTTTCAGAAGTGCTTTCCTGTAATCCTCTGCCTCAAGGTTTTCAATGCCTTTGATTTCTTCTTCTGTAAAATATCTGATTTTCCCAACCATCATTCCAATTGCCTGCATCTTTGATGTTTCTTCTGTCATCCATGCGCGGGAAAACGCCTCTTTCAATGTGGCACCCACACACACTGCGCCGTGATTTTTCAGCAGCACCACATTGTATTTTTTTATCTGTTCAACAACTGCCTGTCTGATTTCTTCTCCTGCTGGAATCACATACTCAACCACGGGTATTTCTCTTCCCAGAATTGCAACAAAGTCAGGATAAAACGGTTTCAGCTCAACACCTGCTGATATCAAGCCAAGTGTCACTGGTGGATGAGTGTGAATCACAGCATTGATATCAGGTCTTGCAAGATAACATCCAAGATGCATGGAAATTTCGCAACTGGGTCTCAATGACCCGTATTGTTTTCCTGTTTTCAAGTTAATTTTCACCCAATGACTTTCTTTTATTTCATCAAGGGCAAAGCCACTTGGTGATAAATACACAAAATCTCCATCCCTTGCACTGATATTTCCACCAGGTCCTGCGGCAAGATTTTTTTGAAGTACAAGTTTGCCGTATTTACAGAGTTGTTTTCTGATGCTTTCCATCTTATTGCTCCTTTTTCAGCGCCCTTATACAATTGTGATCTTTGCAAACTTTCTTTTTCCAACCTTTACGATTTTTCCATTTATCTCTATTTCAGCGTTAATATCAGACATCGTATGACCATCAATTTTCACTGCGTTTTGCTGTATCATTCTTTTTGCTTCTGATTTTGACCCAACAAGTCCAGCTACAAACAAAATGTCAACGATGTTTGCCTTTTTTCCACCAAGCTTTTTTTCTTCTATCTCAATGATAGGGATTTCTTCAGGTAACTGCTTTTCTTTAAAAACTCTATCAAAGGTATCTTCTGCTTTCTCTGCTTCTTGTTCTCCAAAAAACTGACTTACGATGTTTCTGGCAAGATGCGCCTTTGCCTTTCTTGGACTTTCTTTTACCAATCTCTGAAAACTTTTCATGTCAATGTCTGTTAACAGGGATGCGTATGATTGCATCAGAGTATCAGGGATTGACATGATTTTTCCAAACATATCATCAGGCGTTGTAGAGACAGGAATGTGGTTTTTATAGGTCTTGCTCATCTTTAATTTCCCATCAGTCCCAACAAGAATTGGCATTGTGATGACAACCTGTTTTTCCTGGCCAAAAAATTCCTGCAGCGCCCTTCCTGCAAGAAGATTAAACTTTTGTTCAGTCGCTCCTATTTCGATATCTGATTCAAGTACAACCGAGTCATACCCCTGGAAAAGCGGATACATAAATTCGTGGAAGTAAATGGCTTTTCCTGATTTATACCTTGCCGAAAAGTCATCCCTTTCAAGAATTTGAGCCACAGTAAAACAGGATGCAATTTTGATAAACTCCTCAATGGAAAGGATGCTCAACCAGTTCCCATTGTAAACAAATTCTGCCTTATGCACGTCAAGGACCCTGCTGACCTGCTCAACGTAATTGGTCAAATTTTTCTTTATTTCTTCTCTCGAAAGAATTGGTCTTGTTTCATTTCTTCCAGTTGGATCTCCAATTCTCGCAGTAAAATCGCCTATGAGAAAGAACACCTTGTGCCCGAGGTTTTGAAATTCTCGAAGTTTCCTGATGACGACCATGTGTCCGATGTGTATGTCAGGGCTTGTAGGGTCTATCCCATACTTTACTCTAAGTGGTTTTCCTGTTGATAAACTTCTTTCAAGTTTTTTCTTCAGTTCTTCTTCCTCAATCACATCCACAGTGTTTCTTTTGATTATTTCAAATTGCCTTTCAATTTCTTTCCTGTCATTCATAGAAATCTCCTTGATCAGCATCATTATTTTACTCCAGAATGGCTGTTTTAGGAAAATTTGGGAAGGTTCCACCTGTATCTGATGGCAAGCATTCTCAAAACAAAAACTGTTGCCATTGAAAAGAAGGAAGTAAGATTAATATCGCATATCCTGTAGCACGCCCAGAACACAATGCATCCAGCCAATGAACAGGTTGCATAAATTTCTTTATTCAGAACCATTGGCACTTCATTGGCAAGAATGTCCCTAATAATGCCTCCGCCAATGGCTGTACTCATTCCAAGAACAATCATACCAATCATTCCCAGACCACTTTGGTATGCAATGATAGACCCCGTTGATGTAAATGAAGCAAGTCCAATGGCGTCTGAAATAAGAAAGATTTTTGTGTATACCGCAATATTTCTTTTTCCCTTCACAGAGATTGCTGCAATGACTCCAACAAGGGATAAAAGTACATAACTTGGAGCAGTTAGCATGACAGGTGTTTTCTGAACCATAATATCCCTGATAGCACCCCCTCCAAGCGCTGTCACAATTCCAAGCAAAATAATCCCGAATAGGTCCAGTTCTTTTATGATACCTTTGATTGCGCCTGAAAAAGAAAATGCAATCAGCCCCACTGCATTTAAGAAAACAAAATATGCCTCTGTCATTGGATTGAGTTGAGAGAAGTTCTTATCCCTTCAATGTCAAAACTTTTCACGATAAAATCTGCTTCAGATAGCATTGTTTCTGGAAGTAGTGATGTAATCGCAATACAGGTCATGCCAGCATTTTTTGCTGCTCTTATTCCTGTAGGAGAATCCTCAATCACTGCGCACTCTTCTGGAAGTAATCTCAGTTTTTCAGCGCATTTCAGGTAGATATCAGGCGCTGGCTTTGGATTTGATATGTCCTGATAACCAAGAACAACAGCAAAATACGTCATTAACTTTGAACTTTCAAGCAAGTTTTTGATAAAGTTTATGTCAGAGTTTGAAGCAACAGCAAGTACATAATCCTTGCTCATAACATTTATAAATTCAGCAGCGCCAGGCATCAGTTTTGCGCCATTTTTTGATAGCTGCAAAAGTTTTTTTCGTTTTTCTGCAATCAATGTGTCAGCACTAATGTTTTCAGGAATTTTTTTGTCCTTCTTCAATTTTTCAAGAAAATCTTTATCTGAAATGCCAATGCCACTGGCATAATCTTTTTGTTCAAGTTTTATGCCATAGCCATCAAAAATTTGTTCCCAGGCAATCTGATGCAAAATTTCAGAATCAAAAATCACTCCATCAAGATCAAATATCACTGCTTTTATAGCCATTTTTCTTATAAACTGGTTTTTGGTGTGATAGAAACTGATTTTTATCTATTTTAATGTGAATATTATATCACATTGGCCTTGATTTTATTCGTCTTTCTTTTAACCCCTACTTTCTATCAAAGGAGAGAAAATTTTCTTTTTTCCTCGCCCCTTGTGGAAGAAAATTAAGGTGAAGGGTGCTTTTTGAAATCCCAAACTCTAAACCCCAATAAAGACAAGAATGGCTTTCTTAAGGTTTGAATGTCTTTTTATTCACCCACTTTTTAATTATTGGATACAATGCCTGTGCCATTGTCATAAAACCCAGGTCAGTTGGATGACCGCCATCAACAGTCGATTCTTGCCACATTTTCGCAAAAATCTTATTTCCACAATAAGAAAAAATCAATTTATCACCCTTTGCCCTGAGTTCTTTCACAAATTTTTCCTGGAACCTGTATCCCTTCATATAGTCATTTTTGGATTTTTTGTCAAAAAACCATCCAGAAACAGCAGGTCTTGAAATAATAACAAGCGGAATATTTTGAAATTTTTCCCTTAAAATCCTCACGAATGTTGGCAATGTCGCAATATATCCCTCGACTCCTGCATTTGCCTGATAATCAAGGACAATACACCTGACATCGTCTATCATGGTAATCAAATGCGCAAGTTCTGGCTCTCCCTTGCCACTACCTGAAAAACCCAGATTGATAAATTCAACACCAAGCCATCTACTTAAAATATTTGTGTATGCCATACCTGGTCTACTTGCGCAACCACCCTGTGTGATTGATGTTCCATATACAACAATTTTGCCTTTTACAGGAAACCGCACAGGTCTTGCAATTTTTGCGGACGCATCAATTCCGACCAAGACATCATTCACACCATTATAAAGCGGAAAATAAAGGGTAATGTGTCGTGTTTTTTTCTCAGCAAACTTAAAAAGTTGTCTTTCGTATGTTTGGCTTCCAGCAACAGGAATTGCAGTGCTACAATATGTTTCCTTCTTTGGCTCTCCAATATAACAATCAACACCGCTATGACCTGTCGCAGGCATGTGCATCATATTGACCACTTCTTGTAAATTCACCTTTACCCACAACGATTGTGAATCTGTTTTGAATCTCACAACAGCGCCAGCAGTATTGTTTGCAAGATAATCCACTGCCTGAGGAATTTGAAACTGGCTTTTTTCAGGAAGACGCCTGAAAATTTTTTCCTTCTCAAACCATGCAAGCCCTTTGATTTCAAACACATCTTCCTTCACATTCAACCACTGTATTTTTTCTTCCATTGATCCCCCTTTTTCAAACTATGATATACCTTTTCATTATCTTTTCAAATCAAAAAACATTTGACACCCGCAATTTTAAATGCCATAATTATGTTGCCTACGGAGACATAATGGAAAAAAATTCCTTGAATGTCTATAGTTTTCATGTGACAACGAAATTCCACGATGCAGCAATACTTCCTGCCTTTAAAGGCGCTACATTAAGAGGTGCTTTCGGAATCGCCCTGAAAAACACAGTTTGCATCAATAAAAAAATTCAAAATTGCAATGATTGTTTCATTTCATCTCATTGCGCTTACAAAAAAATCTTTTGCGTTGATGTTTCAAGAAAGGATAATACGTTCAATGTGCCTGTTCCAGTAATTCTTGAGCCCCCTTATGAAAAACAGACATTTTACAAACAGGGAAGCCTATTCTCTTTTCATTGCATTATTGTTGAAAAAATCATTGATTATTTCCCTTACCTTATTGTCGCATTCAAAACAATGGGTGACCAGGGTATTGGAATAAAGCCAAACCGAGCAAGGTTTGAACTGATAAAGATAAAAAATGCAAACAGAATTATTTATGATGAAAAGTCCCAGATGCTGAAAGATTACAAAAAGCCAGTAAAAATTAAAACATCTGCCAGGAATGGAAATACAATCACCCTTGAATTCATTTCTCCTGTTCGAGTAAAGTCAAACGGCAATCTGGTTGAAGGACTTCCATTTCCACTGTTGATAAAAATCTTATTGAGAAGAATATCTCTTTTGAAAAAAATTTATTCAGAAGGAGAAAATCTAAATATTGATTGTGAGAAACTTATCGAAAAGTCCTTTTCTGTTGAAGTTGTGTGTTCGTCTTTGAAATGGTACGATTGGCAGAGATATTCAACAAGACAAAAGATAAGAATGAAACTTGGAGGTCTGGTAGGCAAGATTACTTATTATGGAGAAATACAGGAATTTTTACCTTACTTGAAAATAGGCGAACTCATTCGTGTTGGAAAAAACACTTCCTTTGGCCTAGGAAAATATGTTATAATTGAGTAGTGTAAAAAGGAAAAGACCTTGAGTGAGTATTCAAAACGCAGTTGGTTAATTCTGGGTGCTTTTTTACACGACATTGGGAAATTCTATCAGCGAGCTTATCAGAACAAAGAGATTCTTTCGTCTACCACGAAAAAATTACAACAGTATATCTGCCCTTTTAACAAGGCGGAAGGCTTTTTTACCCACAATCATGTTCTATGGACAAATGAATTTTTCGAAAAATTTCTGAAAAAATTCAACGAGGCGGCAAACTTTGCTATATATCATCATAAACCTGAGCAATACGAACATAAAATCATTACTCTCGCTGATTGGCTTTCAAGTGGGGAAAGAGAAGAGAGGAATTTAGACGATAAAATTAAAGAGGTTTCAAGCGAACCACTCATTTCCATTTTTTCACAGGTAAAACTTGATGGCCATCAAGCCAAACAATCTTATTATGCACCAGTTGCCATTGGTTCAGACATTACGGAATTTTTCCCTGTGCGAAATAAAAGCGAAGCAATCAATAAAAAAACAAATTTCAAGTTTATCTGGGATGAGTGTGAAAAGGAATTTGGCCTGTTAAATGTTAATGTACCTTTTCACAAATTATTCACAAATATTTTTTCACTTATTGAGAAATATGCAATGTTTGTTCCTTCATCTGCCTACCTTGATAAGCCCCATGTATCTCTTTTTCATCATATGAAATCCACTGCTGCTATCGCAACATGTCTTTATGATGTAAAAGTCCCGGAAAGCGAAATAGAAACAATACTCAACAATTTTTTCACAAGAAAACTGGAGACAATAGAAAGAAAAGATTTTGCAATAATAGCAGGAGATATTTCTGGCATACAGGATTTTATTTATTCGGTGACAACAAAACGAGCATTAAAAGGTTTACGAGGCAGGTCTTTTTATCTGCAGATGATAAGCGAAGCCATCGCTCGATATATTCTTGACCAGTTCAATCTTACTGAATGTAATTTGCTGTATTGTGGTGGTGGAAATTTCTCCATACTTGTACCAAAATTGCCAGATTTTGAAGAAAAAATCACAAAAATTAAGGAAACGGTAAGTGAAAATTTGTTTGCCGTGCACTCGGGAAATATCTTTTCAGTTATTGGCTGGACGTCCCTATCGTATAATGAATTTATGATTGATAACTTCCATAATGTTATAGACCGAATTAAGGAGAATATGAGTATTGAAAAACGGCGAAAACTTTCTTATGGGTTTGATTATGATACAATTTTCTCACCATTTCCATCTTCCATAGACAAGGAACTTGCTGGATGTGAAATATGCGGTACTGAAATTGAAGAAAACCAGGACAAATGCGATATGTGCAAATCTTTTGAATCTCTTTCAGATTCAATAAGAAAGGCCGATATAATAGCAATTGAAAAAAATATTGGTAAGCCGTCAAAAGTAAATTCAAAAGAAACATGGAAGCAATTTTTAATTTCCTTGGGGTATGACTACAATTTTAACCAAAACAGTTCTGGCGCATCTTTCAAATACATAGTGAACAATACTAATTTCGTGTCTCAAAAAGGCGATGGTTGGAAGTTTATACCAATCTATAGCCCTGAGGGAACACTTGAAGACATAGCAAAAAACGCCCAAGGAAGCAAGAAGTGGGCAGCCCTCAGAATGGATGTTGACAACCTCGGTTTAATTTTTTCTGATGGCTTAAAAGATTCCCTTTCAATTTCACGTTTCAGTATGTTAAGTTACATGATGAATTTGTTTTTTACTTCAGGCATAGAACAAATAAGGAAACAAGATTTTGAAGATTGCTGTGTGGTGTATTCTGGAGGTGATGATTTATTTGTTATAGGACCCTGGTCAAAGATTCCTGATTTTGCTATGGTAGTTCAAAAGAATTTTGCAAAATACACATGCCACCCGGGAATCACTATTTCGGCAGGAATCTTTATTGCTCCTTCAGATGGTTTTCCTGTTTACCGTGCTGCAGTAGAATCAGGAATTGCGCTTGATAAAGCAAAAGAATCCACAGGGAAAAACAGTATTGTATTTTTTGAAACAGATGCAAGATGGGATGAGTTTGAAAACATTAAAAATGTAGCAAGCGAGTTAAGCAACCTGATAGAAAAAAACAAGGTCAGTCGTTCATTATTGAACATATTCAATTATGGGTATATTGAAAAAGATTTACTTGAAAGAAAAACTATTCCATATCTACGAATCTGGAGAATATTTTACGCTATGAAAAGGTTCATGGAAAGACATAGAGAAAAAGTAGTTCAGGAAAAGCTCGAACAATTGAGAAAAAGGTTTATTTCTTCTGATTACAACATGCAGCCAAAGCTCAATTTGGCTGTGAGATGGGCAGAATTGGTAACCAGAAAAGACAAACAAAGGAGTGAACATGAATAATGTTGATAAAAATAAGATTATGGAAATCATCAATAATGGCAATGTGACGATTATGAACGAATATGCAGAAAATCTGGCAAAACAATACGCCCCTCAAGAGGATAGAGAAAAAAAATTTAAGCTTACTGCATCCCAGATTAGAAACATTCTTGACGACGTCCAGAGAATGGACAAAAAGGCAGTAGGTGTGCGTAAACATGAATTGCTCAGACCAAAACTTGCATATATCGCAGGAAGAAGTGATAAAAACAACTATGCAATAAGAGAGTTAAAAGAAATTCTTGACATAGCAATTAGAAGTATAGGCGATGACTACAAAAAATTCGAAAATTTCAGAAACTTTCTTGAAGCAATAGTTGGTTATCACAAATTTTACAGTCAGGTAAGAGAATAAGGAGGAGCAATGAACCACCAAACGCCAATCATTAGCAAAGCAGTTATTAAAGGTTGTATAAGGGTAGTGACTGGTTTGAGAATTGGTGGACCAGGAACAGGTGTAAAAATTGGCGGAGTTGACCAACCAGTAATTGCTGACCCATATGGCAAGCCATATATCCCTGGTTCTTCACTAAAGGGTAAAATGCGCTCACTTATTGAAAAAAAAGAAAGGGTGAAATTTGAAAATGGGAAGCATACCTGCCAAAGTCCTGAAAGCTATAAAAATTGTCCGGTATGCAAAATCTGGGGCATAATGGGAGACAAAGTCAAGGACGCACCAACTTTAACCAGAATCATTGTAAGGGATACTTTCCTTGACGAAAACTCAATAACTGAAGAGATGCATAGAAATTTGGAACTTCGATGGACTGAAATCAAGGTTGAAAATGCTATAGACAGAATTACTGGTACTGCACTATCAAGAAGTTTAAGGCAGTTAGAAAGAGTTCCAGCAGGTGCAAGGTTTTCTCCGCTTGAAATCATTTATACATGTTACGAACAGGATGATAAGGAAATTTTCAAAAAGATTTTTGAAGCAATGGAATTACTTGAACATGATTATCTTGGTGGAATGGGTTCTCGCGGCTACGGCAAAGTAAAATTTGAAAATCTTGTAATTTACTGGAATAGGCCTGAAGATTATGAAAATGGGAACACCAATCAGAACAAAGTTAACGGTGGCTTCAATACGCCAGCAATGATATTGCAGCATTATGAAGAAATTCTTAATAAGCTGTCATGAAATACGCTTTATACAAATTAAAATTTCTGTCGTCGGTCCACATTGGAACCAGGGAGGGATTTCGAGAATCCACAGATATAATAATTCACTCAGATACTCTTTTCTCTGCATTTTGCAATGCATTTTCATTACTTTACGGAGCCGATGCCTTAGAAACTCTTCTGGATAGATTCAGAAGTAATAAAATCCCATTTTTAATCTCATCAACATTCCCTTATCTTGGGAACAATCTATATTTTCCTGTTCCTTTCAATAAATTTTCTGTTAAGAAGGATTTAAAGAAAATCCAGTATGTTGAAAAGTCACAGTTTGAAAAGCTGTTGCTTGGAAAATCCCTTGAAGATGTCATAGCGGATAAATCCAGTATACCAGAAATCCCTTTACACACTGCAAATACCCCACGACTTGCAATTAACAGGTTCAACAATTCTCCTGGAGAAAATTTCTTCTTTTTTGCTGAATTATTTTTCCCTGCTGATTCAGGATTATTTTTCCTTGTAGACTTCAAGGAAACAGGCTTTACAAAAACTTTCAACGCAGTTTTGCAACTTTTGAGTCATGAAGGTATTGGAGGAGATAGAACTGCGGGAAAAGGACACTTCAGAATCGAATCCATCAGTGAACTTGAAATACATGTACCTGAAAATTTAAATGGCAATGTCCTTCTTTCTCTCTATTATCCTAAAAAAGATGAATTCAATCTGCTTGAAAATGGCTACTACGACATTATAGAGAGAAAGGGTTACATATATTCATCTATTGGGAAAAATTTAAGACGCAAGACAGTCCGCATGATAGTGGAAGGGTCTGTGATACCAGGAAATCCAGCAGGCGAAATTGTTGATGTAACACCTGAAATATTTAAGGTCCATAGGATTGAAAGGTATGGTCTGTGTTTTTCGGTTCCGTGCACATTAGAGGAAAAAATATGAAATTTAAAATTATTGTTCTTACCCCTGTTCACATAGGTTCAGGAAATGCTATCAGTCCTCTTGAATATTTCATAAATGATAACAAATTTTGTAGGATTGACATGGATGGTCTTTTTCAGGATCCAGCATTTAAACCACAGATGAATTATTTTATCGAAAACGCTCAATTTAAACGCCGTGCAGAAGAAATTTTACATCGTGATTTATATTTGAGACACATTCTTTATGAAATAGATATTCACGAAAGCGCAAGAAATGCCAATTTAATTGAAGTGAAAGAATTTGTAAAATCAGCCGGCAGAGTTTTTATACCTGGCAGTTCCTTAAAAGGAAGCATCCTTTCAGGAGTGATGTATGGTGTTTTGAAAGAAAAATCTGTTTCAAACCTGTACGATTTTAAAGGATTACTCGCAACAACACTAAACGAAATTAGCGGCAATAATAAAGGTGCATTTTCTCAATGGATTGATATCTCTGACACAGAAATGAAGTCCTGCAAACAATCACTTATGCTCGCACAGGCAAGAGTGATGGGTGCAAAAACAAACAGAGCACTGCCAGTGCTGTATGAAATCCTTAAGCCAGGCATTCAATTCGAAACAGAAATTACCTGGCATGGTAAGAAAAGCCTACAAAATCCAGAAACAACAGTTTTATCCCTCGCAGACGAATTCTACAGGAAAATTTACGAAAAAGAGAAAAAATCATCCGTGAAAACAATTCCCGAAGTTCCAAGAAACACATTTCTTTTACGGGTAGGTCAGGGGTCTTCAGCATGGGCAACAAGTTTTCTCTTGCTTGCCAACGAAAGTGGCATTGCAAATTACGAGATTAATAGACCGAAATCTCATAAAGTAAAAGGGCCTCCAACTACAAAGAAACTAATTTCTGGCACGATATCTATGGGCTGGATTGCTATATCCAAGATTTAATTACGTATTTTCCCTCGAGAAGTGAACTTGATTTTTCCTGAAATTTTTCTGATGAAAAAATTTTTGCCGAAATTTTTCCCTCTGGTATAATTTTTCAGAGATGATACAGAGATATCCTGAACAGAAAATTTTGAGCCAGATTCAAGCCCGAATGATTTTTGTTAGTATCACTCGCCAGGTAGATAAGCCTATGCCTTTCACCACGACAGAATTAAAAAGCGATAACATAAGAATCATAAGCGCCTGTAAGTTTTACAGCGCTTGTTTAAAAAGGAGTCAATATGCCAAAAGCACTCATTATCACAGTGGGTGGTTCAGACAAACCAGTAGTTGAGGCAATTAAGCATTATAGTAAGATCGTCTCCCATATTTACTTTATCTGTTCAGCAGGAAATTCGCGCGCCTCAAGTTCACCAACAGTTGACGGACCTGGCTTTGTAATCATAGAAAAAGATGAAATTAAGTGCCCTCATTGCAAGAAAGTTGTTTCACAACAGATAACAAGAGAAAACATATTAAAACAGGCTGGTTATAAAGGCACTTACGAAAAAGTTGAAATTGAAAACCCTGACGACTTTGAACTTGTTTACCAGAAAACCTGTGAAACAATAGAGAATGCCAAGAAAAATGGTTATGAAATTATCGCTGATTTTACAGGCGGCACAAAAACCATGACGGCTGTTGTTGCGATGGTGTCTGTGCTTGATTTCACTATTTCCCCTTCGCTTACCACAGGCATGCGGCAAAATACAATAAAAGTAATCGGTGAAAGTATGCCACATTTTGTAGATGTTACTCTTCCAAGAGTTAACAAAATCTTTGAAATTACAGATGTTTTAATTTCCAGGTATCTTTATCACTCAGCCGCAGCAGTTATTCAACAACAAATACAAAGTCTTACTCTAACAGGAGACATTTGCCAAAAAGTGCAAGAAAGGTTATTTATCTGCAAGGCATTTTCTTGCTGGGACAGTTTCGAATATCAAAAAACCTACGAAACTTTGAAACAGCACGTTTCAAAATTTAAAAAGCAGTTTGAGTATCTTATGAAAATCCTCAAGATGAATGAAAATTCAGGGTATGAGCCAGTGTTTGATCTTATTGAAAATGCGAAAAGGCAGGCATTGAATGGTTTTTACGACAATGCTGTTGCACGGCTTTATCGCGCATTGGAATTATTCGCTCAAACAAGGTTAAAAACCATCTATAAGATTGACTCCTCACATCTTGAACAATCTCTCGACAGATTGCCAGATAAAGAAAAATGGGAACAAGAAAAGGATGAAAATGGTGAAATAAAAATTGGCCTCAGAGATGATTACATCTTGCTTTACGACTTGAAAGATGAATTTGGCCAAATTTTCAATGAAAAGAAAAAAGAATTTGAAAACATCATACGGATCAGGAATAACTCAAAGCTTGCTCATGGAGACGAACCTGTTGATTTAAATAACTGGGAAAAAATGCTGAATTTCTGTGAAAACTTTATCAATCAATGCTGTGAAAAAGCAAAAATAACAGTTGAATATCCTGAATTACCGGATAAAATTTAACATTTTCGGCAATGGCAACAATATATCTTGTTGAGCAAGGCGCAAAATTAGTTAAAGATTCAAAGAAACTCGTCATAGAAAAAGACAGCAATATCCTTCTTGAAATTCCTGATTTTAAGGTTGAAAGGGTTTTCATTTTCGGCAATGTTCAGATCACAACCCAGGCAATGAAATTTCTTCTTGAGTCAGGGATTGAATGTTCTTTTTTCAATCTTTATGGCAGGTTGATTGGTAGGTTAAGCCCTGTTGAATCAAAAAATGTCTATCTCAGGATTCAGCAATATGAAAAACACAAGCATCAGGAAACTGTTCTGTCCTATGCAAAAACTTTTGTCGAAGGAAAAATCAAAAACATGAAAACCACTATTCTTAAATACGCACAGAACCATCCTGAAATTGACTTTTCCATGAATGCTTCAGAACTTGATAGTTGTCTTTCAGAACTTATGAGAAAAACTCAGGTATCATCGGTTTTAGGAGTAGAAGGCCGCTCAAGCGCAGTTTACTTTGAGTGCTTCGCAAAAATGCTGAGAAAAAACTTTCAGTTTTCAGGAAGAATGAAGAGACCTCCACCAGACCCTATAAATTCCCTTTTAAGTTTGGGTTATTCTTTGATTACCAATGAAATGTTTTCAGTCGTTTGTGGAATTGGCTTTGACCCTTACATTGGTTTTCTTCATTCTCTTGAATATGGCAGACCATCTCTTCCTCTCGACCTCATTGAAGAATTCCGTCAGCCAATCGTCGACAGATTAACTCTTGAACTGATAAACAGAGAAATTTTGAAAGAAGAAGATTTTGAACAGGCAGAAGAAGGTGGAATTTACCTTACAAAAGATTCAAGGAAGAAATATTTTGAACAATATGAACGCAGGATGCAAACAGAAATTCAGGACAATGAAACTGGACAGCGACTAACGTATAGAAAAATTATGTTTAATCAGGCGCAAAAGTTTGCAAAAAGTTTAATGGAAAATACTGTTTACAATCCATTTTTAATAAGGTAAAATGTTTATAGTCATTAGTTATGACATAACAGACGATAAAAGAAGAAACAAAGTTGCAAAGGTCCTTGAAAATTACGGAGCAAGAGTTCAGTACAGTGTGTTTGAGTGTATCCTTGAAAAAGAAAAGTTTTTTGAATTGCAGGAACAGCTAAAAAAAATCATTGAAAGTTGCCAGGATAGTATAAGGTTTTACCAGTTGTGCGAAGGGTGCTTAAAGAAGGCAGAAATCATTGGAACAGGCGAAATTACAAGGGATCTTGATTACTACATCATATAAGGTGGGATTAGCGCAAGATGTAAGAGATTGAAAATCAGGAACTTAATTAAAATGGCGCAAAATTTTGATGAAAAATTCATCCCTGAAAAATGGGGATTAGCGCAAAATGGCTCTGTAGCCCTTGATATTTCTTGTTCTTTGACAACCGCTGTCGGAAAATGAGACCCGCTTGATAGGGGATTGCGACCA
>JAKPDB010000076.1 GCA_029552985.1 bacterium
TTCCCAGAATAGATGTCTCTTTTATAAATTTCCCTGATGTCGGCTGTGACCCATTATCACTGACCATAGACAAAATTCATCGTTCCTGAAGGGTAGCAGTATAATTTTTCCTTTTTTCAAAATTCCTCTTCTCATTTTCCCCCCTTTTACAAATTCCTCTTTTCATTCTCCCTTTACAAAAGGGAGACGCAAGAGGGATTTATCAAATCCATCCCAGACTTTCTTTACCCTCTCGTTCTCCCCCTTTACAAATTTCTTCCTTCATTTCCCCCTTTACAAAAGGGGGATTGAGGGGGATTTCAAAAATCTCCCCCAGCCCCTCTTTTATAAAGAGGGGGGTAGTATGAGGTGATGTACTGCCTCCCTTTCAAACAACTCTATTCTACCTTATTTTTCATCTACCCTTAATAGGGAGCAGTATAGATTTCAACATTTTCTCCCTTTACAAAAGGGAGACGCAAGAGGGATTTCAAGAAATCTCCCCCAACCCCTCTTTTATAAAGAGGGGAGATAGTATCTGGTAATTTTATAAAGAGCGGGGGTAGTATGAGATAATTCTACAAAGAGGGAAAGCAGTATGAGGTGATTTTATAAAGATGGATACGATTTTGTAATGCTCCCCCTTTCAGACCACTCTATTCTACCTTATTTTTCATTTCCCCTTAATGGGCAGCAGTATATACTTTCGTATCGATTCTTTAATGAGGCAACGAACCCATTTTCGTATAGAAAATTAATGAGGCAATTCTCTGCATTGACAATTTACAAGCCCTGCCTTAAAATATTTTTCTAATAGAAATAACAACAGGAGACGACAAATGAAATATATAAAAACAAACAGGTCAATTTATAAAGGGAAAAATCTTGATTACATTTCGTTTCCAATGGGAGGTATTGGTACAGGAATGATTTGCCTAGATGGAAATGGCTGTTTTTCCCATATTTCATTAAGACACAAGCCGAATTTTCAAAAGTATGCATCATATATGTTTGCTGCATTTAATGTAAAAAACATAGTACCGAGAATTCTTGAAGGTCCAGTACCTGACTGGAAAACTTTCTCTCTTCCAGAGGCAGGGAATGGTCTTGGAGAAACACATTTCGGACTTCCCAGGTGTAACATCTCAGGTTTTTCATCGCAATTCCCATTTGCCGTTGTAAATCTTGTTCATCCAGAATTACCTATAAAAATTGACGTATGCGGATGGAGTCCTTTTATCCCAGTAGACGCAGACAATTCCTCACTACCGGTCGCGGCAGTAGAATATATGATTACCAATACCTCTGAAAAGAAAATATCTGGAACTTTTTCCTTTCATTCCAAGAATCTTATTACAACAGAAATGCAACAGAGTAAAGCACGTTCCATTAAAAATGGTTTTGTCCTCTATCAGAACCCAAAAGAAGCAGAACCTCATCTCGAAAGCCATTTTGCCGTGCAAATCCCTGATGAAAAGACCACTGTCATTTTCTGGGAGGGAGATGGCGGATATTCCACTCGTCAACTGTTGTGGAAAGATATTTTGAATAACGGCGAAAATGGTTGTGAAGGCAAACAAAATTTCATCCCAGGCGCAAGTTTATATGTAAAATTAGACCTTGAGAAAAGGCAAAGCAAAACTGTAAAAGTGCTTTTTTCGTGGTACGTACCATTCAGTGATGTAAAAATGGGAACAGACCAAAGTCCCTGTTACCAACCATGGTATTCAGCACGATTCAAAAGCATTGAAGAATCTTCACAATACTGGTTAGACAACTATGAATTATTGAAAGAAAAAACCAGAAAATTTTCTACTGCATTTTATAACTCTGATATTCCCCCAATTATCAAGGATGCAATAGGAGCAAATCTTGGGATACTGAAATCTCCAACTGTGCTGCGGCAAACAGACGGAAGATTATGGTGCTGGGAAGGGTGCTGTGAAAGTTGCGGATGCTGTGCAGGGTCATGTACCCATGTGTGGAACTACTGCCAGGCAATCGCACATCTTTTTCCTTCACTTGAACGTTCTTTGCGGATGACTGAATTTAACGAAAATCAGGATGAAAAAGGGCACCAACAGTTCCGAGCATTATTACCGATAAGACAAAATACTCATGATTTTCATGCTGCAGCAGATGGGCAACTGGGTGGAATTATGAAAATTTACAGAGAATGGAGAATTTCTGGAGATACCCAGTGGCTGAGAAACCTATGGCCCAAAGTCAAGCAAAGTTTAGAATACTGCATTAATACATGGGACCCTGAACATAATGGATATCTTAAATTCCCCCATCATAACACATATGATATTGAATTCTGGGGATCTGACAGTATGTGTTGTAGCTTTTATGCAGGCGCATTAAAAGCAGCGAGTATTATGGCTGAGCATTTAAATCAGGATGCTACTCTGTACAAGCAATTATATTTAAAATCAAAACACTACATTGAAAAAATACTGTTCAATGGAGAGTATTTTGAACAAAAGGTAATGTGGAAATATCCAAATGCGCCTGAATCATTTGATGAAGAACAACTGAAGTCGAAATACATACTTGATAAAATCGTCAAAATAATAAAAGAAGAAGGTCCACTGTATCAATATGGTAAAGGATGTCTAACTGATGGTGTGCTTGGTGCGTGGCTTGCTGAAATGTGCGGTCTTGGAGAAATCCTTGATAGTGAAAAGATTAAAAAACATTTGATGTCTATCTATAAGTACAATTTTAGAAAAGACCTTTCCAATCATCCAATTTTGCTGAGACCCGGTTTTGCCTTCGGTAAAGATGGTGGTGTAATCTTATGCACCTGGCCAAAGGGAAAAAGACCTACCATACCAATGATATATTGTGATGAAATCTGGACTGGTTTTGAGTATCAATTTGCAAGTCATTTAATATCCCATGGATTCATAAAAGAAGGACTTAATGTTGTTGAAACTGCACGGAAAAGACATGATGGAACAAAAAGAAATCCATTTGATGAATACGAATGTGGACACTGGTATGGAAGAGCACTTTCATCATACGGACTTTTATTAAGTTATACTGGTTTCAGATATGACGCTATGGAAAAAACTCTTTATTTTAAGCGTTTTAAGAAACGGAATTTTAAGGTTTTCTTTTGTACTGACGGTGGTTGGGGTATCGCTGGTATCAAAAACAATAAACCCTTTGTTCAGGTATTACACGGCAACATTGATATCAAAAAGATAGAAATCATCAAATAATTTCCCTGACTGTATAGTCAGGTTCACCAAGACCAAGTTTCACTGCTTCTCTGATCTGAACATATGGGTCTTTTCCCCATATTTTCTCAAAAAGATGGCCTTTCTTTTTCTCTAATCTGAGATGGCCAGGAAGAGAATCAGAGATAAACTTTTGTCTGTTAATTAAATCAAGAGTTGCTTTCTCCACGCTAACAATATCATATGAAGCAACAATTCCAACATCAGGAATAATAGCAGGACTTGACATACCAAGACAATCGCAAAAAGGAGTCACATCCATTATTACATTGATATGACAGGAAGTTTTCACATACTCAAGAACCTTTTTTGCTGACAGGGCAAGGGCTCTTTCAAAAATCTCATAATTGGAAGTATCAAGTTTTAATGCTTGTGCAGGGCATAGAGCAACGCATCGCGCACAGAAAACGCACGCGTGAAAATCAATAACAAGCTTTTTTCTGTTGTCAAACTTCATAGCAGAAGTTCTACAATTTTTTATACAGATGCCGCAATATTTACATCTGGATTTGTCCCAGTAAGGTTTTGATTCAACTGTAGAATGAAGGGCAATCCTTGATTTTGTTGTGACAAAACCCATGCCAAGGTTTTTTATTGCTCCACCATATGCACAGTTTCCATGACCTTTTGCATGGGAGAAATTAATCAATACATCTGCCACTTTTAGAATTCCTGCAACCTGTAATTGACGGAAACCATATCCTGATGGAATTTTTACAGTAAAATAATCAGTATCACGAAGCCCGGTTGCTGGAATAAATTTGCATCCCATTACCTGTTCAGTATAACCCCTTTTCTCATCTGGCATGACAATATCTGTGATAAAAGGTGACCCTTTATGCTGCCTGATATAATCCACCAGCATTCTTACAAAAAGGGGATGAATTGTGGTAAACCCGTAACCAGTTCCCATATGCATTTTAATAACAACAGTTTTCTCCTCTACTTGATTGTTTATTTCAAGTTTATCGAGAAGCCTGAGAAATTTCGCAGGAAGTGTAGCGTTTCTCTCAAGTTTTCGTACTTTTGCCGAGGCGAAAAAAACGTCTGCCATTGCTCTTTCCTGTTGTGACGAAAATTTTGACCACCTTGAATTATAGGTATATTATAAATGACAATTAGTTTCCCTCAAAGGAGGCATTATGACATCAAGACAGCGATGCAAAATTGCAATGAAGGGTGGTATACCGGATTGTGTACCAGTAATTCCCCAGATTTGTCACCCCCATGCCATCAAAGTTCTTGGCCTTGATTTCAGGAAGACAATGATAGAAGCAATTCGAAACCCGTATCTTGTTAATGAACTTCAGATTGAATGTGCAAGATTTTACGGTGTTGATGGTGTAAGGGTCTGGATACACCATGAAGTTATTGACAATCTCTATGACAACGGCGAAAATGTCTGGCAGATTGACCCTTTGACTGGAAAAACCATTGCAAGACTTGATTTCAAAGGTGGTGGCAAGATGATACCACTGGATGAAAAAGTCATCATAAAAAATGAACAGGACATTGAAAATATTCCTGTAATTGATGCTGAAACATTGTTGAAAGACGAAAAATATGAGAAAACAGGAAAACTAATAGAAAATGCTAAAAAAGACCTGTTTGTGATAACATCTCCTGGACCAATAACTGTCCAATTTGCAACAACTGTAAGAGGTAAATCTCAAACATTCATTGACCTCATCGAAAACCCACAACTTATAAAAAAAATTCTTCATCGTGCTACAAAAGTTGCAATTGAAAAATCGGTCGCGATGCTTAAACTTGGAGTCGATGCAATCATGCTGGGAGATACATTTGGCGGAGTGATCGGTCCTGAATTTTTCAAGGAATTTTGTGTACCATATTTTAAAATGTTCGTGGACGAAATAAAAAAATACGATGTTTGCATTTATATTCATGTATGTGGAAATAGTACTCAACTTTTTGAACTCATGGCTGAAACAGGTGTAGATTGTATTGAACCCCTTGACCCATTGGGAGGAGTACAGGTAAAAGACGCAAAAACAAGGTTGCTGGGTAAAACAGCAATTATGGGTGGGGTAAATACTTTGAAACTTGCTCATGGAACACTGGACGAGGTAAAACAGGATATCAAAAGA
>JAKPDB010000118.1 GCA_029552985.1 bacterium
GTTTTTTGTTACAGCAACAGTACCATCATCAAAATATCCAAGCGGTGTTGCTCCATCTATAGTGTATGACCTTGTGTATATGACGTTTGGATAACGTGGATTTCCCAGGCTAATTGTTTTTTCATTCTGATGGTCGAACCAGTTAAGTGTGGGATCACCTGATTCTACGTTCCATCTCATCATATATCTTGTATTGGTTCGATAATTCCCACTGATTCCAAAAACAGGATAAAAATAGGGGTCGCTTACACCTGGTGCTATCAGGATACCACCAGATTCAACAAAATTGATAAGGATATTTTTTTCTTCATTGGCAAAACTCGTTGAAGAGATGGTAGAAGTCGTAATAATAATGCTGTATCCTGTCGCATTTGAGATATTGTTTGCAATGACATAAGGCACACCCGCAACTTTCAGTGCGTGTTCAAGAGAAAATATTGAGCCAGTGCCTTCAGTACTGTTATTGATTACTGCGATTGCTCTTTGCCTGATAGGTACTGGTTCAGGATACTCTCTCTCAGAAGGCAATCTTTTAGTACTTTCAGAGGCGATAATCGCTTTCAAGACCAAAATCACATCAGCAATATCAACTATTCCGTTACCATCCATATCTGACATTATAATATTTGCTATGTCAAGTCCTATTGATTGCCTGAGGCATAATATCACATCAGTGATATCTGGTTTTATTTCCTCATTGATGTTGTTTTGAGTTCCTGCGTGTGCGGTTCCAGTAAATAGGATATGAAATAATAAAGCGCCGAAAAAAAATAATGGCATTTTCGTTTTATAGTATATTTGGGTTATCTTCTATTTTAGCCACTAAATTTTTTCTTGGAAATATTTTATCATGTTAATTTAACCTGTCAAATTTTTTTATCAAGTCAATCAGCTTATTTATCTTTTCATCGGTTGTTGCTTTTCTATTATTGTATCTCCAAACATATTCCGAAAGGTAGAATTCCCTTTTCTCTTTCCGTATTCCACCCCTTGATGATAATTGTCTTTTCAGATACCCCCAAAACCCTTCCAGTCCGTTGATGTGATTCCCTTTTCCGTCGCTGTACTGTCCTTTCCCATGATTAACCAATCTGTCAAGATACCCTTTGTTGCTACTTGGGTATAGCCTCGCCATGTGTCTGAACAAATTATTGTCCCTTTCTTTACTTGCTTTTCTATGAGTGGTTGTAAGTCCTTCGCCTCCACTTACTCTATCTCTGTAGCCCATACTTTCCCATCTCTACAAAGAATCCCTAAAACCGGTTGTTTCGTTGTTCCTCTCCCTCTTTTGCTCTTTATCCCTTTCCCCTTCTCCGTTTTGTTGTTGTTTTTCCATTGACCACCTATATATGTCTCGTCTACTTCTACCACCCCTTCCAAAACTTCAGGAATATCTTTGCTCATTTCTCTTCTTGTAAGAGCACAACATTTTAAAACTTTGTATTCACTTAGTCCTGTCTCTTCCTCTATTATCTTTATCCTTCCTGATATTAAAAACCATTTCAAGAATTTCTTCCATTCATATCTACTTAAATTTAACGGGTATTCTTTCTTCCTGAATTCATATCGGCAATTCCTACACCGTAACCTCCCACGCCTTATCTTCCAAAACTTCTTTCCAGAACATCTTGGGCATGCTTCCTTTATCATAGCCACATTCTATCACTTTTGGGTGGCTATTTCCAAAGATAACCCTATAAAGAATACGACAAGAAAAATTTTTTGTCAGTTTTTTGTATGAATTGAGCACACTGGTAACGCTTCAGGGACCAAATTTTTCTGTTGTTTCATTCCAGGCATTGTTTTGGTACAAAATTACAACATAAATTGTATTTCCGCTTATGACTCAATGAACTTCTTCATTTATTTCACTCAATTGTTCCTTGCGATTGAATAACTACCAACTGTTTCCTATCTTTCTCAACTTCTGCAATTTTGATGTTTGTTCAAGAAAATGGTAAATTTGAATCATGGAAAATTTTTTTTATCAACATAGGCACAGATTGCTTTTTTTGTTTATGTGTTTTTTCTGTTTTTCTGCATTTTGTTATGCACAAGCCATCATATTTCCAGCACACCCAGCATTTTTATATACTAATTCAGAAATTCAAGAAATAAGAAAGGATGCAAGCAAAAATTCTGAAATACAGACGAAAATCAAGCAGGCAGATGAAATTATCAGCCAACCACTGGTTGTTCCTGAAAAAGAAGGCGACTGGATTTTTTATTATTTCTGTCCTGCAGATGACGCAATGTTGAAATGTACTGAAACCGGTATTCACGTTTGCCCTGTCTGTAAGAAACAATTTACTGATGACAGAACAAATGCCGCTTACAACACAGTGATTAATTACAAACTTGATAAGGAATCTGTAATTGTTGCAACTGCCTATGCATTCACAGGAAAAGAGAAGTATGCTTTCTGGGTGAAAGAATATCTTTTGAAACTTGCCAAACTTTATCCATCCTTTCAGAGACATGATAGATGGGGAAGAAAAGGCGCGTTTGCTGTTGTTGGTGGTAGGAGATACGCACAAAATCTTGATGAAGCAGTGTCGGCAATAGACCTTGCGTCAGCATATGACCTTGTTGCAAACGCATCTTGCATCTCTCAACAGGAAAGGCAGAAAATTGAACAATTTTTGAAAGATATCACCAAGGAGATTTTGAAGTATCAGATTTTTCATGGCGGCAGAAACAATCATCAGACATGGTTTAATGCCGCGTATGCAGTCGTCGGTCTTGTCACAGGCGATGAGATGTTGATGAAAGAGAGTATCTACGGAAAATATGGGCTTATGTGGCAGGTTGAAAACAGTATTACATCTGACGGTTTATGGTATGAAGGAACAATTGCATATCATTTTTATGCATTGCAGGCAATTCAATACACACTTGACGCAGCAAAAAGAGCTGGACTTGATTTTTCAAAGAATGAAAAACTGAAATCCATGTGGCTTGGACCAATTTTGATGGCATATCCAGATGGTAAACTTCCTGTATTTCACGATAGCGATCCTGTTGAAATCAAAAATTACAGACAATTCTATCTCTGGGCATATGGATATTTCAAAGATAGCGTGTTTGCAAAATATGCGGGTATTGAAAATCCTGCGGGCAAAGGCACTGAATTGAAAAGCGCAAATCTTTCAGGCATTGGTGTTGTGGCATTGAGAAAAACATTCAATGATAATCAGGTGTGTGTGATGCTTGACTATGGAATACACGGAGATAGCCACGGCCATCCTGATAAACTGAACATTGTGCTATTTGCCAATGGTAAGGAGTTTGTTCTTGATTCAGGACGAATCAGCTACAGTGTCCCTGAATATAAAAGTTGGTGCAGAACAACGATTGCCCATAACACAGTCGTTATTGATGAAAAAGATCAGCAACCAACCACAGGAGCACTGATTTACTTTGAAGACAAAAGAGAATATACCGGCTGTCTTGCCATGGTTGATTCTGCCTATCCTGGGTTTGTGCTAAAAAGATTTCTTTTTCTTGCAGAAAATTTGCTTGTGGATATTTTTTCTGTTGAAGGGCAAAGGCAGGTTCAGATGGACTGGATTATCCATTGTCGAGGGAAAATTGTTGAAAATGTTGCTTCCAGAAAGATTGAAAATCTGGGTAAAGAAAATGGATATCAACACTTAAATAACATCAAACAACTATTAGTGGTCTCTGAACCAGTTGTTTATCAATTTGTTCAAAACGATAAGTTTTTAAAGGTTTTTCTTGTTGATAATGCTGATTGTTCAATTTTTACTGGTTACGGAATTGGTTATCACCTTAAGGATAATGTGCCATTTTTGATGAAAAGGAAAAAAGGAAATTCAGCAGTGTTCATCACTGTTTATGATTTTTCAGGTCGCGTCAAAGCAATAAATACAGTCCCTGTGCTGGACGAGAAAAATGGAAAAATGTCAGAGTATCAGGCATTGGGTTTGAAGATTGAGGCGGAAAATAAAATCATTGAAATTGCGTTTGACTTAAGAGAAAAAACACAGCCAGTATTTTTCAGAAACAACAGCTTTCAAAGAATTTTTTTCAATGCGCGATAAAGCCGCCGCCCACAACGATATCTCCATCATAAAACACTGCTGCCTGTCCGGGTGTGATTGCTCTTTGCGGTTCATTGAATACCACGCTTATACGATTGTTTTCAATCGGTGAAATAACTGAAAAAGCTGCTTTGTGTTTGTATCTGATTTTCGTTTGAACCGCCAGTGGCTTTTCAAGTGATTCAATTGCTATAAAATTCACATTTTCCGCAATCAGTTTTTCTCTGTAAAGGTCTTTTTCTTCACCCACAACAATCGTATTGTCTTGGGGTCTTATTTCAATGACATAAAGGGGACTTTTGCCAGAGATTCCCAGTTTTCTCCTCTGCCCGATGGTATAGTGGATAATTCCTCTGTGCTGGCCCAGAATCTTACCGTTTTTGTCCACAATAGTACCAGATTTCAATCCTTCCTGGAAAAGGAAAAATCTATCTCCAGAAATAAAATCCTGGCTCTCTTCTTTTTCAGAAATTTCAAGTGCGAATTTTTTTGCAATTTCTCTTACCTGCTTTTTTGTGTAATAGCCCAGGGGAAATATGATTTTTGAAAGTTGTTCCTGGGTCAGGAGAAAAAGGAAATAACTCTGGTCTTTGTTCTCGTCAATACCCTTTTTTAACATATACCTGTTGCCATCATATTCAACCCTTGCGTAATGTCCTGTTGCAAAATAATCAAATTCAATGCCTGATTGCTGAACTTTTTCCAGCAGAAGCTGGAACTTTATAAGTCGATTGCACACAACGCATGGATTTGGGGTTTTTCCAGAAAGATACTCGTTTTTGAAATAATCGAGAACATATCTGTGGAATTCTTTTTTCAAATCAATAAAATGAACTATTATTCCTATTGTCTTACTGATTTTTTCAAGATTTTCAATTTCCTTTTCTTCTGGTCCATAGCACGATGATTTCATCCCGCAGTTTGCACGATTTTTCTCATCCCACACCATCATGAAAACACCAGTGACATCATAACCCTGTTGTTTCAACAAAATCGCGCTGACAGTTGAATCAACTCCGCCACTCATTCCAACGATTACTCTTTTTTTCTTTGCCATAAGAACCCCCACACAATTATAAATTTTTTCAAACGCTTGACAAAATTTTACAAAATTGTTAACTTACTGAAAACCGAAATAGGACTCAAATACACCTCTCTTTCCAAATTTTTCCCGCAAGTGGAGAGAGAGATAGGTCGAAAATGGTGGAAGAAAGTCAGGAAAAGAATGAAAACGAGAGAAAATAGAATAAACAAGGTCTTTGACAGTATACTGAAAACACAAGGAGGAATCATGAAGAACAAAATTTTATCTGCGGGTTTATTTCTATTAATTTTCTGCGCAATGTCTTTTACTGCTGATAACACGGATATTGAAAAAATTCTTGGCTCAAACATTGAAAACTGGACGGTTTCAGGAACTAAATATAATGTGACTAAAGAAAACAATGTTCCGGTTCTTGCCACTGCAAAAGATGGGTATGTTTCCATTACAGGTAAAGAAATATACAATGTTCCTTGTGAGTACAATTTTTCTTTTTACCTCCAGCCAGAAAAACCTTATGGTTCAAGTATTAATATATCTGCTGGTTGCGCAGAGCTTCCAGACAAAACAAAGCAGGAATTTAATGCTTCTGTAAGTGCATCTGCGAATGCCAATTACATTACTTATAGTTTTAGTATCAAGCCAGAAACTGCTAAAGCAAAAAGTGGCCTTTTATACTTTCAGGCAGTGTCGTCTTCAGATATTAATCTGTCCTGGCCTGAGGAAATAAGGAAGAACATTGAATGGATGGTTGCGTCAGCGCCAAAGATAAACGAGACATTGCATAATCTTCGGCTTGTAATTACAAAAACATATTACAGGGTTTATGTTGACGGAAGGTTTGTTGGTCAGTTCAGTATCAAAGGAGGTATTGATGGAAGTGGCACAGTGAAATTAACCATGTACTATGGTGCAAAACTTGTTGATATGAAAATAAGCAAAGCGTCTGAAATAGATGAAAGATTTTTTCCACTTGAACTCACAGGGTTTGTTAATCGTTTCGCAGTAGTAAAAGGATGTGGTCTTGCAAAAGGTGAGATCGAAAATCTGAAAGAGAAATTGAAAAATGAACAGATTCCTTTTATTGTGCCTTCACCTCAAAAGGGCAATGACCACATAGACCTTAGCACAAGCTGGACGAAATTCGGAGCCATAAAAGGATACATTGCAGCAAATTTTGGCACATTTGGCGGAAGATGGGTTTCAGCAGATAAAATAGATAGTTCAAGATTCTGCATGTATGTCCCTTACGCAAGATATAAGGCACTTCATATTATCGGTACCTTTGATGGAGAAAAATATCATATTCCTGTAATTACTGCTCAGTTTTATAGGCCAAACGCAGGTCATCCAATGAATTTCGCTGGCAAGGTTCCTGTGTATTGGGCAAAATCAGGTGCTGAAAAGGTGTATCCTGTAAAACTTTCAAATGGCCAAAAAATAAATCTTTTCCATGTTGTAATTCCCATTGACCCAGGAGCAATGGACTGGTTTTCAGACCTTGACAGGGTAGGTCTTGAACTGACAAAAGAAGTAAAACCATACAGGGCATATCCTGATCCCCTTGAATACAGCTGGCACAGTGCAGGACTTCCAAGTGGTGTACATATCTATGCAGCAACACTTGAAGCAGTGAAAACAGACATAGATATTCAACCAGATGCCATTGGTCATGTCTGGACAGCGCCACTGAAGCCATCTTACACAATAAGTGTCATCAATAAAACGAATACTCCGAAAAATGTTCGACTTACTGTTTCTACATCAGATTATGATGGTATAGACAGATCAGAACAATCACAAACAATTTCACTGTCCGCTGATAAAAAACCCGTGATTGTAAAAATTCCATTGAATCCAAAAAGGTATGGACTTCACTACCTGAATGTAAAATGTTCTTCAGGAAATGAAACTTATGTTTGTTCAAGAAATTTTGCCTATCTGCATCCTGATACAAGGGAAAGAGGAAACTGGAGTGAAGGAAAGGGACCGATTTTTGGCTACTGGAACTGGTCAGGAGGGCATGATACTCCTGATTTAAAAACAGAGTTGATTGTTATGGCTCAGGCAGGAGCAGAAACAAATCTGCAGACATATAGAACAGCAAGTCCTGAAATCAGAAAGTTGGCGCAAGAATTGGGTTATGTATCTCATGCTGCGTTTGATGGAGGTGTTATTTATGTCAATAGTTTTGCGTATGCAAATGCAAAATATTATGACCCCAAAAATCCAGAAGCAACGCAGAAATGGTTGATTGAAGAATTAAAAAAGTATAAGGTGGAAGAAAGTCCAATAAATAAACCAGAATACATACTGTTTTTCCCGGAGCCAGGGATTGGTCCAATTACTTATGGTGTCTGGCCCACGCACTACAATGAGCCAGATTATCAGCTTTCTGAATCTGAACAAAAATCATTCCAGATGCAGCTTGAAAAATTTTTGCTCGGCGCAAAAGCCGTCAGAAACCAATGGCCTGATGTAAAAATTTTACTGCCACACGGAGACCCGCACTATACTGCCCTGTTTTTGAGATTCAGCCCTGAAGCAAGACAATTCATAGACGGAGTTGGACTTGATTTGCCTGGATTTGAAAGAACACCTGAACAACCGGTTCATCAGGTGGTTCTCAATCGGCTCTATCCCATTCTTCAGGACATTAAAAAATATAAACCAGACCCGTATCTTGTTGTTGTTGAAGGAACCTGTATTTCATCTGCTGATTACGATACAAGTTTTGAAGATCAGGCAAATATTGCAACCAGGAATTTTCTTGTTCTTATTGGTTATGGCATAAACAATCATGCAAGTTCAAATGCTCCTTTTGACTGCGCCAATTACTGGGGTGAAAACCATTATGGCGGCGGATATTGCAGCCGTCTTCCACTTGCAATGCCAAAGCTTGCTTATGTTTCTTATGCAACTCTTACCCGACACATCAACAGATGTAACTTTGTCAGATATGTGCCAACAGGAAGTACTTCAACATACTGCCAGGAATACCGGCACTACAAAACAGGAAAACTTGTTTATGTGCTATGGACTGTAAGGGGTAAAAGACCTGTGACAATAAAACTTGACCCCGGACAATCTGTTGAAGTGTATGATATCAATGATAATCCCAAGATTTTGAAAGAAAACAATGGAACTGCGACATTCATTATTGGGCAAGCTCCTGTTTATCTTGAAGGGTTGACAAAACCCATTGAACTTGTTCTTGGAGAACCAGACCACAGCGACACTTCACCCTCAAAAATTTCAGTGAAACTTGGAAATTTAGGCGACGGCACCTGGAAAATTTCAAAAGTTCGCGACTCTGAATATGAAAATACAAATAAACTTCAGATAGAAAGATTTCCCGGCGAAATGACTATCACGCAAGTGAAAACTGACAAGAAATTTGGTGGAAAAGCTCTATCAGTTCATCTTGAAAAACAATCAATAGATAGAAAAGTGATGCCATATTACACAACTGTTGTACCTTCAAAACCCATTACAATTCCGGGAAAAGCAAGTCATCTTGGATTGTGGGTGAATGCCGCAAGCGGCTGGGGCAGGGTAGTTTATGTTTTAAGGGACGCAAAAGGTGAAAAGTGGATTAGTGTTGGAACAAAAGATGACTGGAACAGCGATGACATAAGAACCGCAAGTTTCTTCTGTTTCGATGGCTGGAGATACATAAAGTTTCAGTTGCCATCAAGTGCACCATACGATTGTTACAGGGAACTTGGAACAAGCTGGTGGGGAAGTTATGGCGGCGATGGTATTGTAGACCTGCCTTTGAAACTTGAAAAGATTATTGTGGAAAGGCGCTCATCAGTAATCTATGGAAACACGCTGGTTCCTGCCAATAATGCGGATGTGCTTATGGCAGACCTTTATGCAGAGTATGAAAATCAGTTTGACTCAACGCAACAGGCAATTACACTTTCAAAATTACGAATGCCTGTACCACAGGGGATTCCAAATCTTGAAAATCCCATCACTATAATGGAAAAAGAAGGAGTACTTCCACCAGTGAAAATTCTGAAAGTAGAAGACCCTGAACACATGCCTGACGGAACAAGGTGCCACATCTATTTTGGCGAAGCAAGTAATGCAAAGTCATATGATGTGTGGGCATCTATCTACCCTAATGGCATAGGAGCAATAAAAATTGCATCAGGTATTGCAAACTCAGGCGCTCTGATTCAGGGATTAAAGCCGGATACTGATTTCTATCTTTTTGTCACTTACACTGATAACGAGGGAAAAATGTCAAAACCATCGCAACCGCTCAAGGTGAATTTGAAAAACAAATTTTTATATCAGTGACCAAAAATAGGTTTCTTCGTTTGATTGATGAAGGTTTTGTATATCAGGCAGACCCAGGTACAGACCATGCGGTAGCATGCGGATCAAGGTGTGTTGTGTTTGATAATGGTGAGATTGCTTGCTCTTTTATGATTCAATCGGGTCTTGGAATAAATGATTTCAAGCCGCTTCTTACATATTCAAAAGATGGCAAATTCTGGCAGAAACCGGTTTTATTGTGGAAAGAATATCTGAATCAATACAGTATTTTTGGCTCTATCAGCAAAAGTCCTGACGGAAAATTATTTTTTTATGGGACGCGTACAAAAATTGATAGTCGTGGCGAAAGTTTCTGGTGCCAGGCAACCCAGGGATTAAAAGAAAATGAACTTGTTTACGCGATTTCTGAGGACAATGGAAGGAATTGGTCTAACCTGTTTGTGATACCAAAGCCCTTTCGTTGTGCTGCTGAAGCACCTGGTGCAATGTGTATAACAAGAAAGGGACTATGGCATGCCTGCTTCAGTCCCTATAATACATTTGACCCTGGCCTTATTGTACAGCGAAATCAAGTTGTGCTTTTAACCAGTAAAGACCATGGGAAGTCATGGCAATCCACTTCAATGATGAAATTTCCTGAATCTTATGCTACTTCTGCTGAAGCATGGGTCATTGAACTTGCTGACGGAAAGTTACTTGGCACCTGCTGGAAATTAAATCAAAAGGATGGGACAGATTTTCCGAATGCCTATGCTATTTCCTGCGATGACGGAAGAACATGGAAAACAGGTTGTACCGGAATTATGGGACAATCTACAGCACTTACGCCACTTGATGACGGAAGAGCTTTTTTTATTTACAATCAGAGAAAAGTCGAACCATATGGAGTAAGATTGGCAGTGGTAAGACCAGGGGAAACCAGTTTTGACGTATTATGTGATGAGCCAGTGTACATCGCTGGAAAACCTGCAATGAAAAATTCAGCAACAGGGCATTCTGACTGGACTCTATTCAGTTTTGGAGAACCTCATGCTGTTGTGCTTGGCGATAGAACAATCCTTGTTGTTTTATGGTGTATTGAACCACAGCAGGCAGGTATCAGATATCTGAGGTTTGAAGCCAGCAAATTATTATAGTCAAAATTTTGTAGCAATCGTCACATGAAACACTGGTTGCCGTCTTTCATAAATCACATAACAGAAACCTTCTTTTTGTAAATCCAGTAATGTCTTTGCCAGTATTGTTTTCAGGCATTGCCCATATGTAATTGCAAGGTCATCAAATTCCTTTTTCTTGAATTCTTGATTTTCTTTGTATCTATTGAGGCAGGCAAATGTAAATTGATGGTCTGCTGTGTACTCAAATTCCGTAAAAAGAATGTCAACAGTAGTACCAAACTGATGACTTGATATGTTTTTCGTTGCATTTCTATTTTTTCTCACAAGTGCTTCCTGTGCTTTTTGAGTCCTTAACACTGAACTGATTGTAAAACGATACAAAGGAAGATTTTGTTTTTTCAAATTTTCCTGGAATCTTTCACCAATGATTTTAAGCAATTTCAGGGTATCAGGCGTGACATAGGCAACAGAATCCTTTAATTCCTTTATTCTCCAGTACCTGCTTTCTTTCAGTGGTACAAGTTTTCCTTCTTTTGCTGCCTGATACACTGATTCATCATCAATCAGTCCAGGGACCCCAAGTTTTTGAGCAATCTCAACATGGTAATCATTTACCATTACTCTTAAATTTTTTATTTCGCTGGCATTAAGAAAAAAAAGAATTTCATCAAAGTTTTTCTTGTAGAACTGGTATTTTGTGGCTTCTTTCTTCAGTTTAGAGACAGGTAATGAAATTCTGTAATATGTGAAGATACAAAGAAAAGATATCATCGAAATCAGTACCACCACCACACCAAGGACAATGATTCTTTGTTTTGTCATATATTGCCTTTTTACGAAAATTTACTGAAATTCTACACAAAAAATAAGAAATTCGCAAAACTTCTATTGATTTTTTTCCATTAAAAGGGTATTATTTTTTTACACGGGGGGATAATGAAAAAACAGAGTAAAAAAAATTCAAATGCAATATCCAGTAAGTCCTCGATTTTCGAAAAAATCAGAAAAGAATACCTGATTGAAGAAAAAATTCTCAAATCACTCGATGATCCAAAGGTTTATTTTGACTTTGTTGATACGATGCTTATTGTTCTGGGAAAGGACCAGTCAGTCCTGAAAATTAACAAAAAGGGATGCAAGATACTTGGCTATTCGGAAAAAGAAATTATTGGCAAAAAATATTTTGATACCTTTATTCCTGAAAGATTTAGAAAAGAGATGAAGGAATTTTTCAATGAACTTGTTTCAGGAAAAAAGATATTGAGAAGATACTTTGAAAATCCTGTATTGACAAGAACCGGAGAAAGATTGATTGCCTGGCGCAATGCAGTGTTGAAAGACCGCAAAGGCCAAATCATTGGGACAATCAGTGAAGGAAGGGATATCACAGAAGAAAGAAAAAAGGAACAGGACCTTATTGGAAAAGAAAAAAGGGCAAGAGCACTTTTTGAAACAGCGCCGGCAGGATACATTTGTTGCGATATGTCAGGAAAAGTCTGTGATATAAACAAAATGTTTGTTGATATGACAGGTTTTCAGAAACAAGAGTTAATTGGCAAATCTTTCAAAACTTTGATACCACAACATGAAAGAAAATCGTTCAATCATATGCTTGAAACACTTGATAATATAGGTCATACTGGTATTGCGGAATTCAAACTGAACAGAAAAGATGGGACAGCTTTTGATGTTTATTGCACAGCAAGGATTTCAGATTCTATCATGATTCAGATGCTGGTTTATGACATCAGCCATCGCAGAAAGCTGGATTTATTTCAAAAAGTATTGTCCCTGGCCAATAGTGTATTGAATCAGGCAACAGATATTTCAGATATTGTGTCTTCTATTCCTTTGATTCTAAAAAAGAATTTTTATTTTCAGGATTGTTTTCTCATTCTGAAAGACGCGAAAAAACCAAAACCTGAAAGTCAGATTGTCAGAAAAATTTTAGATAGTAAAAAAACCACAAGTGTCATCGTAAAAACAAAAAGGGATGGAAAAGAATTATTCGCAGCAGTCGTACCGATAAGGGTTTCACAAGGTTCTACAGGTGCCATTGTTTGTCTGGACAAAAGAAAATCCGTGTTTTCTTCTGATGTGATGCAATTTCTGGAAAATTTTGCAAAATCAGTTGCAATAGCCATTGATAGATATCAGTCATACAAACTGTTGCGGGATACTATTGCAAATCAGAATGCATTTCTTAATGCAACAGATGACATGAGTTTTATTAAAGATGCAGAATTTAAATATGTTCATCTGAACAGGGCGTATGCGAAATTTTTCAAAAAATCAGTCAGTGAAATTCTTGGTAAAACCGACTTTGAATTGATGGAATACAGTGCAGCAAAACGATGTCGACAGACAGACCAGCAGGCAATAAAAGAAGGGAAACTGGTAATCAATGAAGAAGTTGTTGGTGGTAGAACATATGAAACAAGGAAATTTCCTGTAAAACTTCAATCAGGACAAACAGGCGTTGGCGCTTTTATCAGAGACATCACTGAAACGAAACAGGCAAGACAGAAGATCGAAAATCTTACCTGGATGTATTCAATGCTTTATCAGGTTAATCAGGCAATTGTAAGGGCAAGAAATTCCAATGATTTATTTAAGAAAATCTGTGAAATTGTCTGTAGTGAAGGAAACTTTGTTCTTGCCTGGATCGGTATTGCAGATTATGAAAAAAACATTGTTATTCCTGTTGCAGGGTCAAGACAAAAAGGAAGCTATTACAAGAATATCAAAATTTCTCTTGATCCGCTTGCTCCAGAAGGTAAAGGACCAACTGCGCGGGCAATACAAACAGGAAGAGTTTGCATATGCAATAATATCCTTGAAGATGAAAGAATGAAAGCGTGGTGGCAAAAAGCAAAACAATATGGATTTTGTTCTTCTGCTGCTGTGCCTGTAAAAGTTAATAGAAAAATTATTGGTACATTGAATATTTATTCAGACCAGCCATATTTTTTTAACCAGGATATTAAAAAACTCTTGCTTGAAGTATCTTCTGACATTGGGCTTTGTATTGAAAAGTTGAATGCTGAAGAGATACGAAAAAAGGCAGAAGACAAACTTCGTGAAAACGAATTGCATCTTCGAACAATTTTTGATTATTCACCATATCCTACTTTAGAAATAGATTGTTCTCAGTTAAAAACAAAACTTAGAAAGATACATCCGCAGGAGATTGAAAAATATTTTGCTGAAAATCCTGAAATTTTTGATTCTTTAAAAAAATCCATCAAGATTTTAAACAGCAACAGGCAGATTTTTGAGTTCTTTAATACCACAGACATTGAAAAAATATCAGAAATACTGCCAGCAGTTATTGTTGAACCAAAAATTATCAAATGTTTGTTTTCTGAGGGTAAGTGCGAACAACTTCAAACAAAGATTGATATTGGCGGAAACATTGAGAAGGAATGTCTTGTCAATGCCATAATTTTACCAGATCATGAAAAAGATTGGTCAAGATTGCTTGTTTGCCTGATTGATATCACAGAACGGGTGTATATGGAGCAAAATCTCAGGGCAACTCTCAGCAGATTTCGGGGGTTTTTTGATACAGTAGCAACCGGAATGGGTATTCTTGATCTTGAAGGTAGACCCATTGCATTGAACAAACGTATTTGTGAAATTCTTGGATACGAGCATGAGGAATTAATGAAAATGAAACTTACTGATGTTGTGCCGCCCGAAGACAGAAAATCTGTTGAACAATTATATGAGAAACTGGCAAAAGGGGAAATTACAGGTTATGAAATAAGAGAAAGAAGGTATGTTAGAAAGGATGGCTCCATTGTATGGGCGTATGTTTCTGTGGGGTTGATTTTCGACGATATTTTGAAAAAACATTGTGTTACAGCAGTTGTTGTTGACATAACACAGCAGAAGCAATACCTCCAGCAGCTCGAAAGAATTCAATGTCTTTTGAAAGTGTATGCAGAGTGCAATGAAATTGTCGCAAAAACACAACAGGAAGAAAGAGAAATGCTTGTTTCAGTCTGCAAAGAACTGACAAAAGCAAATCTTGGTTTTTCTTTTATTGTCTTAAAAGATCACTGTGATTTTGATGTTGTTATGTGTTCAGAAGATAATCTGGATTTTTTATCAGAACTGAAAAGATTATTCATTGCAGAGCAAAAAGGTTGTCCATCAATTGATGCACTGCTTGAAAATAGATATATTGTTATCCACGATATAATGAGCGCTGATTATTCAGATGCCTGGAAAAAACTGGTATCTCAACATGGTTTCCGTTCTGTTGCAGCATTTTCAATTGTTTTTGAAGGTACTGCCATAGGTTGCCTGAGTATATATTCACCAGATAAAAACATATTCAAAGGAGAAAATGAACTTTCTATAATCCACGCCATTGCTGAGAATATTGGATATGGAATCACAATGGTACGGGCGAGAAAAGAAAGAGAATTAGCAACAATCGGTCTTCAGCAGAGTTATGAGCGGCTTCAAAAAACAATAGAAGGCATTTCGCTGGCGATAGCAAAAATCGTTGAAGCAAGAGACCCTTACACAGCAGGTCATCAAAACCGTGTTGCACAGTTGTCTGTGGCAATAGCAAGAGAAATGGGACTTCCAGAAAACATTATTCAGGGAATAGGAATCTCTGCAATTTTGCACGATATTGGAAAAATTAGTGTGCCAGTGGAAATTCTTGTGAAAATAGGAAAACTTACAGAAGATGAATTTAATATTATCAAACTTCATTCTGGAATAGGTTATGAAATTTTAAGACAGATTCCTTTTCCATGGGATGTTGCAAAAATTGTATTACAGCACCACGAAAGATTGAATGGTTCTGGTTATCCGGATGGAATAGTAGAAAAAGACATTTTGCAGGAGGCAAAAATTATTGCTGTTGCTGATGTGGTCGAAACAATGTCTTACGACAGACCTTACAGACCTGCCCTGGGCATTGACGCAGCTCTTGCAGAAATAAAAAATAAAAGTGGTATTCTTTTTGATCCGCAGGTTGTTGATACCTGTATTAAATTGTTTAAGGAAAAAGGATTTTCCTTTCAATAAGAGGAGGTGAACATGTTTTTTAGAAAAAAGGCAAAGTTCAAGCCAGGAGATATTGTTTATCATCGTAATACTTTTGAAAAAGGAAAAATTTTGAGGCAGGATGCACTTGACCCTAAAAAATGGGTGGTTGAGTGGAGCACGAGCGTGAAAACTCACCTGGAAGAAGAACTGATGTCTCACGATGAATTTGTATCTTCTGAAATTGATAAAAAAACTAAAATTTAGTCGCTTTACGGAGGATGACAATGAGTAATCTGGTCAGGTTTCTGTATCAACTTGCAAGGACTATGAATGATATTGAAAAGTTTTCAAGTGGAGACCCGAAAAAAATCACCAGAAGAATAAAGAACAAAATTATTGGAAGGAAAATAGGAAGCAAAATATATCGCTGGCCTAAAATATAAGGGTATTATTCTTTTTCAGCCAGGGAATCAAAAAACTCCACAATATCTTTCCAGTTTTCTCCAGCCATAAATTTCATTGCTGCCCGGGGGTGCTGGTTTAATAGACCAGTAAGCATATAAGGAATATCAAATCCCCATCGCAGTTGAGAACGTAATGGTTCAATCCAGTCTCTGATACATTTTAGTATCGGACGCAGGTGAAACTTTGGATTGTGCAGGAAACCGAGAAGTAATTCAGTTTGACAATTGCCAGCGCCCCTGCCAAGGCCTGCCATGCTTGCATCAAGCCAGCTTGCGCCAAGAATAAGTGCTTCAATGGTATTGGCATAAGCAAGTTGTTGATTGTTATGGGTGTGAATTCCTACCTCTTTTCCTGTTGACTTAGCGTATTTTAGATATTTTTTTGTCAGGTCTCTTATTTGTTCACTGTATAAAGCACCGAAACTATCAACAAGATAAATGACTCTTACTTCTGATTTTGCAATGACTTCCAGGGCTTCGTTCAATTCTCTATCCTGCACAGTGGAAATTGCCATCAGGTTTAATGTTGTTTCATATCCTTTGTCATGAGCGTCTTTTATCATATCGAGAGCTGTAGGAATTTGATGAATATAGGTTGCGACGCGCACCATGTCAATTACGCTGTCTTTTTTGGGAAGAATATCCTGGTGGTAATCTGTTCTTTCAGCGTCAGCCATCACAGAAAGTTTCAAGGGTGTATCATTATCGCCAACAATTTTTCTTACGTCTTCCTCATCGCAGAACTTCCACGGACCGAATTCTGTAGGTGCAAAGATTTTTTTCGATGCTTTATAGCCAAGTTCCATATAGTCAATTCCTGCTTCCACGCATGCTGTGTACACTGCCTTTACGAATTCATTGTCAAATTTATGGTCATTCATTAATCCACCATCGCGAATAGTACAATCAAGAACCTTGATGTCAGGTCTGTATGTGACCCAGTCACCCTGTTTTGTAATTCTCGCCGGATTTACTTTCTGTTGCTTTGCCATGCTTCTCCTCCCTTTTTGGTTCAATTACTTAACATAAATTATACCACACAGTGGAGTTTTCTGTTTTCCTCGCTCCTTGCGGGGAACATTAAGGTGAAAGGTGTCTTTGAGAAACCCCAAACTCGAAACTCCAAAAAATTCCTATTCTTCCCCATTTATAAAAGGAAGACGCAAGAGGGATTTTATTAAATGCGCCCCCAATTTCCATTTTTTTTGTTTTCTTATCACAAAATCTTTACAATTTTTTCAAATTCGGATAGAATTTATTTCACGGACCCGTAGCTCAAGGGCAGAGCAGCGGACTCATAATCCGTTGGTTGCTGGTTCGAATCCGGCCGGGTCCATAATAAAATTATTTAAGATTCTTACCGTTCTACCAATAATACATTTTTGCAATCAATATTCCCTGTTAGTGGGAAGACGAGGTCCCCAAAATTATCTCTTCTTTTCGAGAAAGGGTACAGTAAGATTTCAAAGGAAATTCTGGACTCGACATTCCAAAACTTTGGGAAAATTTTCTGACTTCAAATTTTTCCAAGAGAAAAGTTTTCCTCGTCCATGAAGGTGGAGAATGAAAGAGAAGGGAAAGGAAGGAGGCGTGATAGATGATCAATCGGTAGTTTATTTTACAAAGAAGGGACTGATGATAATAAAATTCTTTTTGTTTTCTTGCAAATTTTTTTGGAATAATCCTACTTGCTCTATCCACACCTGAATTTTATTCAGGGAATTTTCCGTTTTTTTCCTTTTTAACATTCTCGTTTTTTATCTGGAATCTTTCTTTGAAACTTCAGAAAACGCTTCCTGTGGAATTATTGCGACAACTCTCTGCGATGTCAATATTATGATTAGCGAAATTGTACCGACTATTGACATTTTGCACGTATGTGAGTATAATGAATAAGGAAAATTTGAACATAGGAGAAAAAATGAGATGGAGACACGGCTGTAAATGGATGTCATTCGGTTCAGGCGATTTACTTGGAGTACTGATTTTGACAGTTATGCTGGAAAAACCGACTTATGGATATTCCTTAATGGAAAAACTAAAAAATCTTGGTATTGATATTACATTTTTGCATCATACGGTCGTCTATAGGATTTTAAGGATGATGGAGATTTCAGGGCTTGTAATTTCAGCATGGGATACAACTGGAACAGGGCCTGCGAGAAGAGTTTATAGTATTACTGATGCAGGAAGAGAATATTTGAAAAACTGGTATCACTGGGCAAAAAAGGACTTAAAAATTATGGAAAATATAATAAATGAAATCGAAAAAACACTGAAAGGAGGTGATTAATATGTGGAGACGGGGATTTCGTGGTTGGACTCCTCCTTATCCTTATATTGGAATAGGAAGAGGAGGACTACCAAGATGTGCATGGCCTGGTTGGTGGTATGGATATATTCCGCCTTATGTTCCAGATATAACACCTGAAGAAGAAATTGAGTATTTAAAGGAAGAAGCAGAGTTTTTGAGAAAGCAACTGGCTGAAATAGAAAAAAGAATTAGAGACCTTGAATCGCAGAGATAAAGGAATGAAATTATGAGGGAAATAGTAATAATCAGCGGTAAGGGCGGAACAGGCAAGACCGTCCTTACCGCCTGTCTCGCCTCGTTTTCAGATAATAAGGTTATCGCCGATTGTGATGTTGATGCTGCAAATTTATATATTTTACTCAATAATAAAATTCTGGAGAAACATGATTTCTATGGTGGGAAAAAGGCATCTATTGACAAAGAAAAATGTATAAATTGCGGGAAATGCCTTGCTTTATGCAAATTTAATGCGATCAAGGTTAAAAAGGATAATGGAGTGCTTGAGAAGATTTTTATAGATGAAATTTCATGTGAGGGTTGTGGAGTATGCCGGTGGAATTGTCCTGTCGAGGCGATAAAAATGGAAAAAAGTCTATCAGGCGAATTATATATTTCAGAAACAAAATATGGGATTTTTGTTCATGCAAAATTGGGAATTGCTGAAGAAAATTCAGGAAAACTTGTATCTGAAATAAGAAAAAAAGCAAAAGAAATAGCAAAAGGAAAAAATAAAAATTTGATTATTATTGATGGTCCTCCTGGTATTGGATGTCCTGTGATTGCTTCTATTGGAGGAGTAGATATTGCCTTAATAATTACAGAACCAACTCTTTCAGGACTACATGATATGAAAAGAACTTTGCAACTTACAGAGCATTTTAAAGTTAAAAGTATGGTTATTATAAATAAGTTTGATCTAAATTTAGAGATGGCAGAAGAGATTGAAAAATACTGTGAAAAAGAAAAAATAGAAGTTATTGGTAAAATTTCTTTTGATGAAAAGGTTATTGAATCAGTTGTAAAAAGAGTTCCTTTTGTGGAATATATTGAAAATGAAACGACTGAAAAAATAAAAAGTATATGGGAAAAAATTGAAAAAGAAATGAAGAAGAAAGGAGGTGATTAATATGCCATTTGGAGATGGGACAGGCCCTATTGGAAAAGGACCTGGTACTGGTAGAGGACAGGGTATGGGAAGAGGGATAGGGAAAAGGCATATGGGCCCTGTTAAAAATTGTGTATGTCCAAACTGTGGAATAAAAATTCCTCATCAAAGAGGAGTTCCCTGTACAACAGTGAAATGTCCTAATTGTGGAACAAGAATGTTAAGTGAATAACGAGGTCCGATACCTTAAAGAAAAAGTGAGGTGAAAATGGAAATAGTTACAGTTTTCGATAAAGACAGTAATGAAAAAAATTTGCATATTGGATGGGGAATTTCTTTTCTTGTTGATCAAGTAATTTTACTTGATACAGGAGAAAAAGGAGAGTGGCTTGTTGATAATTTGGATGGGTTAAAAATTAACACAGGCAAAATAGAAAAAATTGTGATTTCTCATGACCACTGGGACCACACAGGGGGATTATGGGATTTATTAAAGATTAGAAAAAGAATTAGTGTTTATGGATGTAAAGGATTCAGTGAAAAATTTAAAGAAGATGTCAAGAAAGGAGGTGGAAATTTCATTGAAGTAGAAGGACTTACAGAATTAAAGAATAGAGAGGTTTTTAGCACAGGAGAAATAGAAGGAGATTACAAAGGGAAATATATTGCAGAACAGTCAATTATAATAAAAAGTAAAAATGGTATTTCAATTCTTACAGGTTGTGCCCATCCTGGGATATTAAAAATAATTGACACTGTGAGGGATCTTTTTCCTGATGAGAGTATTTACGCAGTTATTGGTGGGTTTCACTTGATTGAAGAAGATAGAAGAATTATTGAGATTATTATTGAAGAATTTAGGAAAAGGGATATTAAAAAAGTTGGTGCCACTCACTGCACAGGAATTACAGGAATTGAGTTGTTTAAAGAGGAATATAAGGATGATTTTTTAAATATAAAGGTTGGAGAGGAAATAGAAGTGTAGAAAGAAGAAAATGAAAAAAAATATTAAAATATCAGTTGCAAGTGGTAAAGGAGGAACAGGAAAAACATTAGTTTCAGTTTCGCTTGCTTTATCAATAAATAATGTTCAGTTTATTGATTGCGATGTTGAAGAACCGAATGCACATATTTTTTTAAAGCCAGAAATAGAAATTGAAAAATCAGTTGGAATCCCTGTTCCTGAAATTGATAAGAATAAATGTAGTTTATGTGGTGAATGTGGGAAAATATGCGAGTATCATGCTATTGTTAATTTGAAAAGAGATGTTCTGGTTTTTTATGAATTATGTCATGGATGTGGAGGATGTTCAATTGTTTGTCCTGAAAAAGCAATAAAGGAAAAGGAGAGAGAAATAGGGATTTTGAGAAAAGGAAAGTTTAATGGAGATAATGAATTTATAGATGGAATTTTAAATCCAGGGGAGCCACTCTCTCCACCTTTAATAAGAAATTTAAAGAAAGAAATTAAAAATGATAAAACAGTTATTATAGATTGTCCTCCAGGAACTTCATGTCCTGTTGTGGAATCAATTAAAGGGACTGATTTTTGTATTCTTATAACTGAACCAACTCCCTTTGGATTGAATGACCTGACTCTTGCAGTTGAAGTTCTTAAAAAATTAAAAATTCCTTATGGTGTGATTATAAATAAATGTGATTCAAAATACAATGAGGTTGAAAAATTCTGCAAAAAAGAAAACATTGGAATTCTTATGAAAATACCATACAAGAGAGATATTGGTGTTGCTTATTCAAAAGGTAAATCCTTGATTGAGGCATCTCCACAATACAAAAAAGAGTTTCAGGATTTATTAAACAGAATTGTGAAAATCGTCTGAATAGCGGGAGAGAAAATGAATAAAGGGAAAGAGGAGAAACTGAAACGGCTGGAAGAACTATTGGCAAAAAACATGTCTCAGATTAAATATAAAATTTTAATTCTATCAAATAAAGGTGGAGTTGGTAAAAGTTTTGTATCTGTGAATATTGCAGTTTGTTTGAGCAGAAAAGGATTTAAAGTCGGTTTACTTGATGCTGATATTCACGGACCTTCAGTTGCCAAAATGCTTGGATTTGAAGGGAAAAGGTTATCTGTTGGGCCAGATAATTCTATTATCCCATATCCTGTTAATCCAAATTTGGTTGCAGTTTCAATGGCTTCTTTTATTGAAGATGAAGATACTCCATTAGTATGGAGAGGACCTTTAAAAATGGTTGCTTTGAGGCAACTTCTCGCAGAAATCTCTTGGGGAAATCTGGATTATTTAATTATTGATTCTCAACCAGGAACAGGGATGAACCATTATCAGTTATTCAACTTATAAAAAATTTAACAGGGGCGATTATTGTTACAACACCTCAGGATGTAGCATTACTTGATTCAAGAAAATGTGTGAGTTTTCTTAAACAATTATCTGTTCCAATGTTGGGTATTCTTGAAAATATGAGTGGATTTGTTTGTCCACAATGTGGCCACTACATTGAATTATTTAAATCAGGCGGTGGAGAAAAAGCAGCGAAAGAATTAAATGTCTCATTTTTAGGTAAAATTCCTCTGGATTCTCATATCGTTAGTTCATCCAATGATGGTATACCATCTGTTGATGCGTATTCTGATTCAGAAGCAACAGGAGTTATAGTCAGAATCTGTGGTTTGATAGAAGAAAAGACAAAAGACATGGAGAGTGAAAACCTGAAATAAGATTTACAATTCGTAACAGTTTAATCAAAGTGTTTTCTAATCCAAAAAAATTTTTGGAAGAAGGAAAATAGAAAAAGGTAAATTCTGACACAAAAACTATAGTGGCTCCTGAAGATAGGTCAAATTCACAAGGAAGAAACGTCTCTCCATCTATTATTCCAATAACATGATTTCTTTGATATCGTAGGTAAACTGTTTGGTTATTGCTTCAGAAATCGAAAATAGTGATATAACAGGAATGATACCGACAACTTCAAAATGATTATTTTGTTACCATAAATTAGATGAAGAGATCGTAAGAATTAAGCCAGATAGATCAATAGTACACAGTATTGCGCCATCACTGTTTGGGTGATTCTTGCCGGCGATAGCATATTTGCAAGATTATTGGTAAAAAAATTTATTTTTGTATGCTATAATACTCCAAACAATCAAATGCAGAAATAACGAAAGTAAATTTCACAGGCAAAGAGTTAGATTAAACAAAATTTTTTAGCAAGGACTAAGATGAAAAAATTGTCAGAAGTTGAAGAAGGCAAGTATAAAATCGTTGATATTACAAAACCAGGTAAATTGAGAAAACTGTGCAACATAGGGGTATTGGTAGGAGATACTATTGAGGTGATTAAATCCTGTCCAGGGCCAATCATAATAAAAAAGGGTAATATCACAGTCGGCATCGGACATGGTATGGCAATGGACATAATAGTAGAAAAAGTTAAATAAAAATGGAAGAAAAAGTTATCGCTATTGCCGGAAATCCAAATACAGGAAAAACCACGACATTTAATGCATTAACAGGAACAAGACAGCAAGTTGGTAATTGGCCTGGGGTTACTGTGGAAAAAAAGGAAGGGTACTATATTTATAAAGGAGTGAAATTTAAGGTGGTAGACCTTCCTGGAACTTATACTTTGACAGGAGAAAGCGAGGACCAGAAAATAGCAATTGACTTTCTTACCCAGAATCAGGTGGATGTTTTGCTTCTGATGGCAGATGCTTTAAATCTTGAAAGAAGCATGTATTTTCTAATTTTGCTTTCTGAATTGAATAAAAATATCATTGTTGATTTAAATATGGTAGACCTCGCAGAAAAAGAAGGGATTGACTATGACGTCAAGCATCTTGAGAAATTGCTCAAGGTTAAATTTGTAAAAACAATAGGGAATAAGAATATTGGATTTGAAGATTTAAAAGAAGCAATTTATAGAAAATGCAAGGAACCGGTTTCTTCAGAATGTTTTATTTCTAACTATGGTGATGAAATTGAAAGCGCTATTTCAGAAATTATCAATTATTTGAAAAATTTGAATCTTCCTTACCCTGAACGATTTGTGGCGCTGAAAGTTCTGGAAAAAGATGAGTATTTTGTTAATTTAATTATCAACAGTGTGAATTACGAAAGAATAAACAATTTGATATCGCGATTGGAAAAATTTTTTAATAAACCGATTGAAAGGGTTCTGATAGAAAAAAGGTATGGAATTATTCATGGAGTTGTTCAGGAAGCCCTGATTGAAAAAAAGAAAGAACTGAAACTGGAAATTACAGAAAAACTTGATAGGATTTTGACTAATAATTTTTTAGGACCCCTGACATTTCTTTTCATAATGTTTTTAACTTTTACTTTTGTCTTTGGCATTGGTAAACCCGCAACAAAGTTTTTAGAAGTGGTATTTGAAAAATTTGGAGGCATCGCCGCTAATTTCCCCTTTCCTTTCTGGATAAACTCATTGATAAAAGATGGAATAGTTTCAGGGGTGGGTTCAGTGGTATTGTTTCTACCAAACATTTTTCTGTTTTTTTTCTTTTTTTCAGTTTTGGAAGATACCGGATATATGTCAAGGGCAGCAATAGTGGCAGACAGATTAATGCATAAAATAGGGCTTCATGGTAAAAGTGCTATTCCTTTGATCTTAGGTTTTGGATGCAATGTTCCAGCAATAATGGGAACAAGAATTCTGGAAAATAAAAGGGATAAAATTCTCACTTCTCTTTCGATACCTTTTATGAGTTGTTCGGCGCGGCTTCCTGTGTATCTTTTATTTACAGGCATTTTTTTCCAGGAAAATCAAGGTCTGATAATTTTTTCGCTATACCTATTTGGAATTATTGCCGGGATTTTGAGTATTAAATTTTTCGGTTCAACTTTTTTCAAAAAAGAATCATCGCCATTGATAATAGAACTACCTCCTTTCAGATTTCCATACTGGCAGGGTGTGCTGGTTGAAAGCTGGACAAAAACAAAGTATTTTTTGAAAAAAGCAGGAACTATTATATTTTTAGGGGCTCTAATTCTGTGGTTTTTGAGTTATTTTCCAGACCCTACTAAATATGGGGCGCAGTCGAATTTCATAGGACGACTGGGAAGTATTATTTCTCCTTTATTTAAATTTTCTGGTTTTGGCTTCTGGCAGGCAAGTGTTGCATTGATTTTCGGGATTTATGCAAAAGAACTTGTTGTTGGAACATTTGGGATTCTATTTGGAGTTGGGAATCTTATGGAATCTTTGAAAATTTATTTTACGACGGCTTCAGCTTACTCCTTTATGATTATGAGTTTATTATATATGCCATGTCTTGCAACATTTCTGGTTTTAAAAAAAGAAATAGGAATGAAATGGGCAATAGTTTCACTTTTCTGGTCTTTATTTATTGGCTGGCTATTTTCAATATTGTTTTATCAAATCTTGAATTTTTGAAGCGGAGGGGTTCTTGTTAACCAAAAGTTTAGAAGATTATCTTGAGACAATCAAAATTCTAACAGACGCTGGTAGGATTGTAAGAGTTAAGGAAATAAGCAAATTTTTGCGTGTGACAGAACCGTCCGTGGTAAATGCGTTAAATATTTTGAAAGAAAAAGGGTATATTGAACAAGAAAAGTATGGGCATGTTGAATTAACAGAATTGGGTGATAAGGAAGCCAGAAAAATTCTTAAGAAGCATAAAATCGTGTTTGGATTTTTAACAAATATTCTAAATGTTTCTCCAAAGGTTGCTCAAAATGACGCATGTAGAATGGAACATGTAATAAGCGATGAAACAATTGAAAAAATCCTGAAATTTCAGGGAGATTACAAAAAGTAAGCAGATTTTCAGGTGCTGGAATGGCTTTATTGTGGCATTTTCTTATGGGAAACAGGGTTATATTATTTTTTTTACTATTTTTTTCTTTTGTTTTTTCTACAAATGCAGAATCTGAGTACGATGATTTTCATGTGATGGGCGAGGTGTATTTCAGGTTTGAAAATTCAAGTCAGAATCATGTTAATGAGATTTCAAAAATTGTTTCCATCTCACGGCTAACAGACCAATGGGTTTATGCCTATGCAAACGAGAAAGAATTTAACCAGTTCAAATCCTTCAACATACCATTTGAAATTCTTCAGCATCCTGGTTTTGCCGCAAATGTTGATTCTGCTTTGAAATTTTCATTGACCGCTACAATCGGGCAGTATTACCCCACGTATCAGGAATATATTGAAATGATGCAGCAGTTTGCGATAGATTATTCACACATTTGCGCTCTTTATGAGATTGGAACAAGCGTTCAGGGAAGGAAAATTCTTGCTGTGAAAATCACAGGCTTATCTGACAAATTTTTCAAGCCAAAAGTGTTTCTTACGTCAACCATTCACGGGAATGAATTAACCGGTTATGTGATGCTGCTTTATTTCATTGATTACCTTGTTTCTCAGTACGGGAATAATCCTGTGATTACAGAAATTCTGGATGGATGCGAAATATGGATTAATCCACTGGCAAATCCTGATGGTACATACTGGGCTGGAGACGAAAATGTTTTCGGAGCAAGAAGATACAATGCCAGCAATATTGACCTGAATCGCAATTTTCCAGATCCTGTAGAAGGAAGTCATCCTGATGGCAATATGTATCAACCAGAAACAATTGCAATGATGAACTTTGCATCTGCTGTAAAACCCGTGCTATCTGCTAACTTTCACTCTGGCGCTGAGGTTGTTAATTATCCCTGGGACACATGGGGAAAATTGCATCCTGACAATGCCTGGTTTGTTTTTGTCAGCAGACAGTATGCTGACACAGTCCACAAGTATTCGCCTGATACATATTTTGATGACCTTGACAATGGAATTACCAATGGTTATGCATGGTATAGAATTACTGGTGGAAGACAGGATTATATGAATTATTTTCAGCATTGCAGGGAAGTGACAATTGAATTGAGTGAAGATTTTTTGCCTCCAGTACCTTCTATTTACTGGCAGTATAACAGGGATGCGCTGATTGAATTTATTTCAGAAAGTTTCACAGGTGTATGTGGAACTGTTTTATGTGAAAATGGGGTGCCGTTGACTGCAAAAATTGAGATTCCAGGGCATGACGCGGACAATTCATTCGTTTTTTCTGAATCGCAAACAGGCGGATTTTTCAGGTTACTTCTTCCAGGAATTTACAATTTTCAGTTTTCAGCGCCCTACCATTATTTACAGGTAGTTGAAGACATTGGAGTATCTGAAAATAATCTGACACAGGTCAATGTTGTTCTGAAACACGCAGAAAAGGCAGACCCATCAGCAGACAGAGTTGTTAACATTACTGACGTAATGATATGCTTGAGAATGGCAATAGGTCTCCAGCAGAACGATTACGTAAGTTGCGACATTAACGATGATGGTTCAATTGACATCAGCGATGTGATATTGATTTTGCGATCCGCGATTGGCCTGTGAAAGATTATTCACAATAAAATGCGTACACACACGATGTTTTTGCTCCGTAAGTTTTTTCAAGGACAAATCGTATATCGCTAGCTTTCTGTTTTATTTCGCATCTGAAAAGTCGCTGATTGTTGTTTTGTATTCTCACCAGTGACTTCCATCTACCATTTTGTTTAATGTCAATTTTGAATTGTCGTGGCATTGTATCAGGTAGAGTCACTAGTTGATGATCCTTTTGCAGATGGCTCATTGCAATCAATTTGTTCAGACCGCTGTCAAGAATTAATGTCACCTTGTTTACCAATATTTCTTTTTGGAAAGTATATGATATCCAGTCCTTTTCTTGGCAGTTCCATCCATGTGAGTGTTGGCCAACTGGTCTATTGATACCATCTCTTACTGGTTCTGGATTTCCTCTTGATGCATCGAGCCGTGCCAATTGTGTCAATTCTGGCATTTGTTGTTTAATGTACGGAATATAAGCATCATCATACAGAAGTGTCTGCTGCAAAAGATGAATGTGTTTTAATACACCTTCTGGCATTATACTTTTTTTAATGGCGATTGCTGCTGCTGTTCCTGCTGCCTGCCCCATGCTGCAACCTGTTCCCATTACTCGTGTGGAGCTCATTGCAATATGGGTACAACTTGCATTTCTTCCTGCAAACATCAAATTTTTGATATTTTTTGAAAAAAGGCAGCGATAGGGGATGCCATAGGGTGAAGGCGAAGGATAAAAAGTCGTAGAAGGAGCCTTTATCTTTACAGAAAAAAATCCTGCGGGATGATGGTCATCCATAGGCCAGCCACCATACGCAACAATATCATGAAATTTTCCTTCTGATTCAATGTCGTTTTGAGTAAGAATATATTCGCCAATGTATCTCCTACTTTCTCTTTTTGCAGGTAAAAACTGCAACCATTCAAGTGCCCAGTTTTTTGCTTTGTGTTTCAGTGGACACCTGTTTTTTATATGGTCCCATACTCCAAGAACAATTTTCACCAGTTCATCCCGCAATTTTTCTGTGTCGTATATTGAATGATATTCTCCGCCAAGTTCAATCCACCAGTATCCCATTTCAAACCATGAATGTCCCTGTTTTCCATAAGGCAGTTGGTCGCATGTTTCAAAGCGATATGCATATGAAGGAGGCTCAAATTTTTGAGCCGTTTCATATTCTCTTGCCATAAACATGCAAGTCATTCCCATAGTGTTACTATCGGATTTTTTTGGAGCGTGTGATTCATTAAATTCATCTCTTGCTTCTCTTCCCATTCTGTAAAGTGCACCAGTAAGCGGGGCAACAATGGCATCACCGGAACAATCTATATAAATTTTTGCATAAACCCGGTGAACAATCTGGGTTGTTGTCTGCCATCCAGAAACAGAAACAATAATATTTGCATCTGTTTCTGCATCAAAGCATGAGCAGTTCAGAAGAAGAGTGATATTTTGTTCTGCTTTCACTTTTTCAAAAAGCACAAGATCCCAGATTGAATAACTTCTGTTTGGATTACGACTGAGATTTTCAAGTCGAAGTTCCTCAAGAACGCCTGTTTCCCTCATGTTTTTTATTCGTGTGTTTCTATCTGCGCCACAGATATGGACGCGACACTCACTTGAAGAATTACCACCCAATACGGGTCTATCATGCATCAGAACAACACGACAACCGTTTCTTGCAGCAGAGATCGCAGCGCATATGCCAGCCATGCCACCGCCAACAACACATATGTCAACATTGTGTGTTTCAATTTTCAGTTTTTCTTTCATTTTTCCATCTCCCTAAGTTTTTCCTTTGCCATGTCTGATATTTGAGATTGGGGAAAGTTTTCAATGACACTGTTAAAATTTTGTCTTGCCTTTTCTTTTTCACCCTTTTCAAAATTTATTTCTCCTTTCAGGTAGGTTGCCCATCCTGAATAAGGATTGTCAGGATTGTCACATATTTTCTGGTATGTTTCAAGTTCCCTCAATGCACTGTCATAATCCTTTTTCAATAAATACGCTCTTGCAGTCAGGATGGACCAATCGCCTTTAAGTTTGCAGGTAGGAATTTCATCTGCCCACTCTGAAAGTTTTTCTAAAGCAGTAGAAAAATCCTTCTTCTTCAGGTAAAAAAGAACCTGTTGAGAATAAATACCTGATTTTTTTTCAATGGATGTATCTGAGAGAGCGCTTTCGTAAAATTTCAGCGCGGTTTTTGTATCTGCTCTGTATCTTGCAACATCACCCAGTCCAATTATGGCAGCTCTTTTTACCTGTGCGTCTACAGTATTATCCGAAATAAGAATTTTGAATAGTTGTTCAGCGCTGTCGATATTATTTGCTGCAAGATACACAAATCCGAGTTTAATTTTTGCTTCAGGAATGTTTTTTGTTTCAATCAAATGTTTATAAATTCTTTCAGCGTCAGAATATTTTTTCAATTGTGTGGCAATATCAGCCGCAGTAAAAGCAACCTTGATATGCTGGCTGGTTTCAAGATTTCTATTAATCAGTTCATCATAACATTGAAACTCAATCTCTTTGTTATCATAACTATTACAGATTCCAGCAAGTGCAAAGAGTTCTTCATCAGGAAGTTTTGACCTGTTGAATGAATGGAATTCATTCATATATTCATTAAAGGAGCGCGGGTATAGGGCTGAAATACTGTAATCCTGTTCTGCCTTTACATTCATTGATACACTGTCAGAATGACCTGTTTTGTCAGTGATTGTTAGTGTGACAGTGTAAATTTTTCGCAAGAAATATGTGTGTACAGGATGTTGTTCATTGCTGGTCTGTCCATCTCCGAAGTCCCAGTGCCAGGATACAATGTCATTTTTTGCACTGGATGTATCAGTAAACTTAAATGTGACCAATTCCCATTGTTCCCTGTAAAGATAATTGATATTCTGCCAGAAAAATGATGCGCATATGTCAGAATGATTTTTTTCAATTCCTGTGATTTTCGCTTCACAAAGAGGAAGAAAAAATTTCTCATCAACAGGTGCAAATTGCCTGTCAGTGGACTTTTTCATCGCAGCGATCGCATAAACCCATCCGGGAAATTCAAAATGATAATACACAAGTTTGTGGACACCCGGGTCAAGTTCAATTTCTCCTGAATGTTCTGGTCTGATAAATCCTTCAATCCAGTGTCTGCCTGGCCAAGATGCAATGAGTTTTTCATCAACAAGAATAAACGATGGGCCTGTAGACGTTGTTCCAAACGAAATTTTTTCTCTTTTATCAAGATAAAAATATCCTGTATAGACCCTTACGAAATAACCTGTCTGTGTAATGGGATTGCTTGCATCGTAAATGGTTTTTCTGAACGTAGCATTGATAAAGTATTTTTCCTGGACACTGTTGTCAATGATTTTTTTGCAGCTATCCCATGTGTCTACACCGTCTCCGCGCATAGTATACAATTCAAGTAAAACACCTCGTTTTGGCCTATAGTTTAATTGTTGAGTATCAGCATCTTTTTTTCCACAGAAAAGATAGTATTTTTTTCCTGAAACAGGAAAACAAATTTCATAAAAGTTGCCAGGGCCAGTTTTTGAAATAAAGAATTCTATTTGTTTGCCATTTTCATCTGTGATTTTGATGTCAGAGCCATCATCTTTCGCAGGACAAAATATTCTAACAATTGCTGCATGTTCCACAGGGACATTGTCTCTTTCTTCTGGAACAAGGATTTCGGCGCGGTATTGATATCCTTCAAGCCATACACTCCCGAATGTAGAATGAGAAATCCAGAAAAAACACAGAAGCACCGAAAAAATGACTTTTTTCATTTTTTCACAGGAACCATAGATAGGTTTGAAAACCACACCTTTCCAGGGCATCCATAAACATATAGCTTCAGCCGCATCCATTTGACCGCAGGATTTTTGAACGTGACATTTCTTATCTGAGTTTTCCATGTTTGGTCTGGTGCCTGATGATAAAAACATTCATTTCTTTCTATCCTTCGTCTTCTGCCTTCAACCATTCCCCATCCTTCGACAAAAATAATGATGATTGGTCCGGATGTCTTTGTTTTCACACTTAACACATAATCAGATGGAGAAGAAACTTCATGAAAAATTGAATACGCCCAGTATCCTTCACTTTCAGCAGTGGGTCTATCAACATTGTACATTAAAAATTTTTCTGAGGAATCCCAGAAGGTTCTATCATCAAGAATTTTCCATCCATAAGGGATTTTGCCCTCACCTTCTGAAAAATCTCCATTGACAATAATGTTATCCTGTTTTTTTGTCCCTTTTGTGGGAAGAACTGTAAAACTTACTGGATTTGAAACTGCATCAAGCCATTTCAGTTGGACATTAAATGTGGCTGGTAATTTAACAGGGTAATACTCATAAAAAAATGGAATCAAAATTTTATAAGATTCTCCAGGGTTGAGGACAACAGGTTTATAATTTTTGTTTGTCTGAGGACTGTGGGGTTTTGGTTCTGGTGGCATGTGGTTGGTGAAGTTTTTCATTTCTGGAATATCTTTGATTTCGAGTTTATGAAGATTGCCAATGAACATCCAGTTTTTTTCTCTTGGCTGGAGAAATTCAATAATGTAACTTTCAACCTGTGCTGAGTCATTAATTATGGTAAGATTCAGAAGAACAGTTTCTTCTTCCTGATAGGTGCGTTGTGGACTTTCAAGGACAAATTGCATTCCCCATAGACAACAGATTGATGCAAAAAAGACACTACCTGCCAGAAATGTTTTCATAATATTTCCTCACGACAGGTTCGTATCCTGATGGAATTTTTTCGTCCCAGATACTTCCCAGTTCCTTTCTTTTCTTCTCGACCTTTTCTGAATTTTCTATCCGGACAATTGCCTGGTGCGTAAGTACTTGTTGCGCCTGTTTGAGATTTGTCACAATCATTTGATTTGTCGTGAGAAGATTGTGGTATCTGCCTTCCTTTAATTGTATGGTGAACTGTTTCATCGCAGAAATTGATTTTTCAATCTGCGGATTATAAATGTTCAGTATCTTCAGTTCTCTTTCCATCTTTTCCGCTTTTTCTATAAGTTTTGCCTGTTTTTCTGCCAGTTGTGCATACCTGAACGACAAATCCTGAACAGGTCCCTTCAGGCCCGTTGGACCCCAGCCACTTGCTTTTCCTCCACCAGTGGGTCCTAATTGATTTTCACCACTTGTGTCCTGAACCTGTCCTGGTTCAATATTATCAGGGGTCAATCTGGCTGGAGTTTGTCTGCCTCCTTTTCCCTGGGCGGTTTTCTCAACCATTTCACCGTAGGAACGACCTGTTCTTCCTTCGCCGCTTCTTCCACCAATTTCCTGTTGATTTGGTAATACATTTCCAGTAATACCCTTTGCGCTCATATTGCTGATAGACCCATCCATTGCCATCCAGCCAGCTCCCTTGTCAAGACTGTCCATCCATGAACTTGTGATGTCTTCGATTTCTTCTGTCATATCCTCTGCCTGTTCAATCAGGTCTCCAATAATATCTTCTAGTTCTGCAGGTAATTCAGCTTCTGGCGCAAGGACTGGTTTTGATGGTTCCTGAAGATCCCATTTTACTGAGTCAGGCGCTTCAGCGAGCCACCTTTCAAGATTTGCCACCAGTTCTTCTGCCAGTTCAAGTCCCATCTGGGATTCCTGTACCGGTATTGTAATCGGTTTGCCCCTTGCAAAGGCATCACTAGCTGCCTGAAGATGGGATATCATTTCAACAAATTCATCTGAAAGAGTAAATTTTCCCTGGGTTTGCTGGGCAATTTTATTGAGGTCATTTACCATTTTCTGTAACATGTCTGCCCACTTTTTTTCCTGTTCAGCCAGGTTTTGCAATTCTGAAGGGTCTGCGGCATTTTTCACTTTTCCCAGTTTTTTTGCGGCTTCAATGACCTTTTTTTGTTCCTCAATGAACTTTTCAAGAATTTTTTTTGCCTGTTCCATTTCTGTTTGTTGCCTATTGTCTTGTTCTGGTGATTTGCGCGTAGAAAGATTGTTTGGGGCTGCTTGCGGTGAATAAACAAAATAGATTGAGGAACGACCGGTATTACCTGCTGATGAATAATCAGTGCATTCTGCGTAGTATGCGATCTTTGAATAACCGGCTGGAACTTTCAAGAGTGCATCAACAGTCAAATCCTTCCTACCATTGCCAGCGCTTTGATAAAAAATCCTGTCATTATTTGAAATTTCACCTTCGCCTGTATGTACCCTGAATCTTATAGAATTGATACCAAAGTCATCTGATACTTTCAATTTCAACGGGATTGCTGTACCAGATTTGGCGACAATGTCTTTGCCTGGTGATAGAAATTCGCAGAAAGGAATCTGGTCAAAAATGACTGTGATTCGTTCTCTGGGACTTGATAGGGTCTTTTTTGTTGCAGGGTCGTAGTAATGAATTTGATAAAATGTCGCGTTATTGATTGTAAATTTGAAAGATTTTACCTTTGATATGCCTTTGTTTGGGATGCTGGTGCCATCGCCAAAAACCAGCAATGTATCTCCAGCTGGATTGTTAAAGTAAAACTCTGCTGTGATTTTTGTTCCCTGAGGGCCGCTGATTTCAGAAAAGCCCTTTTCAACCGTTTTTGGCTTCAGTCCTGTATAGCTGGGATATTCAAATGTGAGTTTCATCTTTTTGACAAGGGTTTTTTCAACCACATTTACTCCATACCAGACACTGCTTTTATTATTCGAAACGACTCTGTATGAAAATGGAGTGATTACTTCGTTTACTGTGTAAACAAAGATTTGTCCATCTTGAATCATTGGTTCTTTTTTTGTTGTTCCGTTTTTGATCTGTATCTCTGGTATACCTGGTTCTTTTAATTTTGCCCTGATGACAATGCTGCAACCACGTTCTACTGAACAGTTTCCTGGCTCCACAATAATGCTGTTGGTAAATTTTCCTGGCATAAGAATTTTCAGCAGGACATTCCTGCTTGATTGTGGTAATAGAACCGAAGATACAGTGAGCAAAAACAGAGAAAGAAGCGTCACGATGAAACTTTTTTTCAGTTGATGCCTGTCAATCGCCTTCTCTATATTGCAATTTGCAAGGGATTGAACTGCCTTTTTTCTTAGCACCTCGATAAAAATTTCAGGATATTTTCCTGTTTTTCTGCTGAGTTGAACTGAATTGATAACGAGATTGTTCAAAAACGGGAATTTTTTTTCTATCTTCAAGGCAACTGTGTCAAACGGTGCATATAGACACTTCCAGTGTGTGTAAAAAATCCAGGCAACAAAACCAGAAACAATCAAAAAAAACGCAACCCTGTAATAATTTGCGTAGAAAGAAGAAAATGGAAGAAATTTGTCCAAAAATATCAATATTGTGAATATCATAGAGATGGCAGAAAGGAAAACACATACGACTTCACTGATTTTTATTTTCCTTTCAATCCTTCTGTATGCAGTAAGATAACCGTAGATATAGTCGAGTGTTCCGTTCATAATCCTTTTCCTTTACCATTAGACGAATCATTATTTATAGTATATTATGTCTCCTTCTTAAAAACCAGCACACAGAAAGAACCAAGAAAATTATAAAAACGACATATTTTTCCGAAGTATCCGTTACTGCAAGCCGTGTGTTGATTGTGGTTCTACGAAGTTTCAGTGCATTTACCAGTCCTTCGGGATTTTCAACTGGGAAATATTCTCCATCAGAAATTTCAGCAAGTTTTTTTAAATAAATATCATCTTTACCGATATTTTCTGTTTCACTTCCATGTTTTGTAACAACAAATTCTTTTTTGTTAATTTTTCCTTCGTTTTCAGCACAGATGATATAAATGCCTTCTCTGTCAGGAACAAAAGAACATGTATCCTGCGAGATATTGAGGTCTGCTGGTAGATTATCAGGGCCTGTGATATATGCCTTAAAATGTTTGTTTTGATTTTTGAAAACAAATTTTATGTCAACCTTTTCTCCTTTTGCATATATCCTGTCAACAAAAATTTCAGGGACGATATCACCAATTTTTAGGTAATCTTCGGGTTTGCAGAGAAATCTTATGATTCTTCCCCAGAATTTCTCATAAGCAGTTTTTTCCTGTTCATTTGAACCATAGTACCATTTCCATGTTGAATCAGTGGCAACGACAGCACATCTGCCTGTGAATGCAGTCGTTGTCACAACAATTGGTGCATTGTTTGAAACTGGGTTGTCAATCAGAACAATGCCGCCTGGTTTTACAGAATTTAGAACATTTAACCTGTCGAGAACTGGCAGTGATTGAAAATCTTCAAAAACAGTCAAATTTTTTCCTTCTTCAGTAATTGAAGGCCTGAATGGACCCTGTATGAAAGATGCTTCATTTCCCGTAATATTAACAGGCAGTATTTCTTTGATTGGTGTCCTGTTGAGTCCTTTGAGAAAATTTTCTCCGCCAAGAAAAAGTATGCTACCGTTTTTTTCCACAAAGTTTCTCAGATTTTCCAGGTCTTTTTCTGAAAACGACGAGAAGTCAATGTCTCCGAAAATAATGATGTTAAAATTCTGAAGAAATTTTTCACTGCCAAGAATATCCGGTGGTATATCAATGGTTTTGCCACCTATTTGCTGGAATGTCGATTCTCCAATTCTGACAAGACTGCAGGTTTCAATTTTTCTGTCTGATTCAAGGAACCTTTTAAGAAATTTATACTCCCATCTGAGATTTCCTTCAACATATAGAATATGTATTGTTGGTGAAATCACCCGTGCGAGAAGGAAGCAGTGATTATTTTCAAGATTTGATTCTCCGATGCCTGGTTGAACAGATATTTCATAGACATAATCTCCCTGTGAAAGAGATGGAATTTCAAAATCCACACGATTAAAATTTGAAGCAAGATTGATGGTTTTGCCCTGAATGAGTTTTTTATTTTCTTTCAGCGAAACAACCACGTTTTCGTTATCATAACCCTTCTGAGTGATAATGGAACTGATTTTCAGCACCTCACCTTCATATATAGGTGAATTTGTGATGACTGTGGCTATTCCAATATCTTTTGCAGATTCTTCTCCGATGCCGATAGTATAAACTGGTACAGTTAATTTATTTTTCATTTCTTCCCACAAGATGTATTGGGTTTCATACCCATCAGAAAGAATCACAACACCCGAACAATTGTTTGAGTGTGTTTTAATGATGTCTGAAAGCAAAGAGGCAATTTTTGTGGCATGCTGGTCTGCTTTGAGAAAAGGAATATCTTTTTGCGCGAGAGTTTTTAGTTCAGAGCCAAAAGAATAAAAAATTGGTCTGTATTTTTTCAGGTATCTGGTTTTTGCAAGGAATTCTCTAACTCTATCAATTTTTGAGATTCCTGATTTATCTTTCGTACTCATGCTGAGGGAATTGTCTATCATCACGACAATTGGCTTTTTTATTGCTGTTTTGATGTGAAGAGAAAGTTCTGGCTGGAATATCGCGCACATGAGAAGAAATACTGCGATTAAATGAAGAAAAAGAGGCATGCGCATTCTTTTTCTGGGCAGGAGTCTTGTGTAAGCCAGGGTGGTAACAAAGATGACTGCCGCAAAAAACAATATCACCACAGTGGTAGGCGCCGGACAATTAAAGTTTATGCGAAGCATGTGCTCCTTTTTCTTTGAAAAAAACAAAAAGATTACTTAACATCAGTTCTGTAATTAAGAGAGCCATTGCAAGTTCAAGGAAAACCATCATCAGGTTACCGCCTGAAGTCTCCATGGTAATAAATTTTTCCATATTATTTCTGCTAACGAAGTTCACTCTGGTCTTTCTTAAAATTGTCCTGATTTCTCCATATGAAATTTTTGAAGGATTTCCCTCTGTATGGGGCACATTGACTGATACCATCTGTTTTTGTTCATTTCCTTTTGCAATAAATTGCGCTGTCCAGATCCCTGGTAAGTCAGGCACATATGAAACAGGCATTTTCCCTGTGTTTTTTATTATGCTTATTGTGCCTTCAGGGTTGATGATATTTACAGAATCAGCATTTTCTGAACCTTTTACTATTACGGTATTACCAACAGATACTGAATGGGTGATTCCAGAGAGATAGTCAATCATTACAGTCATCATAACAGGGAAAAATGGTTTGGTATGTAAGTTTGTCCATGGTTGGCACGGTGTAAATGTAAATAGAAACACTTTTCCTTTTCCAATTCTTTTTTCAATCAGGGCAACACTGCCATTATCAAGTCTCATCAGGATGTCTCCAGTAATTTCCCTGACAGAATAACAGGCATTGAACCTTGTTGTTTTCAGATAATCAAATGTCTGTTCACCAAATTCTGTAAAAAGGGGATGGCCGGTTGCAATCCAGGCAACACCAGCAGATTTTATAAAATCATGTTTTCTATCAAGTTTTGCTGGCATGATAAAGATGTTTTTTCCCTTGTGAAGCCAGTCATTATTGAAATCTTCTGGCGCAATTCTTTCTCCGGGAAAATAGATGAGGGTACCGCCATCAAAAATGTACTGGTAAAGTTTTTCCTTGGCAGAAACTTCCATTTTTTCTGGATTTACCAGAATGATTGCCCTGTATTGCTCAAAGGATACATCAGAAATTTCATTGGTTTTCTTTGTGTCAACAACAATGGTACCAGAAGAAGCAACAGAAGATTTAGTATAAAAAAGAGAGGTATCGTCAGAACTCACCAACAGAAGTTTTTTTTCACCACTTGTTTCTCTCTGAAGATAAAACTGGTTGTCAATTTTCAAAACATCTGGATAAGCCAATTCTGCTTTTAGTGATTGACAATCATTCCCGATATTGATTTCTACCTCAGTGGTTTTTTCTCCTGGAAGGTTGACCTGTTTTACAGTATGAAAATTTTCGCCGGAAATATTTAGTTCTGTTGTGACCTGTTGCTTACCCCAGTTTATTATTTCACAGATATAGGTGTTTTTGCCAGGTACTGGGTAAAGGTCCTTGATGGTCAAGTTTTCGCGATAGTCCTCGCCTGCATCAATTACTGTAACATCAGCACTGATTTTTCCTGGTAAAGCGACTTTTTCCCATGCGGATTTCTGGAAATCTGTGATGATGAATATTTTTTTATATCCAGATTTTTTTTCAAGCAGAAAACAGGCGGTATTTAATGCTGTTTGCAAAGTATTGCCGTGAAAACCCGGTTTGCTTTCCCGTATTTGTTTTGCCACATCTTGGTAAATGCGAGAAAATGGAATTGTTCTGCCACTGGCAAACACCACACTTACGTTGGTTCCTTTTCTCAATGAGGCAAGAATTTGTTCTGAACATTTTTGAAGGTTTTTCCAGACATTTTGCGACGGCCCTGCAGACATGCTTGCTGAATCGTCAAGAATTAAAACAGTGTAAGATTCTTTTCCAGCAAGAATGGTTTTTCTACTAACTGGCTGAGCAATCGCGATAAACAGGCAGGCAACAAGCACAGTTCTCAACAGTAACACAAGGATTTCTTCAAGTTTCTGTCTTCTGATGGTTTTTCTATGGGTGAGTTTAATAAATCTGACTGTACTGAAAAAATAAACCGGTGATTTTTTCCTTGAAAATAAATGTATCAATATGGGTACACTGATACCTGCAAGTCCCCACAAAAAGATTGGTTGAAGAAACCCCATAGGTTTTTCTCACATTGTGCGTGAACGCAGTTCAAGAAATTGATACAGGAAATAATCAAACGGCGTTTGCGTCACAGTTTTTGCATAACTGATACCTCTTTCTGAGCATGCTCTTTGATAGAATGTTGTGAACTGATTAAAAACGCGTTGATACGCAGCGCGAATGGATGCTGCATCCACAGTGATTCTTTCATTGGTTTCCATATCAATGAAATCCTTGAATCCTTCAAAAGGGAAATCCATTTCTGCCCTGTCAATAATATGAAAAACAATAATTTCATGATGTTTATGTCTGAAATGCGCGAGTCCTCTCATGACGGATTCCTGGTCATCAAAGAGGTCAGAGATCAGTATTATCAAACTTCTTCTCTTGATGTGATTTGCTATTTTGTGAAGAGTATCTCCGATATTTGTATCCTTGCCTGGTTTGAGATTTTCAATGATTTTAATAAGATAATGAAAATGGGCTTTCGTTGAAGATGGTTTAATGAAATTTTTGATGTCTGAATCAAATACCACCAGTCCGGTTGCATCCTTCTGTTTTGTCATTAAATAGCTCAGGCATCCTGCAAGACACCGGGCATAAGTAAATTTTGTGATGCTGTCGGTTTTTGAAGAATAATTCATAGAATTGCTGGTATCAAGAAGGATGTAAGATTTCAGGTTGGTTTCTTCTCTGAACTCCCTGACATAGAGTCTGTCAGTTCTTCCGTACACTTTCCAGTCAAGATATTTCGGGTCATCGCCATGTACATACTGGCGATGTTCAGCAAATTCAATACTTGCTCCTTTATGAATACTCTTATGCAGTCCTGATATGAAACCTTCAACAATGGTCTTTGCAACGAGGGACAGATTTCCAAATTTTGTAAGGATTTTTGGGTCTAAAATTTTTGCAGATTTTTCCATTGGATTGTTTAACAGAAAAACCGGCTAAAAATTCTCATGTTGATTCTGGAATTTCTTCAATAAGTTTTGTTACGATTTTTTCTGAATCAACACCATCAGCGTCAGCAGTAAAATTTGTGAATATCCTGTGTCTCAAAACACTGCTGGCAACATACTTGATATCCTGAATGGACACATTAACATCCCCGCGAAGCCCCGCTCTTGTTTTTGCTGCAAGAATCAGATACTGTGTTGCCCTTGGTCCTGCTCCCCAGTTCACATAATTTTTTACAAAATCCGGGCATTTTCCATTATTTGGCCTGGTGTTTCTTACAAGGTTCACAGCGTATCCGACAACAAAATCCGAAACAGGAATGTCCTGAATGAGTTTCTGGAAATGAATAATTTTTTCACCATTGAGGACAGGGGAGATTTCAGGCAAATTCTGAAGCACATGATGTTCTGCGATCTTTTTTTCATCTTCAATATCAGGATAATTTAGGTAAATACTGAGCATAAACCTATCCAGTTGTGCCTCAGGTAAAGGATATGTTCCTTCAAGTTCTATCGGGTTCTGGGTTGCCAGCACAAGAAACGGCATGTCCAGCGGATATGTCCTTCCTCCAACTGTGACCTGGTATTCCTGCATTGCTTCAAGTAATGCCGCCTGAGTTTTCGGTGGTGCGCGGTTGATTTCGTCTGCAAGCACCAGGTTTGCAAAAACAGGGCCAGGAATAAATCTCAAATTTCTTTGTCTTGATTCAGGATGTTCTTCAATAATATCAATTCCTGTGATATCAGACGGCATCAGGTCAGGTGTAAATTGAATCCTCTTAAATTTGAGTTCCAGAATTTTTGAAAGGGTTCTTATCATGAGTGTTTTTGCAAGCCCTGGCACACCAATAAGCAGGCAATGCCCGCCAGCAAAAAGCCCTATTAGAATTTTTTCAATGATGTCATCCTGCCCCACAATCACACGATGCATTTCCTCTATAATTTTTTTCCTTGCCGTTTCAAGTTCTTTGAGCATTTCAATACTATTCATTTTGTTTTTAATTGGTCATCAGGTAGGTAATAATGTTGACCCCAACCTGCTGCGCCTGGGCTGCTTCAATTTCTTTTGTATATGGTCTCGGAATACCTTCCCAGCCGCTACCCATTCCATAAGGAGAAAAAACTACAACTGGGATTCCTTTGAATGTATAAATCTCAAGGGGTGGATTGCGTTCAGGAAAAGTATAACGAAATTCTTCTATTTTGAACGGCACCTTGTAAATTCTATGATTGGAATCCCATGTTACGCATTTCGCCTCAGGCAATACCTTTTTCATAAGAGATCTGAAGCCATCGGTAAATTCCTGACTTCCACAACATGCATCAGCAATAATAGCACCGCCTCCAAGTAAAAATTCCCTGAGTTTTTTTATTTCAGTTTCTGATAGATTCGGATTAAAATGTCCTGTCATATATAAGATTGGGGTGTCCTTCAGGGAATCCTTTTTCAGGTCAATCACGATTCTGTCAAGAAATACAGATGCTGCCGTCTGTTCGCCTGTTTTTTTCAGCAGTTTTCCAATAGATGCTGGATGAGGGTCCCAATCGCCAGAATGCACAATCTGCCCGATATAAAGTCTGCCTTCCTTTTTCTTTGTTTTTTCAACATAAAGCGGAGTCATTCCGAATAGTTTTCCATATTCAATCCAGCCAAGACAATATGTTAACATGTTCATTCCGATTTTGATTGCATCCTGTACCTGGTATCTTGCTCCCCAGGGATGAGTATGTAAAGCCCAGCCACAGCCCAGATCATACGGCGAAAGTATCACTGCAGCTCTACATCCAAGATTTAAGACCCTCAAATTGGGACTGCCTGTAGATGCAACATTGTCCTTGAGCATACCTACTGAACTGATATCTTCCAGACAATTCATCAGAGGATGATTTCCATAAACAGGATACATGTTCCTATCAGGATAGAGTTTGTCCACCCACTCAACCATTGCTTTTAAAAAATCAGGGCTTCCTGAAGACGCATTAATCCAAAGAAATCCACCTTTTTCAAGATATTCCTTAATTTTCGATATTGTGCTATCATCAGGAACAAATGGTTCAACGCTGGTGATATAAAGAATCGGGATTTCATCAGGGTCAAACGAAAATCTTTTTAAATCAATTTTGATGGCTTGATAAGCAATACCGATTTTTTGACTGGCAAGCCGCAAAAGATTTTCAATGTCATTTTCTGCCCGCGTCCAGCTTTCATTTGTTCCGCATATCACTTTTCCAACAAGCACTGGCGGTGCAGGTGGATTTTTTCTCTCACTTCTTCGCAGTGGAGTCGCTGGCAGAGGTAGTGGCGGAAACGCTTCGCCTGCTTTAATCCTCTGCGGCTCTTTTGCTGGTGGTGCCTTCCCACACTCCCAGGCAAGACACATATTCAGTCCGAGCCCAAGCGCTGCTATACACAAAATTACTTTTATCTTTTGCATTGTCATATTAAGTATAGACGATGTATTCTTGCGTATAGTTTACAACCATGAAAATTTCTTGCAAGTGCCATAGTCATTGTCTCAAAATTGATATGGAAGTATGTTATCAAAAATTTCCCTCTTTACAAAAATTTTTCTCTTACTTTCTCCCTTTATAAAATTCCTCCCCCTAATTCTCCCCCTTTTCAAAAGGGGGATTGAGGGGGAGGTTAGATGAAATCTCCTCCAGCCCCTCTTTTATAAAGAGGGGAGTAAACAAGGGAGATGCAAGAGGGATTTTACAACAGTTTAGGGTTTCCTCTCCTCATTGGGAGAGTTCCCTTTCCATTTTTCCTCTATCCTTGAGGGAGAGGATTAATGCGAGGGGTGTCCTTTTTCCCCTTACAGAAGGAGATACAGGAGAGATTTCATTAGGATTTCAATTTTGGGTTTCAGATGCAGAATTTTCTCTATATTGGTGACAGGGTAGATATGATATTTCAATTATTTTTTGACAAGGTGGAACTTATGAATAAAATTAGTATATCCAGTTAACAGTTTCATACAACCATGAGGAGGAAAGCATGAAAATTTCTATAGAAAACAAAACAAGGAAATGGCTTGCAGGACCTTTTGTTATTGATTGTGATGAGGGCTCAAGGACAAAGTGTGTTTGCCGTGGCAAAGAAATTCCATCTCAATATGATGAAAAAAACAAAAAACTTGTGGTGATGCTGCCAGATATTGAGAAGAATGAAAAATGTGAACTTGAATTCAAACAGGGTGCCACATCACATTTAGAAGTAAAGATGATAGATAATCCAGAAAAGGGTGTTGTTGACATCATGATTGGTGAAGAGTTATTTTCTTCGTATCACTACGGAAAACATGTGGCAAGACCATTTTTAAATCCAGTAATCAGTGTAAAGGGAAAATCTGTTCTCAGACCACCTGTAGCTGAAGAAAATCCAGAAAAACCTGACCACATTCATCACAGGGGTATCTGGGTTGCTCATGGAGATATCAATGGTGTTGACAACTGGAGTGAAATGGAAGGTCATGGATGGACAGTTCATCAGGAATTTCTGGAATTGACAGGTGGACCAGTGTTTGGCAGACTCCATGCAAAAAGTTTCTGGACCAATCATCAAAGAATTAAAATTTGTGAAGAAGAACGAATCATTACAGTTTACAATATGCCTGCGTCTGCAAGAATTATAGATCATGTGGTGATATTGCGTGCGACAGAAGGTGAACTTGTATTCAGAGACACAAAAGAATCAGGATTGTTAAGTATTCGGGTAATGCCATCAATGCAGGCAGATAAACAGGGAACATTAGAAAATGCTTATGGAGGAGTTAATGGGATCGAGTGCTGGGGCAAAAGGGCTCAATGGTGTGATTACTGGGGTCCTGTAGATGATGTGACTGTTGGTATTGCAGTATTTGACCAGCCAACAAATCTCAGATATCCAACCTGGTGGCACATAAGAGACTATGGACTATTCAGTGCAAACTTTTTCGGGCTCAGTGAATTCACAGGTGATAAAAAAATATCAGGCACCTATATCCTGCCAGCATATCAGGAACTGAAATTGTTTTACAGGATTTATGTACACGAAGGAGACACAAGAAAAGGTAATGTGCCTACACGATATCTTAACTTCCTTTATCCGCCTGCTATATCAAAAGAATAATTGAACATGACAAAATATGTGATCGGGATTGACCTTGGCACTTCAGGAGTAAAAAGTGTTCTTGTTGATGACAATGGAAGGGTAATTGCTTCAACTGTTGGGCAGTATCCTTTGATTACTCCAAAGCCAACCTGGGCTCAGCAGGACCCTCAACTGTGGTGGCAGGCAACAGTGGATTCTTTGAAAACCCTGTTGAAAACGATTGGTGCCGGCGCTATTATTGGAATTGGGCTCACAGGTCAGATGCATGGTTCTGTGTTTCTTGACGAACATGGTGAAGTGTTATATCCAGCGATGTTGTGGTGTGACCAACGTACAGCCAGAGAATGTGACGAGATCAATGAAATTGTTGGCAAAGATAGAGTATTTGAAATTACGTGTAATCCAGTATTAACGGGTTTTCAGGCACCAAAAATCCTCTGGCTAAAAAACAATCATCCGGATATTTTCAAAAAAATTAAAAGGGTTCTTCTGCCAAAGGACTATATTAGATTCAAACTGACAGGTGAGTTTGCCACAGATGTGTCAGATGCATCAGGAACAAGTTTGTTTGATGTGAAAAAAAGAGCATGGTCAAATGAAATTCTTGATGCACTTAAATTACCACTTCACTGGTTTCCTGCCTGTTATGAATCAGTTGAGATAACAGCAAAAACTTCTCAGGAAACAGAAAAACTTACAGGAATTCCACAAGGTACTCCAGTGGTTGCTGGTGCTGGAGACCAGGCAGCAGGAGCCATTGGTACTGGCATTACAAAAGAAAAATTGATTTCTATATCTCTGGGAACAAGTGGAGTTGTGTTTGCATTTTCTGAAAAGCCATTTGTTGACCCTTGTGGCAGATTACACACATTTTGCCATGCTGTGCCTGGAAAATGGCATTTAATGGGGGTAATGCTTTCTGCTGGTGGTTCTTTTAGGTGGTTCAGGGATACGCTTGGAAAACAGGAGATAGAGCAGGCGAAAAAAGAAAACAGAGATCCATATGAAATTCTTACATCAATGGCTGAGCAATCTGCTCCTGGTTCTGATGGTGTGATATTTCTTCCGTATCTGAGTGGAGAAAGATGTCCATATCCTGATCCCAATGCGAAGGGTGTCTTTTTCGGACTTTCTTTGAAAACGACAAAAGCAGATATGGTGAGGGCAGTGCTTGAGGGGGTGAGTTTTGGACTCAGAGACAGTGTTGAAATCATGAAGGAAATCGGGTTGCCTTTTGGTGGGCATTGCAGAGTGTCTGGCGGTGGTGCCAGAAGTAAATTCTGGGCTCAACTTCTTGCTGATATCATTGGAGAAAAAATGGTTCGGCTTGTTTCTGAAGAAGGACCGGCATATGGTGCAGCACTTCTTGCTGGCTCAGGGGCAAAATTGTTTCCTTCTATTGAGAAAACTTGCGACATGTTTATTTCAACCAGAGATGAATTCATACCGGATTCAGGTAACCGCAGCATTTACAACAGAATTTACAGGATTTATAAAAATCTTTACCCCGCGTTAAAACCGTCATTTGACTTAATGAGTGAGATATCTTAAAATACATACCTAAAAATTATTTTGACGGAGGCAAAATTCAATGGAAGGAAATTTACTGATTGCGGTTGGTAGAAGAAAAACAGCCCGTGCTGTCGTGAAAATGTCTGAAGGAAACGGAAAAATCGTGATTAATGGAAAAGCAATCGAGCAGTATTTTCCACTTGTTACACAGCAGGCAGAGGTTGTAAAACCGTTAAAGGTTACTGACCTTGATGGAAGGTTTAACATCGAAGTGAAAAGCCTTGGCGGCGGCATTTCGGGTCAGGTGGACGCAATAAAACTGGGAATCGCCAGAGCACTTGTTAAATACAGTCCAGACCTCACTTCAAAATTGAGGGAATTTGGGCTTCTGACCAGAGACCCACGGATGAAAGAAAGAAAAAAGTACGGTCAGAAAGGTGCCAGAAAACGGTTCCAGTGGACAAAACGTTAAGCCAGTATCTATTTCCTGCATTTTATGGACAACAAAAAAATGGTACGCGCTGGAATTTTTGGTATATCGGGTTATGCTGGCAGGAAACTTGTTGAAATTCTGCTATTACATCCTGAAGTGAAAATTACCTGCGGATTTGTTGCTCCTGATGAACCAGAAATGCCTCTTTCTCAAATGCATCCCAGGATTTCGAAAACAATTGATATTTTCTGTTACAACAAGGTTGACTGGAAACTTGTTGAAAAAAATTGCGACATTGTTTTTCTGGCGTTGCCACATGTTGTTTCAATGTCGTTTGTTCCTCAAATCCTTTCTCTCGGGAAAAAGGTTATTGATTTAAGTGCTGATTACAGATTTTCTGACGCATTGATTTATGAAAAATGGTATCAAAAACATTCGTCTCCAGAACTATTGAGTCAGGCAGTGTATGGACTTCCTGAAATCAACAGGAAGGAAATTGCAAAAGCATCACTAATTGCAAACCCAGGTTGTTATCCAACGTCTGCTCTTTTAGGGATGATGCCAATTGCGAAAAAAAATCTCATCAGCGGCAGGGTGATTGTAAACTCTCTTAGTGGTTTTACAGGTGCTGGAAGAAAACCCGATGTTACACTTCTTTTTGCAGAAGGTAACGAAAATAGTCGCGCCTACAAAATCGGTCAGCACCGCCATCAACCTGAAATTCAGCATATTCTTGAAAAAAGCGGTTGCAGGGTGGATGTAACATTTGTTCCTCATTTAATCCCTGTTAATTGTGGAATTTTGACAACAATGTATGTGAATCTGGCTGAAGATATTGATGAAAAACAATTACAACAGATGTACACTGGATTTTATTCAAATGAACCCTTTGTCAGGGTTATGGATTATGGTTGTTCGCCTGAAATTAAAAATATCGTCGGAACCAATTTTTGCGATATCGGAATCAGGAAAATAGACAGTCGTTTGTTTGTAATAGTGACTGCTATTGATAATCTTATCAAGGGTGCATCAGGTCAGGCAGTTCAGAATATGAATATCATGATGGGTTTTGAAGAAACACTTCCTTTTTATTCAACATGAAACCTGTATTTCTTGACCGGGATGGCGTTATATCAATTTTCACTCCGAATGATTATTTGAAAAAATGGGATGAGTTCCAATTTCTTCCAGGCGCGATAACAGGGCTTCAAAAACTTACAAATGCTGGTTTTGATATTGTTATTGTTTCAAATCAGGCAGGAGTCAGTAAAGGATTATTTTCAGAACAAGACCTCAATGATATTACTGAAAAAATGCTGGCAGAATTGAAAAAACATGCCATCAACATTCACAGGGTGTATTATTGCATTCACACAAGTGAAGACAATTGTAATTGCAGGAAACCAAAAACAGGAATGATTGAACAATTTATATCTGAACATGGTGCATTTGAAAGGGACAAGACCTTTTTTGTTGGCGATAGTGACATTGACATTGAACTTGGTGCAAAAACAGGAATGAAAACAATTCTTGTCCTGTCTGGAAAAACAAAATCTGCAGAAGAAACAGAATCCTGGAATTACAGACCAGATTTCGTCGTAAAAAATCTCAAAGAAGCAGCGGATGTAATTGTCAGCTACTCAAAAGGAGAAAACCGTGGAAAAGAAAATTAAGGTACTTGTCTGGAATGAATTCAGGCATGAAAAACAAAACGAGAAGATTAAGAAAATTTATCCAGATGGTATGCACGCAGTAATATCAAAGCATTTGAATTCTCAGGGTGATATAAAAGCATCACTTGCATGTCTTGATGAGCCAGAACATGGACTTACTGAAAAAGTGCTTGAGCAAACTGATGTGTTAATATGGTGGGGTCATGGAGCTCATCATGAGGTGAAAGATGAAATTGTTGCAAGGGTTCACCGTCGTGTCCTTGAAGGTATGGGTATTGTATGCCTTCATTCAGCCCATTTTTCTAAAATTTTTAAGGTGCTCATGGGTACTTCGTGTGTATTGAACTGGAGGGATGGTGGCAAAGAGCGAATCTGGACGATTGAACCCTCACATCCTATCGCAGAAGGAATTCCTGAGTATTTTGAACTTCCTGAAACAGAAATGTATGGAGAACGATTTGATATCCCAACACCAGAAAAAGTGATTTTTATTTCATGGTATCCTGGCGGAGAAGTGTTCAGAAGTGGTTGTGTCTGGGAACGTGGGCATGGAAGGATATTTTATTTTTCACCAGGGCATGAAACATTTCCCATTTATTACGACAAAAATATCCTGAAAATTATTACCAATGGTGTTAGATGGGCAGCACCAAGAATTATCAAAAAGCAGGAATGTAAAAACGTCCCGCCAATAGAAAAATGATTTACGAATTTCTTCGGTTGGTTATGTAGGCAATAACCTTATAGACAAGTTTGGCAGCAAGAAATGCCGATGCGCAGTAATGATGAGAAGGTGCAAGTTCCACAAGGTCTGCTCCTACAACATTATGAGTTTTAATGAAATTTTTCAAGAATCCAGTTACCTCATACCAGGAGAACCCTCCTGGTTCTGGAGTGCCTGTATCAGGTACAAAACAAGGGTCAAAACAATCAATGTCGATCGAGATGTAATAATTTCCCTGCGGCAGTGTCTTTGCCATGTTGACAAAATCATGATTTCTGCACTCATGTGCAAAATGAATATGTACATTGTTTAGTTTTTTCAAATCCTCTACCTCATCTTTGCTGATACTTCTGATGCCAAAACTATAAATTTCACAGCCAATTTCAGAAATTCTTCTCATTACGCTTGCGTGGCTGAATTTGCTTCCTTCATACTGAATTCTTAAATCAGCATGCGCGTCAAAGTGAAGTATTTTTAAATCAGGATATTTTTTTTGATGTTCTTTGACCAGTGGAAAACTTATTGAGTGTTCTCCGCCAAGTGTGAACACAAAACAATTTTTTTCTACAAACTTTCTTGCTGTGTTTTGAATTTTTTTCATCATTTTGCCAGCAGAGTCAATCTCCTGAACAATTTCACCAGGTGTGAGTATGCCTTCAAGATACGGTTCTGAATGTGTTTCTTCTTCATACAATTCCATAAATCTTGAAGAAAAAATGATTGCCTCAGGACCAAACCTGGTTCCTGGCTTAAATGATACAGTGCTTTCGTAGGGGACCGGTAAAATGACGAATTTTGCCCTGCTTAGAGGAATTTGTTTTATTCCGCCAAAGGTATAGGGTAGAGCGTCGTTCATTTGTTATAATACGAAGACCGCAGCAGCAATGACTGTTGTCCATAGGCCATTTTTGTCGCCAATTGCTGACTGGGTAATGTTGGTTGTTTTAATGATCTGGTTTGACATGCGCCAGATTTGTTTCTTTTCATCATATGAAGAGTTCGGGTCAAATTCAAGCCCTAAAATTGTTGCAAGCATCGTTGCAGCAAGGTCTTCAGCATAATCACCTGCTTTTTCTTCTGTCTCACCAAAACTTTCATGTTCAGAGAGATAACCATACTGGTTCGGATCTTTCGGAATAGCCAGACCAACTGATGAGGTAATTAATCTGTGGGGTTCGTTTGTTGCATTTTTACTCATTACAACAAACAGAATCTGTCCTGGTTTCAGATACGAAAGTCCCTCTGTTTTTGAAATGAGTTTGCAGTGAGGTGGGAAAATACTTGAGATTGAAACAAGATTGAATTGAGCAATACCTGCATTTCTCAATGCCCGCTCAAAACTTGTAAGTTTTTCTCTGTCCCTGCCAACCCCCTTTGTCATGAATGCTTTTTTTGGCACAAAATCCACTCTTTTTTCTCCTTTTGGATAATCTGTAACTTTCTAATTAAAAACCTTTGTTAAAATTTTGTCAAATTTTTTCATGTGTCAAAAACACTATTATGTCAAATTTGTCGATTCTTGATTCACGGGGTAAAAAATTTTTTTCTTCCAAAAAAGAGATACAAAATCTATTTCTAGAAAGCGATAATATTGAGTGATATAAGACATATTTAAAGTATTATGTAATTATAAATAGTCCTTGCAGTCCAATTATTGTACTGCCCCATTTGTCAAGAGCAAAATAAGGGAGAATTCAGAGTCCTGGTTAAAGGTAATTGTTTTATCTCTTTTTGT
>JAKPDB010000128.1 GCA_029552985.1 bacterium
ACTAAACTTCTGCCTGTCTACCAGAAACTGACTATTTTTTACCGCAACAGAAAAACTTTTTTTACTTACATCAATCCCACAAAAATACTTTTCATCCATCATTTCACCCCCTGGTTAAAGTGTTCTGGAAGAGGGACTGCTCTCGGTCTCAACCTCCCGCGAAAGATGAGCCATGTTTGCTCAATCAACCTATCTGAGACCGGGAGAGCAGAAAACATACTCCTTTTTGAGCCTATTAGCTCAGGAACAATGGTGTTTTCCTCTCCCGGATTTATTATAAACTTTTTTCCTCTCATTTTGTTACCTTTTTTATTAAACAACAATTTTAACTAGGAGGAACTATGGCAGCAAAATTCGGAAAAATTGAGATGACTGTATGGAAATTTATTCGACTGGTGATTTTCCTTGTAATCACAATAACAGGATTTGTCCTAAGTCATTATAATCCTCAATTTGCAACATTTGGTTGGGGATATACATTTGGACTCATAGGAATGGCAATTTTAATCGGTTGAATCAAGATGCCATGTTCAATATTACTTCGTGTAAGTTCTTAATTTGACTGGTTTTTGCGTCACCACCAGGGTACGCCCATTGAATTTTCTGTTCTGAAGGAAATTTTCCAGTTTCAATAAATACTTCTGAAATTTTTTTGATATCTTTTATCGCCAATAAATATTCATTATTATCAACATTGATACATTCAACAAATTCTTCTGGTATCTGGACAATTTTTTTTGCTGCAACGTAAACAAGCCCATTGAACATTACAAATGGTTCTGTATCAGAAAGAAGTGTCAGTGGCCGTTGGTGGTTGCCGAGCAGGTAATCGACATAATACTCGATATTATCTTGCAAGAGATTGTCATACGGTTCTTCCAGTACTTCCTGTTTTCCATTATTCCATTGTATTTTACATTGCGCGTAAAATCCTTTTTCACCTTGTGCGTTTCCTTCAAATTGAATTTCCGCATTATCACAATATATTTTCTCAATATCCTTAGTTTTTTCTGAACAAGCATGTGTTAACGCAATCCTGATATCTTTTACATGCTCTGTTGAGGCAAGCGTGAATATAGTATCCATTCCTTGAATGTTATGCGCTCGGTATAATTCTGCTCGAACCTCTTCCACAGGGTCCCACGAAAAAATATCTGTTGTACCACACCAGAACAAAATGTTATGAATATAATGGCTGATTGCGTTACCAAAACACGAATCAAGCACAAACTTATTGTCAAGAATAAGCTTACCAGCCCATGGAGACCGCTTAAAATACGACGCATACCTTGGCCAATGACCAATAAAAGTGATTTTCTTTATTCCACCAAATTCACCTGAAATAAGCCTTTGTTTAATTTTCTGCCTTAATCTTTGAACAATGAAGTTAAATCCAACAGTTGTCTGCTTTATGGCATTTTTTTCCCTGGTTAGCATCTCTTGGAGTTCAGAATAGTCAAGGGTTGGTGGTTTTTCGAGGTACACCGGTAATTTGCGTGTTACGGCCTGGTTGTGCATTTCGGCGTGAAGATGAATGGGGGTAGGGATTGTAACGAAATTTAGTTTTGAGGAAAATCTGTCAAGCATTTCGATATAGTTATGAAAAAGTACAACGTCTCGCTGGTGAATTTCCAATTCTTTAATTATATGAGCAAATTTTTCTACTGCGATATCACAGGTGCAAAGAAGTTTGACCTTCTTTTTCCGTTCGAGTTCGTAAACGGCTTTGTGATGTGCAACTGCAAATCCACCCAATCCGATAATACCTACGTTTAATTGTGAATTCATTTGTCATCTTCCTGTCAAGTGTTTTTTTACCCATATCATCGCTTCGATACCGTGCCAGCGATGCTCTCCATCGAAGACAACATGTTTAAAAAATTTCTCTTTTCCAAGAATTCCGTAAGCTTTCTTGATCGTCTCGGTCTGAGAATACACATTTTTCAACCCACTTTTTCCATTAAGTGGGTCGTTTGTCCCAGTTTCAACCAACAATGCCCTCGGTGCAATTAATGCTGCGATATCGCCCATATCAAGGTATCGATACAAGTGGGGAACATAGTTACAGGAGCAGTTTGTACACATTTCCAGAAGAGATTCTTTGTATCCGTACATATAACCGCTAATGACATTGCACTTAATTCTGTCATCAAGAGCACTTGACCATAAAGTTTGTAATCCTCCTCCTGAAAGTCCTACGCATGCAATATTATTTTTTTCTGCATCGTTCCTTGTTCTTATGTAATCAATCAACCTGTGCACATCCCATGCCCACATTCCTGTGACAGTCATTCCAAGAGGAATTGCCATATTGTTCAGCCAGAGGCATGAAGATGAAAGAATGTTTTCCTTTGCCCATTTTTCCTGCCTTTCACCAAAGCCCCTGGCATCAGGACAGAACACCAAAAATCCCTGTTTCGCAAATTGCACACCATAATCATAATTATAATGTTTGATGGCATCAGCAATTTCTGGTATATCGTTTCTTCCAGCAACTGAGTATTTCCCGCCGCTTCCATGGCCATGTAGCGCTATAACCACTGGAAATCTTTCTCGTTCCTGTTTTGGCTTTAGCAAATAAAACGGCATCACTACATCCGGTTCTGTTTTTATTTCCATATGTATCCTGTAAAATTCTAAAAACTCAACAGTTTCATTGATTCTGGGTTCTGGCTTGCATTTCTGGAACAAATGATAACCAATCAACTGTTTGAGTTTTCTTCTTGTTTTATTCTTCCACTGGATAAATTCTTCATGATTTTTTGCGCGAAACGAAAATGGTCTTTCCTGCATCTCAAAGAATTTTTCTAAATGCAAAGCAGTTGTATACTTTTCCATCTGAACCTCCTATATGAATACTACATTATAAACAGACGATAGAAATTTGCAAATCATAACTGATCGTGGCTACTAAGTTTTTTAATGTGTGATATACTATTTATATGAGTTTCCTGGAATTAGCGAGAAAACGCCAAAGTGTAAGAGAGTACAGGCCTGACTCAGTACCTCAAGAGGTACTTGATAGATGTTTTGAAGCTGCAAGAATTGCTCCTTCTGCATGCAATTCTCAGCCATGGAGTTTTATTGCTGTTACTGATAGAAAATTAATTGAACAGATCGCAGATCGAGCATTTTCTGGCATTTATAGTCTCAATAGCTTTGCAAAAAGTGCGCCAGTGATTGTGGTTGTGATTACTGAACGATCCCGATATTCAGCATGTCTTGGTGGATATTTTCGTGGAACACAATATAACTTGATTGATATAGGAATCGCTGTTGAGCACTTTATTCTTCAGGCAACAGAAGAAGGTCTTGGTACATGCTGGATTGGTTGGTTTAATGAAAAGGAGATTCACAGGATTTTAAACATTCCTTCAAGACGGAAAATCGATATTCTTGTTACTGTGGGATATCCAGTAAACAATGAAATCAGGGAAAAAAGGAGAAAATCTCTTGATGAAATTAGAAAATATAAATGAGAGGAGGATTTTATGAAACGAAAAATTCTGGCAATGTGCTTGGCGGCTTTTCTTTTTTCTTCCATGACCGTTTTTGCAGCACCGACAAAATCACTGGTTAAAAGAATTAACGAAGCGAAAGAGTTTCTCGATGATATCATGGAAGCCCCTGATACTGAAATACCTGCTGCTTTGTTTGAAAATTGTAAGGGTATTGTGATCATGAAGCAATACAAAGCGGGTTTTATTTTCGGTATCAAGGGTGGTTTTGGAATTGCCCTTGCAAAAGATGAAAAAACAGGAAAGTGGAGTCCACCTGCTTTTGTGAAGGCTGGAGAAGGTAGTTACGGAGTTCAGATAGGGGGTCAGGCAGTTGATTCGATATTGCTAATCATGAATAAAGAGGGCATGGAAATGTTGATGAAAACTAAGTTTAAGATCGGTGTTGACGGCTCTGTGGCAGCAGGTCCAGTTGGAAGAGATGCATCTGCAAAACTTGGTCCAGGAACCGCAATTTTAGTATATTCTCGCGCCAGAGGCCTATACGCAGGGGCAACAATTGAGGGCGGATTAATCATCAACGACGATAAAGCAAATGAACAATTTTACGGTATTAAAGGAATTACTGTTCAGGACATTTTATTTGCAAATACTGTAGAAGTGCCTGATGCTGCCAGACCTTTAATAGAAGCGCTAAAAAAATATGAGACAAGGTATAAGGAAATAAAAGATAGCAAGATGCAATGAAAACAGTAGAAATCAAAGTAACAACAGGAACAAACAAAATCCTTCAAAAAGCAGTTGATGATTGTTATCAGGCAGGCGGAGGGACTGTCAAAATCTCTGCAGGTACATTTCATATGTTTGATTCCCTTCATCTTCGTAGCAATGTGAATATTATCGGTACAAAAGGCAAAACCATTTTTAAAAAGTGCAGGTCCTTTTCGTCAAAATTGTCAGCTGATATCGGGTATGGACATTATGATGTGTCTGTTGAAAAACCGCATTTGTTTAAGCCAGGAATGGGAATATATATCAGAGATGCAAATGGTATGGGTTTTTACGGCACAGTGGCAACTATTACCTGGAAGGACAAAGACAGCCTAGGTATAAGCAGGATGTTGAACCATGATTACGCCAGAATAAGAAATGCAATGGTTTCAACAATTTTTCCTGTTATCAGTGGATACTATGCCAGCAACCTGGTGATAGAAAACATTACCATTGATGGCAATGGGAGGGAAAATGATTTCATAGACGGCTGCCGCGGTGGAGGAATTTTTCTTTTGCAGTGCCATGGTATAAAACTAAAGGGTGTGACTGAAAAAAATTATAATGGTGACGGCATCAGTTTTCAGCAGTGTACAAAACTAATGATAGAAGAATGTGAAGTACTGAACAACTACGGTTCAGGACTTCACCCTGGAAGTGGTTCCGCAGGAGTGATTATGAGAAATTGTAAAATCAGGGGTAATGGAAAGGATGGCGTATTCTATTGTTTGCGTGTGACTTATACTTTACTTGAAGATTGTGAAATTTCAGAAAATGGAAATGATGGTATTTCTATTGGTGCAAGAGATACAGACCATATTATCAGAAGCAATTTTATAACAAAAAATTGCAGATATGGCATCTATTTCAGAAAAGCAGACAGAGTTATGGGTGGACACAGAAATTTGATTGATTCCAACATCATTGTTAATAATTGCCAGAAGGAAGGTAAAGCAGAAGTTTTCATAGAAGATACAACCGAAGATATCTGGTTTAAGAAAAATAAAATTCAGGGTGGAAAAAATTTACAATTTGGAATCATCGCCGGAAAAAGTTGTAAAAGGATCTGTCTCGGTAAGGACAATGAATTTATCAATTTGAAACATAATGTAAGTCCTGATATCGTTTTTTCATATTCTCTTCCAAGGAAAATTTCAGTGGGACCTGAATATCTGAATAATAAGTCGGTAAGGCATTTGAATATTGAGTTACAGTGAATTTTGTGGTAATATAATTGCCCACAGTTATTTGTTTTGACCAGGAGGGACAATGGATTTGCAGGGTAAAAAAATGGGAATTCTTGTTGGAGGAGGTCCTGCACCAGGAATTAATGGCGTTATTGGTGCTGCAACAATAGAAGCAATTAACAATGGTATTGAAGTTGTTGGTATCTACGATGGATTTAAGTGGCTATCCCAGGGCGATATCACCCATACAAAGAAACTTAACATCAACGATGTAATAAAAAGCCGTTTTGAAGGTGGCTCAATTTTGAATACTTCACGTGAAAATCCTACAAAAAGTGAAGAAAAGATGAAGAATGTCGTCGATTCTCTTAGGAACCTTGGCATCGGATGGTTGGTGACTATTGGGGGAGATGATACCGCGTTCAGCGCTAGTCAAACATATAAATTTGCAAATGGAACTATCAGGGTAGCTCATGTGCCAAAAACTATTGATAATGATTTACCACTTCCTGCAAATATGCCTACCTTTGGCTTTCAAACAGCCAGACATGTTGGCGCAGAACTCGTCGCAAATCTTCTCGAGGACGCAAGAACCACACATCGATGGTATCTGGTAGTTGCTATGGGAAGAACTGCTGGACATCTTGCTCTTGGCATGGGTATTGGTGGTGGTGCCACAGTTACAATTATTCCTGAGGAATTTAAAAAAGCACCTACCATTGATGATGTTTGTAGTATCATTGAGGGCTCGATTTACAAAGCAAAGGCACTGGGACAGGATTATGGTGTTGCCGTGATCGCAGAAGGAGTAGGAGACCTTTTGAAAGAAGAATTAAAGGACAATCCTCTTGCAGTTGTTGAATATGATGAGCACGGACACTTCAGAATGGCTGAAGTGCCATTGTGCTTGATTATCAAAAGAACCCTGAACCAGAGATTTCAAAGTAGAGGCGAAAAGGCACAATTTGTGGATATCACGATAGGATATGAATTAAGATGTGCAAAGCCAATACCTTTTGATATTGAATATACACATCAACTTGGTTGTGGTGCAGTGAAATATTTGCTCGACAAAACAGAAGGTGGGTACAAGTCCGGAGCACTGATATCAATTCAAGCAGGAAAGATCGTTCCGATTTCTTTTGATGACATACTTGACCCAAAAACGGGAAAAACTGCTGTAAGGAAGGTCGATGTCTCTGCAGATTATTATATGGCTACGCGGGACTTGATGATCAGGCTTGAAAAATCCGATTTTGAAGATCAAAAGAAACTGAAAAAGATTGCATCAGCAGCGAAGTGTGATGTCGAAGAATTTAAGAAAAGATATTCTGGATTAGTATAAAACTGAACAATAAATGAGTTTATTTTTATCTGACAGAAGATGATAATACATCCGGGCAAGCACACAAAACTGAAGTCCTTTCCTGTTCCAATCAAAAGTGTGAAGATTACAGGATTTTTCAGCCGTTATCTTGAAAATAACAGAAAAATCAGCATCCCTCTTTTGTACAGATTATTTGAGAAATATGGAACCATTGACAATTTCAGAGTGGCTGCGGGTCTTAAAAAAGGAGAAATCACCAGACGACTTGCTACTGACTCTGACCTGTACAAATGGATGGAAGCAGTATCCTGGGATTTACACAGCGACTATAATGAAAGTCGTGCAACCCTTCTCGAGAATCTTATAAAACTCATTTCCAGGACACAAGAATCATCCGGTTATATTGATACTTTTTATACCGGCTCGTTCAAGAAATTAAGATTTACAGACCTTGATAATGGCCATGAACTTTATTGTGGAGGCCATCTGATACAATCTGCAATTGCGCATTACAGGACTACAGGAAAAAGTCATTTTCTTGACATTGCAATAAAATGGGCAAATTTCATTCTGAAAAAGTATGAAGCAAAACAGATTTTAAAAAATGACGGACATCCTGAAGTTGAAATGGCTCTCGTTGAGTTATATCGTACCACAGGAAATGAAAAATATTTATATTTGGCAGAACAAATGTTGACGATGCCTTACGTGCATCTTGGGAACAAAAATTTTTTGCAGATGAAAGAGGTAAATGGTCATGCTGTAAGAATGATGTACCTTTGCTGTGGTGCATCTGATTATTATGGGGAAAGTGGTGACATAAAATATTTCAAAAAGTTAAAACTTCTGTATGATGACCTATGTGCCGGGAAATATTACATCACAGGAGGAATTGGTTCGAGATATCAAGGCGAGAGTTTTGGCCTGAAGTACGAACTACCCAATTTACGTGCTTATTGCGAAACTTGCGCCTCAATCGCGCTCATGATGTGGTTGTACAGGATGTTTCTACTTGAACCAGAATCACATTATTTTGATTTGTTTGAAACCGCACTTTATAATTCCTTTCTCGCTTCTGTATCGCTGAATGGTAAAAAATACTTCTATGTTAACCCACTTTCTTCTACGGGAACTCACCAGAGACAATTTTGGTACAGAACAACCTGTTGTCCTCCAAATTTTCAAAGGTTTATGGCGAGCTTACCAGGTTATTTCTATGCAGTAAATAACAACAGTATCTGGGTTAATCTTTATGATGAAAATCAAGCAATTATTGAACTACCTTCTGGGGATAAAATATCTCTTGATATTAAAACAAAATACCCCTGGAATGGTAACGTTTTTATCAATACAAGTTCTCCAAAAAGACCGATTTATCTATATCTAAGAATTCCCTCATGGAGCCATAAAACGATAGTTAATGATGGTAGAGTAACCATCTTTTCAAAATCAGGTTGCTATCACCGTTTGAAAATCATAGGAAGTACAATGATTCAGCTAAAATTCGACATTTCCAGCAAATTTTATGTATCCCATCCATCTGTTGAGTCAAATCGAAGTTGTATTGCAATAAAAAGAGGACCAATTGTGTACTGTTTTGAGGATATAGATAATAAATTTAATATCTTTGATTTCAGTGTACCACAACAAAATCTTATTGAAAAATTTGAAGAAATTCTCGGAGGAATCTTTGCTCTTTATGGAAACGGGTACGCCGGAGAAAATCGTTTACCTCTATATCAAGTGTGCCAGGATTGTAGTCAGAAACAATTTTTTTACAAAAATGTAAGGTTTAAAATGATACCATATTTTGCCTGGGCAAACAGAAGACAATCAAAAATGATAATCTGGGTTCCTTATACCAGGGAACATAAAGATGAATAGAACCATGAGATTGAATGAAAAGATGATCAAAGGACTGGTGAAAAAATATGGAACACCATTGTTTTTAATTTATTCTTCCAGATTGATGGAACGTGTAAAGCTTTTTCGTGAATTGCTACCACGAATCGAACCATTTTATGCTGTAAAAGCAAATTCTCATCCTTCAATATTGAAATTTTTTTTAAAAAACGGTTTAGGTTTTGATGTTGCTTCAAAAAATGAGATAGAGACAGTTTTGAAACTCGGAGGAAATCCTGAAAAAATGATTTTTGCAAATACCGTGAAGTCACCTGAATCACTGAAATTTGCACAAAAAAGCAGAGTGCTGTTGATGACCTTTGATTCTGAATACGAACTAACCAAAATCGCAAGGTTTTGCCCTGATGCTGGTGTCATAGTAAGAATTAAAGTTCCTAATGTTGGCTCTGTCGTTGAGTTGTCCCTTAAATTCGGGGTAGAACCCGCAGATGCGGTTCCACTTTTGATAAAGGCGTATAAAATGGGGTTAAAACCAGTAGGAGTTAGTTTTCATGTTGGTTCTCAGTGTATGGAAGTTTCAAATTTTGTTGAAGCGCTAGAAATTTCCTCTATTATTTTTCACGACGCTCTCCTGAAAAAAATTCCACTTGAAATTCTTGATATCGGAGGTGGCTTTCCGATAATTCATTCTGACTCTGAGCACGACATTTTCCCGCAGATGGCTGAAAGAATTTCAACTGAAATTGACAGATTATTTGACAAGAACATAAAAATTATTGCAGAACCAGGAAGATTCCTCGTAGGTCCTGCCTGTATTCTCGTTACTCGTGTTATAGGCAAATCCATCAGGAATAACAAACACTGGTATTATCTTGATGATGGAGTTTATGGATGTTTGTCGGGTATTGTCTATGATCACTGTAAATACCAGTACAGAGTTTTTAAAAAGGGTCCTACCCAGATTTCAACACTTGCCGGTCCAACATGTGATTCTTTCGATGTGATCTCAATCAGTGAAGAACTACCAGAACTTGAGTTTGGAGATATTGTATACGTTGAAAACATAGGCGCGTATTCGCTTGCTTCAGCGACTCATTTTAACAGTATTCCACCGGCAAAGACAATATTTATTAACACAGGAGGTTGATATGAAGCGTGAACATAGGGTGAGAATAAATTTGAATGAACTACCCGACTGGATGAGAAAAAAGAAATGTCCACATAAGGCGAAATATCTTTCTGGTTTAAGGATACTGCCCGGAAAAATAACCGGGAAGCAATCGCTTGAAGAACTGATTGATAATGCTTTCCTAGCTTACAATGCAGCCAGATTAAAGGAGGGTTGCAGGCTTTTTACTGAAAAAATGCTTGCTGATGACGTGACTGTTGGAATGAGTCTTGCAGGTGCCTTAACTCCTGCTGGGCTTGGACCAAGCTCAATTGTACCTTTGATTGAAGCAGGCTTTGTTGACTGGATTGTTGCAACAGGTGCGAATCTTTACCATGACCTTCATTTTGCATTT
>JAKPDB010000129.1 GCA_029552985.1 bacterium
TTTGCCGGTGTATTTGTTTTGCTTGCTATAGTGAAAGCAGGGAGAAAAAATGGTAAATGAAGCGTTAGGATCAGGATGGATGTATTCTTATTCGGTTGCTGCACTGATATTTATTGGAGTTTATTGCCTTATCGCCCGAAGAAATATGGTGAGATTGTTAATTGGTCTTGAAATTATTTCAAAGGCAATCTGTCTCTTGATTATTTCTGGGGCCTATCCACATAAGATTGCGATGGCACAGGCACTTGTTATCACTGTTATCGTGATTGAGGTTTGTGTGACTGCTACAGGTCTTGCACTAATAATTAACGCATACAGACAGTCCGGTAGTATTGACATACGAGAATTTTCAAATCTGAGAGGTTGATGATGAATAGAATAAATGTTTTACTTTCACCGCCTGTTGCTTTTGTGATTATTGCGGGGTTATTTACCTGTTTGTATATCATCGCTGGTAAAATAGCAGCATCTTCACAAAAAAGTAAAGGAAAGGTATCTACTTACGCTTGTGGTGAGGATATGCCAGGGTTTAAGTTTCAGATAGGTTACGGGTTATTCTTTATCTTTGCATTATTTTTTACGATCATGCATGTGGCAGCGCTTGTTGTTGCAACACTGCCTGCTGTTTCACCAGCAGTGTTTTTCGGGATTTTTTATCTTGCAGCGATTTTTCTTAGCGTGTTGAGCATGGTTTTCTATGTTGACAATCAGGAATCAGAAAACAAATTAACAAAGGATGGCGAAGGTGATTGAGAAATTGGTTCACTGGTCAAGGTTGAAGTCACCCTGGATTTTACATCTCAATACAGGCGCATGCAATGCCTGTGATATTGAAATTGTTGATGCGCTGACACCAAGGTTTGATGTTGAAAGATTCGGAATACTTTTGAAGGCAACTCCGAGACATGCTGATGTTATTGTGTGTACCGGTCCTGCCACAAGGCAAATGAAAGACAGAATCATCAGGTTGTACGAACAAACGCCTGACCCAAAATTTGTTATTGCTGTTGGTGCCTGTGCAATGTCTGGTTGTGTGTACAGGGGTGCTTACAATGTTCTTGGTGGTATTGACCAGGTTATTCCTGTTGATATTTATGTTCCAGGTTGTCCACCAAGACCTGACGCAATTATAGATGGCGTTGTGAAGCTACTCAAAAAACTGGAGCAATCAAAATGAACCAGCAGGAATTG
>JAKPDB010000140.1 GCA_029552985.1 bacterium
TGATCTTGGAGTACCGCCGTTTCTTGTTGCATCATCAGTTCAGGGCGTTATGGCACAGCGACTTGTCAGGGTACTCTGCAAATTCTGCAAGCAACAGATTGAACCAGATGAACAAATGAAAAAAGCATTAAAAATACAGGAAGGAGAAAAAGTAACAATCTATGAACCAAGAGGCTGTCCTGAGTGTAATTTTACAGGTTTCATGGACAGACTTGCCATCTTTGAAATTTTCATAATGAATGACACTTTAAGAGATCTTACCATGAAAAGGGCAACCGCTGAGGAACTGAGAAAAGAAGCCCGCAGACTTGGAATGAGTACAATGAGAGACGATGGCATTAGAAAGGTGAAACTCGGATTTACAACACTTCAGGAAGTCACAGAGGTTGCCGGAGAGGAGATATAAATGCCAAAACCAATTGAAGAACTTCTTGAAATGATTGTTCGCGAAGATGCAGCAGACCTTCACATCAATGTTGGACTTCCGCCAATGATGAGACATCATGGAGGCCTGGTAAAAATGGATTCAGAACCCCTTACTCCAGAAGATACTGTAAACTATATGAAGGCGATTACATCACGAGAACACCAGGAAGAACTACAACGGGTTGGCGGAACAGATTTTGGTTTTGCTTTTAAAGACATCGCAAGATTTCGTGTCTCTGTTTTTAAGGAACGCGGACACATCGCAATGGCACTTCGTTTGATTCCTTTTAGATTTCTCACATTTCAACAGTTAGGGCTTGATGAAAGAACCATGAAATATCTTCTCTCCAGACCCCGTGGACTTATACTTGTTACAGGTCCAACAGGTTCAGGAAAAACAACCACGCTTGCGTCAATGATTGATTACATGAACACGCATATGGACCATCATATCATTACCATTGAAGACCCTATTGAATATTACCATCCACACAAACGATCTATCCTCACACAAAGAGAACTGGGGGTGGATGTACCTTCTTTTGCTGAGGCATTGAGAAGGGGCTTAAGGCAGGACCCTGATGTCTTCCTTGTGGGAGAAATGAGAGACCTTGAAACAATTGAAGCAGCAATTACAGCTGCAGAAACTGGCCATGTCGTATTTGGAACACTACATACCACAGGAGCGACCCGCACCATTGACAGAATTGTCAATGTGTTCCCTGTCGCTCAACAGGAACAAATCAGGGTAATGCTTTCTGTGTCAATTCTCGCGATTATATCGCAAATCCTCCTGAGACGTGTTGATAAACCAGGCAGAGTAGCAGCGTTTGAAATTATGATTGCCACCCCTTCAATACAAAACCTTATCCGTGAACGAAAAACATACAGAATTATGTCAGACATTCAGACAGGGATGAAAATGGGAATGATGACCCTTGACGCCTGTTTGATGAAACTATTCAAGGAAGGAAAGATTGCGTTTGAAGATGTCATGATTTATAGCCATGACCCTGAACAGATCAAATTGCAACTTGCTGCAGAAGGTGTGATAGATGAAAAACTGGCGTCCAAGAAATATGGAGAAGAAATCATCATAGAAAGCGAAGAAACAAAAGGATAACATGGCTGAAAGAAAACTACTCGGTGAAATGTTGATTGAAGCCGGGCTCATTACAGAAAAACAGCTTGAAGAGGCATTAAAGGAACAGATAAAAACAGGTCGTTTCCTTGGAAGAATTCTTGTTGAAAAGGGTCTTGTTGATGAAAAAGAATTGAAAAGAGTTTTAAGTATTCAGGCCGGGATTGAAATGATTGATTTGAAAAATACTGTTATTGATAGGAATGCCATCAATGTATTTCCATCTGCTCTTGCAAAAACATACACGGTTCTTCCGATAAAACTTGAAAAAAATATATTGACACTTGCTGTTGGGGATACTTTGAGTTTGAACATTCAGGATGATATTTCATTCATTCTCGGCTACAAGATCAAAATGGTGCTTGCAGATGAAGATGATATTAAAGAAAACATTAATGTTTACTATGGCTCAGAAATTGAAACAATTGATGACCTGATAAAATGGATATCCCAGGATATGGCTGAAATGGAGGAACTTGAAACCATAGCCTCTGCCAGTGGTGAATACGCAACAATTACAAGCCTTGAAGAAATAGCAACATTACCACCAGTTGTAAAACTTTTTGATCTGATTCTTCTACAGACAGTTAGAGACAATGCCTCTGACGTTCATCTTGAACCATTTGAAGATGATTTCAGGGTCAGATACAGAGTTGACGGAGTCCTTTATGATATGGTTCATCCCCCAAAAGGATTAGCATTTGCTTTATTCTGCAGGTTCAAAATTATGGCATCAATGGATATTGCGGAAAGAAGACTGCCACAGGATGGTCGTATTGAACTTTCAGTCATGGGAAGGCCTGTGGACCTGCGCGTCAACACTGTTCCCACAGTATTTGGAGAGTGCTTGGCGATCCGTGTTCTTGACAGAGGGAAAACAATTTTTGATATGGAAAATTTAGGCCTTTTACCCTCTGATATGGAAGCAGTTGAAAAACTTATCCACAAACCACATGGGATCATACTGGCAACAGGACCAACAGGATGCGGTAAAACAACAACCCTTTATGCTCTTTTGAGAAAACTCAATACACCTGAAGTAAAACTGATTACCACCGAGGACCCTGTTGAATATATGCTTGATGGCGCAATACAGGTTCCTGTAAAGGAAAGTATCGGATTAACCTTTGCTGCTTGTCTAAGAAGTATTTTGCGTCAGGACCCTGATATCATTCTTGTGGGAGAAGTCCGTGATTTTGAAACCGCCCAGATGGCAATACAATCATCCCTTACCGGACACCTTGTGTTAAGCACATTGCATACTAATGATGCTCCGACCACCATCATGAGATTGGTTGATATGAAAGTTCCACCATTTTTGCTTGCTTCAACAATTGAAGGTATCATCGCGCAGCGACTTGTAAGGGTTCTGTGTCCAAGATGCAAACAGGAATACAGGCCAACCAAGCAGGAAATTATTGAACTTGGTTTATCAGATGAAAAAGCACAGCAGATGAAGTTCTATAAACCTGTTGGATGTCCTTTCTGCAGGGGTGGTTACAAAGGAAGAACAGGAATTTTTGAAATTCTTTTAGCAAATGAATCGCTGTGGCGCGCTGTTCTTGAAGACAGACCCCTGGGTGAAATTCGCGAAATTGCGATTAATGAATGCCATATGAAAACCCTTGTGGAAGATGGACTTCAAAAAATTAATCTTGGCATCACTTCTGTTGAAGAGGTTATCAAGGAAGTTCACGGTTATGGTTGATG
>JAKPDB010000148.1 GCA_029552985.1 bacterium
TCCAGCTGCATCAGTGATTATACTGGTGGGACTGACTGTGCCGGGTGATGTCGCAACATTAGTGTATATTGTTCCATCTGCATTATTGGTTACTTTGCTGACAAGGGAAAAACTTACCGGCAACCCGGATATGCCAGAGGGCGTCGTGAAAACATGCACGTATGTCTTACATATATCTAAATCATTCCCTCCAGCACAGATGCTGGTGTGGTCTGCATCAAGACCAATATTAAAAACTGTAATCATTACTGTATCTACTGCTGTGGAATCATGTTCAGATATCTTGTATCCTTTCACAATTAACTTGATATCTCCTGTTTGAGATGAGGTGTCTTCTCCTTTTAAATATAATGTCTTTGAAAGAAATGGATTGCCTGGATCTGGAGTACAACTATAGGTGTATGGGAAACTTCTACTGATGTATGTGTCTGTTGAGACATCATATTCCCACAATGATATCTTGCTACTACCTTCTATTGCCTCTATCTTGAAATGTATCTGCTGTGGTGCTGTCATCTCCACAAATTCTGGGCTCCCCATCTCTAACATACTCGGCCCTATCTTTGCCTGTACCATATTGCCTTTCTTAATATATAGCCCTGTGGCTTCTTCCTGACTTTCTTCTTTCTCATTTACCTGAATGTTTGCTGAATATATCCCAAAATCAACATAATTTACTGCACACCCTCCACTATCATACCTGTGAACATGTACCTCTATCCTTCCATAATCAGGTAATATCCCACTGACATAACAATACTGCCCATTAGGCACTGCGATTATCCACTGGCTCCAGGGTAAAATCCATTCACATCCATCATATTGAAAACTATCTGGCTTTATCTTTGCCTTGTATACCTTGGTCTCTCCTGTAAAAAATTCACCTACCACTGGTGTCTCTGACCAGCAACTGTCTCCATTGACTATCTCTACATCAAATACTGTCAGATATTGTTCTGCATAATAGGTGGTACCTGGTTGATTGTCTGGAGTGAACCCTACCTGAACTACTATATCCCATGGCGCATCACTGACTTCTATCGGTTCTATCCATACAAATGCGTTATATTGCGATGTGATGTGAGCCTTATCTGCTCCCTGTATGATTGACCACTGATAACTGCCCTGTTGCTCTGGAAATACTAATGCTTCCAATCCTAATCCTAACCTACCAGTGGCATACTTGTTGGGCCTATAATCATCACCAATGGCGCATCCTGTAAAATATTACCTTTCCTATCTGTACCACTATCATAGTATCCCGAACTGACCATCACAAAACAAAATATGAATAGAAAAATACTTGAGTGAATGTTATTGATTTTCATATCTTTTCTTGTTTCTCCACTCTGATATTACCCGGCCAACAAGGGGGTCAAGAAGGCTGAATTTTACCTGAATTTTTGAGAAAAAAATGGATTAAACAGGATGGAAAGGACATAATTACTGCTTTTTGCCCGAGTGTGGTATAATAAATCTCAAATCCGGAAAAGTCCATGCAATGGAAACCTTTTGGAAAAGGTCTTTTGGCAGGTGTAAAAACCGTTGAAATCCGTTCTGTGCGCATACCTGATGAAGACGGAAATCTGAAAAGGCGAAGGGTCACAAGTTGCTGGAATCCTGCAAATCCAAAATTTTCAAAAACTCCTGCAGTAGGTCGACTGATTAAGGATGAATCAGGAAGAATCGGTGTAATGATAAACGGAAAACACGGAACAAACATCAAAATAGGAAAATTGAAAACATCAATCCCATGTATGTTTGTCGCAATCAATTGTATCGCAAAAAAGCCAAAGCTAATTTTATTAAAGGAATTGCCGCTTGAATTATATTCTGAAGGAAACTTAATTTTCGCAAGAGAAAAATGAAACAAAAACCATTTTCAAGCATCTAAATCATAACTAGGAGAAATTATGGAAGAAAAAAAGGTGTATAAGTGTGAAAGTGATATCTTATGCGGGGTAAACAGGCCAAAAGACCCTGCTAATATGACTGACTTCGAAAAAAAGCATCTTCCTGTGATAACTGCGCCAGACAAGGTAAAACGAGATGAAGAATTTGAAGTGACTGTTGAAGTTGGCAAACTTTTTCCACACCCCAATGAACCAGGCCATTTTATTCAGTGGATTGAGCTGTACAGCGGAGATACATTCCTTGCCAGAGCATATTTCAATGGTGGCTCTTCATTTCCAAAGGTTACATTCAGGGTAAAACTTTCTCACAGTCATGGAATTCTGAAGGCATGGGAAATGTGCAACCTTCACGGATTGTGGCAGGGCGAAAAACCAATAGAAGTGGTTGATTAAAAAGGTAGAACAATGGAAATTAAAATCCTGGTGCTGTATTACAGCATGTACGGAAATGTGTTTCAGATGGCTCAACAAGTGGCTGCAGGCATCAAACAGGTCCAGGGTGCCCAACCAGTATTACGAAAAGTACCTGAACTTATTCCTGAAAGTATAATTCAGAAGAAGCCGGATATTGTCAGGGCGCAGCAACTTCAAAAAGATGTGCCTGTTGCGACCCTTGATGACCTGAAAGAATGCGATGGGCTTTTAATAGGAACTCCCACAAGATTTGGCAATATGTGCAGTCAGATGAGGAACTTTCTTGACCAGACAGGTTCATTGTGGCTTCAAGGAGCGCTTATCGGGAAACCAGCAGGAATTTTTACTTCTTCTGTTTCTCTGCACGGTGGTCAGGAATCAACATGTCTCTCAACAATGCTGACTCTTTTGCATCATGGAATGATTATTGTGGGAATCCCTTCAAGCACGCAAGAATTGATGAAAACAAGCACAGGCGGTACACCATATGGAGCAAGCCACGTCGTTGGCATGCAGGAAAATTTCAAGCCACTTTCAGAAGAAGAAAAAAGTTTGTGTATTTTTTTAGGAAAAAGGGTCGCTGAGGTTGCAAAAAAGTTAAAATGTAACTGTTAATGGAGGTATTTTATGAAAAAAATGACAGAAGCAAATCTCAAGACAGCGTTTGCCGGTGAAAGTCAGGCGCATATGAAATATCTTATCTTTGCTCAGAAAGCAGAACAAGAGGGTAAGAAAAATGTGGCAAGATTATTTGAGGCAATTGCTCTTGCTGAACAAGTTCATGCCACAAATCATCTGAAGGCGCTCGGAGAAGTTGGAGATACTGCGGAAAATCTGCAAGGTGCAATTTCTGGTGAAACGTATGAAGTAGAAGAAATGTATCCTGCTTTTGATGCGGTTGCAAAATTGCAGGAAGAGAAAACAGCGCAAAAGAGCATCAACTATGCGATTTCTGCTGAAAAGGTACACGCAGGACTTTATGCAAAAGCATTGCAGGCAGTTGAGTCAGGCAAAGATATTGAAATTGGTAAAATCGCCATATGCAAAATGTGTGGTTGGACTATTGAAGGCGATGCGCCAGATAGATGTCCGCTCTGTAATGCAGGCAAAGAATATTTCAAAACCTTTTAACAATGATTGATTGAAAGGGGGGATAACAATGTGTAGGTGCTGCTGTTGCGGTTCAAGAAAGAAAGAGAAGAAAGAGTACGAATGCGCGGTTCATCCAGACAAATGCGCGAAAAAGACAGTGGAAGAAGGTGAACCTGTGCCAGTTTGCTGTGGTAAACCCATGAAACCAGTCAAGTGATCTACTGAATGGAAGGCAGATTGAATACGACTTCATATGTTGATAAAAAATATGAGATTGGCATTGATGGGACAAAGTACTATTTTATTTTGCGCAGTCCGGAAAATCTCAGCAAAAGACCGGTACTACTGATAACGATTGCAGCTGACTGTTATCATACATTGAACCATCCTGACTACAATCTCATTTCAGACGTGTTTCTTGCTGCAGGGCATCTGGTGGCAAGTTTTGACCTGCCAAACCACGGCGAGCATATTGACAATTATGGTGAAGGACTTACTGGGTGGGTAAATGCAATGTCTGATGGTGTGGACATTTTTGAAAAAATCAGAAAAATTGGTTCATCAATCATTGATTTTGCCGCGAGAGAAAAACTTGCCTGGAAAAATACTATTGTGATGTCAGGGGTTTCCCGAGGTGGACTTTCAGCCATGCATATCATGGCTTATGATGAACGTGTTTATGCAGCGGTTGTCCATGCTCCGTGCACTGACCTTAGCAAAATCAAAGAATTTGAACAGCTGAAGGATAATCCCATCCTTATTTCTTCAAATGCCATCAATCTTGCTCGTCGGCTTGCAAACAGGTTTTTACTTATTACAATTGGCGAAAAAGACCCAAGGGTTGATGAAAAGGCGTGCTTTGAATTTTACGCAAGATTATTTGCTATATCAGATACAATAAAGCCCGCTATTTTCATTCTTGAGGGCCAAACCCATGGAAAAACCGCTTTTAATGAGGCGGCATACATTGCGGGCGCATCCTTTCTTTTTGAAAAAATTGCCATGCGAATAAATGGAAAGGTTAATGATTAACCTTTAGATATGGGTCATGTTGCTGGAGATAATTGTTAATGTAATCTTCTATTGCCTGCTCAAGGGTATAAAGATTTTCTTTGTATCCGGCTGCGCGTAATTTTGAAATGTCTGCCTGTGTAAAGTACTGGTATGAATCTCTTATTGATTCTGGCATTTCAATATACTGGATATTTTCTTTTTTCCCGAGAACTTTGAATATTGTTTTTACAATGTGATTGAAACTTTTCGCTTTGCCGGTCCCGATATTGAAAATTCCATTGATTTCTGGCTTGAAATAGATAAATAGAGTCATTTTTACTGCATCTTTCACATAGATAAAGTCCCGCTTTTGCTCGCCATCTGGAAAATTTTTTCTATACGATTTGAAAAGTTGTGCTGTGCCAGTTTGTATGATTTCAAAGTATTTTTTGACAACAACACTTCTCATGTCTCCTTTATGGTATTCATCTGGACCAAAAACATTGAAGTACTTAAGACCTGCGATTGTTTTCAAGATGCCATTTCTGTATGCCCAGAGGTCAAAAAGGTGCTTTGAATAACCGTATCTATTCAATGGTTTCAATAAACTCAATTTTTCTTCGCTGTCAGAGAAATCCGGACCATTTCCATAGGTGGCAGCTGAAGAGGCATACACAAACCTGCATTTATGACTTTTTGCCCATATTGCAAGACGCTTTGTGTATTGATAATTGTTTTCAAGCAAAAATTTGAAGTCCTTTTCCGTGGTATCTGAGCATGCTCCCATGTGAAGAATACCTGATATGCAACTTTTGAAAGTGCCACCTTCCAATTTTTGAATAAAATCGTCCCTGTCAAAAATATCGACAAATTTAAGATTGACAAGATTTTTCCATGACTCTGACTCTTCTGGAGCATCAACAACAATGATGTGATCAATACCCATCTCATTTAACTGCCATATCAGGGCACTTCCAATAAAACCCATTCCGCCTGTGACGATGTGGTATTTTTTCATGTTTTTATAGATACCTGATAACAGTGGTTAACACATTTTTCTTATTGAAGGCATAAGAAAGATATGCATTTTTAACCTTTTTGCCAGAAAGAAATATTTCCAGTTTATTACCATCCCACAAAATTTCAATATCATCAAAGTATGTTTTTCCCTGAATATCTGCTGGAAGGGTCTTCCAGAATGCCTCTTTCATTGAGAATCCTATTGAAAAATAAATTTCCTTTTCCTCAAGAAAACTTTTTCTTTCGCGCTCTGTGTAAATTTTCTTCAAGAATCTCTCTCCATACCGTTTCAAAGCCATCCTGATGCGAGCTCTTTCAAGAACATCAATACCTGATTCGATTTTTCTACCTGCTAAAGATAATTCCCCTGGATTTTTGGTACTTACCTTTTTTGTCTGCATATGACTTTTCACATTCGCCAGACGCCTTCAAAAACACAACCTGACATATTCCTTCACCAGCATAAACCCTGTTTGGCACAGGAGCAAGATTTGCTATCATCACAGTAATATGTCCTTCCCATTCTGGCTCAAGGGGCGTGACATAAATTGCGATTCCCGAACGGGCATAACTTGATTTCCCAAAACAAATACCCAGCACATTTCTCGGTATCCTGAAATATTCAACACTTCTACCCAGGACAAAACTTCCTGGTGGAATTTCACATACTTTTCCAGTAAAATTCTTGAAGGAAGCAGAATCAGGATTTTTTGGGTCAATGCAGTTGCATCCAGTAAAAATTTTGAATTCATCAGCAAGCATAAAATCATAACCATACGAAGAAACCCCATAACTCATAACGCCCTTTTTTACACTTGATAAAAAAAAGGGCTCAATCATTCCTTTTTTTGCGTTTTTCTTAATCCATTTATCAGGGAAAACCATTATTTTATATCCACAACAATTCCGTGACGAAAATAGAGTATCCTGGTTCTATTATCTTTTCTGTAAGCCCACGAATAATAGACCATTCCATTGATAATCAACTCATGCTGGTATTCAGGATAACCCCAGCTTTCAATGACTTCTTCCATCGTCATCCCATAAATAATCCTGTGCTGTTGAATTGCTCTTGCAACAGCCAGTTTATTCATCGGGTAATCAGTAATCATGCTTCTGCCTTCTCTTTCAGCTCTGAAACCAGGGTGAATTGCGCAACCGCCAAACACCATAATTCCAGCAAGTAGCAGAATGAAGTTTTTTTTCATATTTTTCCTTTTTTTTGATTTATTTTATCAAATTTCAAAAAACAGTCATTTTTTCAAAACAAGCCAGGCAAAGAATGCTGCTCCAAAACCATTGTCAATATTAACAGCGACAATCGGCGCGCAACTATTGAGCATCGTCAGAAGGGGTGCAAATCCCTTCAAATTTGTTCCGTATCCAACAGAAGTTGGCACCCCAATGACAGGTTTACCAGTCATTCCTGCAATCACACCAGGTAGTGCCCCTTCCATACCTGCAATAACAATCAAAATTTTGCATTTATTAAGTTTTTCCAGATGCGGAACAATTCTGTGAATTCCGCTGACACCAACATCATAAATCCTCTCAACTCCTTTGCCGAGTATTTCAAGCGTCACTGCTGCCTCTTCAGCCACAGAATAATCAGAAGTTCCAGCACACAGCACAGCTACTTCTTTCTTTTTCTGTTTTTTTGCTGGTTTTGCAGTAAGAATTTTTGCGCTTTCATGATAAACAGGTCCTGGAAATTTTTTCAAAATTTCTTCTGCTTTCTCCTGAGAAACCCTGGTGATAATGAAATTTTTGTATTTGCCGGCAAGTTCCTTGATAATAGAAAGGAGATGCTCAACACTTTTTCCTTCACCATAAACAACTTCAGGAAAACCAATTCTTAATGTCCTGTGATGGTCTATTTTTGAGTGTCCAAGGTCTGAAAATGGTAGAATTTTTAATTGTTCGAAAACTTCATCAAGAGAATACGTGCCATTTTTGAATTTTTGCAGTATCTGGTGAAGTTTTTCTTTTTCCATAATAATATATTTTACAATATATGACTGAAATCGTAAATGTGGAAATTATTTTAGAGTTTGCTAAAATATTGCCAGGAGGACAACTATGACAAAAAGACAGATTGTAATTGATGCGATTAACCATCGTCAGGTGCCAGAGGTACCATATGTGATTAGCTTTACTCACAGAGTAAAACTTCAAATGGCACAATACTATAATGACCCTGAATTTGATAAAAAACTTGGCAATTACCTTTATTTCTGCGACTGGCTAAAAGAAGGACTATGGAAAGAAGTTGAGCCAGACATATGGGAAGATTATTTTGGAGTGCGGTGGAATAGAAAAATTGATAAGGACATTGGAACTGTTTGCAATCAGGTATTTTCTCCTGAGAACATTTCTGAATATAAATTTCCAGATTTAGAAGACATTTTTGATGCTGACAAACTTGTTCAATCTATCAAAAATAACAATGAACAATGTTTCTGTCTTGCAAGCTTAGGATTTTCTCTTTTTGAACGTGCATGGACAATGATAGGAATGGAGAATTTACTTGTGGCAATGGTGAATAATAAAAGGTTTGTCCATACTCTTTTTGATAGAATTGTTGAATTCAATTTGAAAATACTTGATAAACTTTGTAGTTTTCCAATAGACGGTGTTATTATAGGAGATGATTGGGGTCAGCAAACAGGTTTAATTATGGGACCTCATTTCTGGCATGAGTTTATTGAACCCAGAATCAGGCAGATGTATGCTACGGTAAAATCTCACAAGAAATACGTGTTTATTCATTCCTGTGGAAAGGTTGATGAACTTTTTTCTTCATTGATTGAAGCAGGGCTTGATGTTTTCAATCCCTTTCAGCCAGAAGTTATGGATGTTTTTGAAATAAAAAGGAAATATGGAAAACACCTATCATTTTATGGGGGTATCAGCACACAAAAACTTTTGCCATACGGTACTGTGGAGGAGACAAAAAGTCAGGTTAAGAAACTTTTGAATGAAATAGGAAAAGATGGCGGTTATATTGCTGCGCCCGCCCATTCAATACCATATGGAGCAAAACCAGAAAATATCGCAGCAATGATAGAAGTACTTCAAAACCAGTAGGGAGACAACATGAATGGGAAACAAAGAAGTCTTGCTGTATTGAACCATCAGAATTTTGATAGATACCCATTATTTGACATCCTTACCAATGATGCAGCAATTGAATACTATGCTGGTAAAAAGTTGACAGTGGAAAATGGAAGGGAAGTGGTTCACGCTGCTTTAGACAATATGGTGGATGCCACAAGATGGATTATTATGTACCCACAGAAGGAAGAGAAAATTGTGTCAGAAGATGGAACAATTATTGAACAAAGACGATGGACCGCTTGGTATCACAGAAGATTTACTCTCACCCTTGATGATGTGGTAAAAAACATCAAAAGCGAGATTGAGTATTTTTCAAACCCTGAAAATATTGAAAAAGAAGCCATTGACCTTGATAAAAGGATTGAACAACTTTTACAAATCAGAGACGAATTCAAAAATATTTTTCTTTTTGGCAATTATCTGATTAAGACAGGACTGCAACTTTATGCAGGCATTGGACTTGAATTATTTTCATACTTCATTACTGACCATTCAGATATTTTTGACAAATGGACGAATCTGGGAACTGAATTTAAGATACAGGTCATTGACAGGGCAAAAAAAGTCTCTGAGTTTCCTGCAATTTTTGACTGTGAAGACCTTGCTTCAAAAAATGGACCACTTTTTTCCCCTGAAATTATGAAGAAGTATTTTTATCCCCATTTAGAAAAACTGATTGATGCATATCACAGGAAAAATGTAAAATTTATTTTTCATACAGACGGCAATGTTATGCCAATTCTTGACCAACTTGTGGCAACAGGAATTGATGGGCTGAACCCTCTTGAAGTGATCGCAGGAATGAATCTGAAGGAAATTAGAAAAAGACACAAGGATTTAATTATGATTGGAGGTATTGATTGCAGTCAACTTCTTCCATACGGAACACCCCAGCAGGTGCGCCAGGCAACAATACAGGCAATAAGGGATGCTGGTCCATGGTACTTTCCTGGCTCAAGCACAGAATTACATAACAATATTCCGCTGGACAATATCAGGGCAATGGTGGATACTATAAGGGAAACAAAGCCGTAAACCAAATCAGTTAAATTTCGTCAAAATTTAATATGAGCGTAGAAAAATATTTTTTTATTCTGGTTGTTGCGACGGTTTTATGCGGCTGCAGTGTTTCTTATTATGAGAAAAGGGCTGACAGGGAGGTTTCTTCTATCTTAAAGGAAAAACAGCAACCAGCTGAAAAAGGAAAAATCAAAAGTGCTGGTTTAGAAGACGAGATCAGAAAGGAAACGGTTTTTCTTACTCTGAAAGACGCACTTATTCTTGCAGCAAAAAACAACCGTGAATATCAGAGCGCAAAGGAGGATGTTTATCTTTCAGCTCTTTCCCTGACATATCAACGCTATCTTTACGGCATACAGAGAGATGCATCTGGTTCAATACAATGGAATTCTGCTTCTGGCCAAGATACAGTCTCTGGAAATTTAAATCTTTCACTTGTTAAGTGGCTCGCCCAGGGAGCAAAACTCACATTTGACATAGGACAATACCTGACAAAATATCTTACTGGTTCTAAGGAAAATATCTATCAGACCGCATTGAGCTTGAATATTTTTCAACCGTTATTTCAGGGTGCTGGACGACTGGTATCTCAGGAAAATCTTATTGAGGCAGAAAGGAATGTCGTCTATCAAATCAGGTCATTCCTCAGATATCAGAGAAATTTTTCGGTTCAGGTTGCCCAGAAATATTTCAACATTATTCTCGCACAAAACAATCTCGACAACTACTGGAAAAATTACATCTTTTTGAGAGATACAAGAGAAAGAATAGAAATGCTTGCAGAAGCAGGAAGAATTCCGCCTCTTCAGGCAGACCAGGCACGGCAGAATGAGTATCGCGCATACCAGCAGTGGATACAGGCAGGCAACAATTACAAACAGCAGGAAGATGAATTCAAAATATTTTTAGGGCTTTCACCAGAAACTGTTATTATACTTGATAAAAAAGCGCTGGAAATATTTTTAGAAAAGGGATTAAGTCCGATTGACATTAAAGCAGAAAGCGCCATCGAATACGCCTTGAACAACAGACTTGATCTGATGACTTATTCTGACTATGTTGATGATGCTGAAAGAAACCTTGCCATCGCAAAAAATTTGCTCAGAAGCAGGATTGACTTTTCTGGCACAGTGTCTTCATCAACAGAACAAAAATCAACCTTTGATCTTGAACTGAAACAACCTTCGTATTCAGCAGGCATTGACTTTGAATTTCCAGCTGGAAAAATTTCAGACAGAAACAGATATAAGCAAGCATTGATTAACCTTGAAAGAAAAAAAAGGGATTTCACATTGAAAAGGGAAAACATAAAACTTGAAATTTTAAATTCTTTAAGGTCACTTGAAGAAGCGTATCAGAGTTACATTGTGCAGAAAAACAGTTTGGAACTTGCAACCAGAAGGGTTGAAAGCACAGATTTAATGCTTCAGGCAGGAAGGGCAACAACAAGAGATTTGCTTGAAGCCCAAGAATCATTTCTCGCTGCGAAGAATTCCTTGTCTTCAGCAATTGTCAATTACCTGATATCTTACCTTGAATTCCTTAGAAACACAGAACAACTACAACTTGACAACAATGGTGTCTGGAAAGGAGACCTGTATGAAAAAATTATTGGTGAAAATCCCGAAATTACTCAGAAATAAGTTCTTACTCATTCTTCTGGTTTTAATTGTGGCTGGCTTTGTGTACCATTCAATTCAGCAGGAAAAGAAAAAATTGAAGCAATACATCACGACTGAAGTAAAAAGAAAGGACCTTGTGATTTCAGTAATTGAAGGCGGAAACTTGAAGGCATTAAAGTCGCGAAAAATCATCAATGAAGTGCCTGGCTCACGAACAATACTTGATGTGGTTCCTGAAGGAACCCAGATTACCGAACAGGATGTAAAAAATGGCAGAATTCTGATAAGACTTGACTCAAAAGACATTGAAAATGACCTTGATCAGCAGAAGGTGAACCTGGAAACAACTTATGCTTCATTCAAGGAAGCAGAAGAAAATCTTGAAATTCAAAAAAAGCAGAATGAAAGCGATATCAATCAGGCACAGTTGAAAGTAAAGTTTGCAAAGATGGACCTTGAGAAATACTTAGGAGCAGAAATCGCTGGCAAACTTCTTGCATTAAAAGGGGCCAGTATCGATTATCAGGAACTTTTGAAAGACCCTGCCATTGGCGGAGAGGCATTGAACAAAAAAAGACAATACGAAAACAAAATTGACCTTGCAAAAGAGGAACTTGCCAGGGCGCAGGATACAATGGACTGGAGCACAAAACTTGCTGAAAAGGGTTATGTGACAAAAAGCGAACTTGAAGCCGATAAACTGGCGCTCCAGCAGAAAAACGTCTCTCTTGAACAGGCAAAACTGGATTATGAGTTATTCAAAACCTATGATTTCCCGAGACAGATCGAACAGTTTTTGTCAAACTATCGTGAGGCAGTCGCTGAACTGGAACGAACAAGGTCAAAATGTCAATCAAGGATCATTCAGGCAGAAGCAAATGTGAAAAGTAGAAAGGCAACATACATGCTTACAAAAGCAAAACTTGACGCAACGCTACAAAATCTTGAAAAATGCACAATCAGGGCAACACAACCAGGTTTTGTCGTATACGCTACGACAGGCAGATTTTTTGTTGATTCACCCATATCAGCAGGAACAAGCGTAAGAATGTATCAGGAACTACTCAATCTTCCTGACTTTTCAACAATGGGTGTTGAAGTAAAAATTCATGAATCAAGTGTTGAGAAGGTGAAAGCAGGGCTTCCTGCAACCATTAAGGTTGATGCTTTTCCAGACAAAGTATTTACTGGAAGTGTTCAGAGCGTTGCTTTGATGCCAGACCCGACTTTGAAATGGCTGAATCCTGATTTAAATGTATATGTTGCCCAGATTGCATTTGATAAAAGTTATGATTTCCTCAGGCCAGGAATGAGCGCACAGGTTGAAATTATTGTAAAAACGCTCAAAGATGTATTAGTAATTCCTCTTGTTGCTGTGAATTTCAGCGAAGGGAAGGCGTATGTGAATGTTCTGCGTGGCAGACACATTGAGACCAGACAGATTGAAATTGGTGAAAGCAACGAAAAGGAAGTGGAGGTGAAAAAAGGACTGAAAGAAGGAGACATTGTTGTTATTTCAGCCATAGGCAAGCCCGCAGAAACAAAGAAAAAAGGCGAAACAGAAAAAAAGACAGAACAAAAATTACAGCAACCTGCTTCTGATACTGGCTCTCAGAGTGCTCAACCTACTGTTGTGCAACCTCAAATAGAACAAAAAGTACAAGAAACCTCAACACCTTCTCGAAGGATAGAGCAAACTACATCTGACCAGGTCCCAGAACCTTCTGGGTCAGGAAGAAGACGACCAAGACCACCAGCAACAAATGAATCAGAATAATACCACAATAAAATTTGAAAATGTGACAAAGGTATATCATTTAGGCGGGATTGACATACCTGTTTTGAGGGGTGTCAGTTGTGAAATTAAAAAGGGTGAGCATGTTGCGATTATGGGTCCAAGTGGAAGTGGAAAAACAACCATGCTGAACATTATCGGATGTCTTGACAGAGTAACAAGCGGAAAATATTTCCTTGAAGGCAAAGACATTTCAACCCTTGATGATGACGCCCTTTCTGAAATTCGCAGCAGAAAAATTGGTTTTATTTTTCAGTCATACAATTTAATTCCGCAGTTAACCGTTCTTGAAAACATTGAGATGCCATTATTTTATCAACAGGTAGATGAGGCAAAAACCAGGGAAAAAGCAATTGAACTTGCTCAGATGGTCGGACTTGGAGATAGAATAAGACACAGACCGAGCGAACTTTCTGGAGGACAACAACAGAGGGTGGCAATTGCCAGGGCATTGATGAATGACCCTGTATTAATCCTTGCAGATGAGCCTACAGGAAATCTTGACAGTGTCAGTGGAAGGGAAATTATGAAACTACTGTGCCAGTTGAATCAGCAGGGTACCACACTGATTGTTGTAACCCATGACCCGAATGTCGCAAAGTATTCCAGCAGGACACTGAAAATGCTTGACGGAAAAATTTCAAATGAAGATTAATTTCATTCACCTTATCAGAATCGTAAGGCATGGCTGGAAAAATATCTGGTTACACAAACTTCGTTCGCTTTTAACTGTGCTGGGTATTGTGTTTGGAGTTGCTTCTGTGATTGCGATGCTTGCCATTGGAGAAGGTGCCAGTTATGAGGCAAGAAAAATGATAGAATCCCTTGGCAGCAATAACATCATTATCAAAAGCATCAAACTTCCAGCAGACGCAAAATCTCAGCAACCAAGTTTTCTTGGCGTTTATGGACTTACTGACAGGGACCTGAGAAAACTTGAGACAATCCCTTCTGTCGTGAGGATTATTCCAGCATGGGAAATGGAAGAAGATGTCTGGTATTATGATAAAAACATTTCTGCAAGAATCATTGGAACCCTTCCTGAATATAAGGATGTGATGAATCTTTCAATAAAAACAGGCAGGTACTTTGATGAAAATGACCTTGAAAAAGGTATTCCTGTTGCAGTGATTGGTTCCACTGTAAGAACTTCCCTGTTTCCTGCCCAAGATCCTATTGGAAAAACCATTAAAATCAGAAGCAGTTACTTTACAATTATCGGGATTGCTGGAGAAAAAGTTTTTGCGGGAGCAAGCGAAAGTTTTGTGGCAGAAGATATGAACATTGCTGTTTATATTCCGATGACGACAACGAAAATGTTTTTTGGAGAATACGAAGTAAAAAGAACCACAGGAGGTATTAGGTCCTGGGAAAGAAATTGGGTTCAGTATCACAGGTTTGTGATACAGGTTTCAGAAACAGACAAAATCCTGACAACAGCATCCCTTGTCAGCGATTTACTCAGCCAAACCCATAAGAAACAGGATTATCAAATTATAGTGCCGTTAGAACTATTGAGACAGGCAGAAAGGACAAAGCGAATTTTCAATATTGTGTTAGGGTCAATCGCTGCAATCAGTTTAATCGTCGGTGGAATTGGCATTATGAATATCATGCTGGCAATTGTTACAGAAAGAACAAGAGAAATCGGCATCAGAAGGGCAGTGGGAGCAAAGAAAAGGGATATTATCAATCAGTTTCTGACAGAATCCGTGATACTTTCTGCCTCTGGAGGTTTTATCGGAATTCTGCTTGGAATTATTATACCGAAGGCAGTCACGAAATTTGCTGGTATGATGACACTGATTACACCATGGTCGATTTTGCTTTCTTTTTCTATTTCTGTCGCTGTTGGAATAGGTTTTGGACTTTATCCTGCAAGAAAAGCCGCAAATCTTGACCCAATTCAAGCCCTGAGATACGAATGATTTACAGGTTGCCAGTTGAAGTAAAGGCAACCACGCAATGTTCAACACCCTTTGTTGAACGGATATTGTCTGCAAGGGTTTCAACCATTTGAGGTTTTCCTTTTATCACCACAATTTCAAGGCATTCGTCGTGAGAAAGATGAACGTGCTGGGTTGATACCACGATATTTGAAAAGTCATGCTGTATGTCAATAATTTTATCAACAACATTTCTTCTGTGATGATTGTAGATGAAGACAATGGCTCCAGCAACCTCTTTTCCTGTTCGCCATCTCTGCTGGATGATTTCTTTTCTCATCAGGTCAGCGATTGCCTTTGACCTGGTGGCATACTTTTTCTGTTTTATTTTTCTGTCAAAAATTTCTAACAGGTCTTTTTCGAGAGAAACACCAAATCTTACGATTTTATCTTTCGTCTGTGTCTTTTTTTGTTGCATACAGGACCTCTGATATTGTGGTAATTCCCTGAAGAACTTTTTGAATTCCATCCTCTCTTAATGTTTTCATGCCAAACTTTCTTGCAATTTCTGTAAGTACTGATGTTGAAGGGTCTCTCATTGTCGTTCTTCTGAGTTCTTCGTTCATGACCATCAGCTCGTGAAGTCCGGTTCTACCGCCATAGCCAGTTCCCTTGCATAGATGACATCCCTTGCCCCTGTAAAAATGTATATCTCTACCCACCAGGGCTGGACTCAATTCCCTTATCTCTTCATCAAGTGGTTTATACACTTCCTTGCAATTCGGGCATATTGTTCTTACCAGACGCTGGCTCAGTACCCCTATTAAGGATGACGCAAGCAGGTAAGATTCAACGCCCATGTCAAGCAATCTGATAACTGCTCCTGGAGCAGTATTTGTGTGCAGGGTTGCAAGCACAAGTTGACCTGTTTGTGCTGCTCTGAAAGCAATTGAAGCACTGTCAAGGTCTCTGATCTCCCCAATCATCACAACATTTGGGTCCTGCCTTAAAATTGAGCGAAGCGCAACAGCAAACGTAAGACCCGCCTTCGGGTTTATTTGAATCTGGTCTATGTTTTTCAAGTGATATTCAACAGGGTCCTCAACAGTAATCACCTTTTTGTGCACATTATCGATTTCATTAAGAGAGGAATAAAGGGTTGTTGTCTTTCCTGAACCTGTTGGACCTGTGACAAGAAGCATCCCGTACGGCTCATCAAGAAGCATACGCCACCTGTGTAGAGTTTCAGGTAAAAAGCCAAGTTGTTCAAGTCCTGTAATGATATTTGTTTTGTCAAGTACTCTGAGTGCAACCATTTCTCCGAAAATTGTCGGGAATGTTGAAACTCTTAAGTCCACACTTCTTCCACTGATTCTCGCTTTGAAATAACCATCCTGTGGCACCCTTTTTTCAGAAATATCAAGATTTGAAAGAACCTTGATATGCGACACAATGGCAGGATACAGTTCAAGCGGCGGAGGCGGGAATTCGTATAGAAGTCCATTGATTCTATATCTCAGTCGCACGCCATCTTCCTCTACTTCCAGATGTATGTCAGTTGCCTTCAGTTCCACTGCCTGTTCTATCATTGAAATCACTGAACTTTCAGCAGTTGCTTCTCTATCAAGTTCCCTCAGTTTCACAGGTTCATAAAATTTTTCAGAACCTTGATTAACAGGACTGATGACATCAAGGCCAACCTGTGAAAAATATTTATCAAAACTTTTCCTCAATTCTGATTCCTTGACCAATCTTGTTTCTACCTCAAGTCCAGAAATTTTCTTGATCTGTTCTGTTGTTTCTGGATCAAGCGGGTCAACCATTCCACAAACGACTCTGTCTCTGGACCTGAAAATGGGAATTGCCTGATATTTCCTGCATGTAAATTCAGGAAGCACCCGCAGAACATCCTTTTCAATCTGCATTTCTTCAAGATTTATTGGCGGGATGTGAAAACTATGAAGGACAAACTCGTACCAAGATTCTGAATTCATCAGTCCAAATCTGATAAGCAAATATCCGAACGAAGTGCCTGTTCTTTGTTTTTCCCGAACTACCAGGTCTATCTGTTCTTTTGTTATACCCTTTGATTCAAGAAGCTTGCTAATTGCAGGATGCTGGTCCATTATTTCAGCAAGGGTTCAATAACTTTTTCAAGTTCCCCTTCAGAAAACATGCCTATCCTTTTTCCGCCTGGGACAAGATTGCTGTTTTTATCAATGATAAAGGTTGTTGGGACGCCTGTAATCGGACCATAGTCCTGTTCAATAGTGCCAGAAGCCATTGCAACAGGATAGGTGATGTTATACTGTTTTACAAGCGCTTTCACATCATCGGGTTTGCTGCTGACAGCAACACCCACAATAACAAGCCCCTTATCCTTGTATTTTTCGTATGTTTTTACAAAGTCAGGAATCTCCCTTTTACACGGCGGACACCATGATGCCCAGAAATTCAAAACGACAATCTTTCCCTTAAGCGAGCTCAGTGTAATCTGCTTACCATTCAGGTCAGTAAGATTAAATTCAGGCGCCTTTTTTGCTCCCTGAGCCCATCCAGTACCTGCAAACATCATTACGCTGAACAATGCCACCACCACAATCTTCAATAACTTTTCCATGTGACCTCCTTTTTTTACTATGGTATTATACCATCAATCATTTGACGGTTAAAAATAGAAAAAGATTAAAATCTGGGAAGTAAGAAAAATAAGGAATGTTTGAGAAAGGACGCAGGATAATTAAAAAAACACACATCCTAAACTTCAAAGGTTGACTTTGCATTTTTTGAAATTTCGAGTTAAGGTTTGGAGTTTTCGAAAAGCACCCTTCACCTTGATTTTCTCCTTTGATGGGAGAGAGTGTGAGTGTGAAAAAGGAAGAGGAAAAATAATTAGGTATCTGATGTTGTTATGTTCAAAACAAAAAATTAATTTTCAAACTCTTACTCTGTACTGTTTTACCCACTGGCATACCTGTTTTATAGTTTCTGGCTTACAAAGTGGTGGCATAACACCTGCAGAAGTAATTACAAGCCCTCTGTGATGGGGCAATTTATCGAGCTCATTTTCAATCTCACTGATAATTTCTTTTGCTGATTTTGTCCATAGTACTGCGTTTGTTCCGCCAATCAGGCACTTATCAGGACATACTCTTCTTCCCTCAATAAGTGTGGTGTTGCCAACAGGAACTGTTGTGAGTGCTTCAAAACCAGAAACAGGTAAACTTGCAAGGTCTCTCAACAGGTTCTTCAGATGTCCGCACATATGAAGAACGAGAAATTTTCCTGAGTTCTTTACAAGACCTGCGCAATCAAGGATGTTTTGATAGCAATATTTTCTGTACTGTTGCGGAGAAATCAGTGTTGTGGAAGTATTTTCAACGAGATATAAAATTTCAGCCGGACTGTATTGGTCCAGAATTTCAGTTGATTTGAGATTTTTCTTCTGCATTGTCTCAAACAATTGTTTCACCTCTTGTGTGAAATCAGTCAAAAAATAATGGCAGTTTTCAATGCCAGCAAGATGTTGAACGAATTGCATTAAAGGTGTTGTTCCTATGGAATGAGCGGTAATTGCGTCAGAACCTATCTCTTTATGCTGTTGCCTTGCTTCCTGCAGTTTTTCCTTATCTATTTCAAGGCAGGCATCAGCAAACCATTCTGTCAGGATTTCGATATCCTGCTTTGTTTTTACTGGATACTCAACTGGATGCCATGCCTGAGACGGTTCGTCAAATTGCATTGTCGCCGTAAGATTTCCATACTTTGTTAAATAAATCAGTTTTCTTGTGATACCAATTTTTTTCTCTTCAAGGGAAGTTGACCTTCTTTTCTCCTTTATAAAGCCAGTTAACCATACATGTTTATCACTGCCAATGTAATCGTGCATCTCATCAATGGTCATATTTTTGAACCTGCCACTTTGATAATTAAGGTATGAACTATTAATTTTTGGCCAGAAGGCAAGATGATCAACTGGTTCCAGTTTTAATGAAGCAATCCATCTTTCTTTTGGCGTCATTTTCATTTATTTCCTAAGTATAGCCGGTTTTATTGTATTACATCTTAGTCACATATTCCACTTCCTCATCGTGCACGTCATTGACGTTGCATTATTATTCGTGTAATATTTATTAAACAATGAAGGATTAGAACATGCACGCTCTCAGTTTAACTGATTATGAAAAAACCAAAGGCAAAGAAAAAAACGTTTGTAGCGAATAAAGTGGAAGAAAATACTGTTGCATACTTTCAGACAGAATCAATTGTAATAATTAATGAAGATTTTTTATCAACCAAGAAAATCACAGAAGGTTCCATTGACCTAATCGTAACCTCGCCTCCATATAACGTTGACATTCATTATAATTCCTATGACGATAGAATTTCATACGATAGTTACCTTGGTTTTACTGAACAGTGGTTGAAAAAGGCATATTCACTGTTGAAAGAAGATGGCAGAATGTGCTTAAACATCCCCCTTGACAAGAACAAGGGCGGTCAACAAAGTGTTGGAGCGGATATAACGGTAATTGCAAAGAGAGTCGGTTTTAGGTATCACTCAACAGTTGTATGGAACGAAGGGAACATCTCACGTCGTACTGCCTGGGGTTCGTTTATGTCTGCTACAGCACCATATGTTATCGCACCTGTTGAAATCATTGTAGTTATGTACAAGAATCAATGGAAAAAGACAAGTGGAACAAGGATTTCTGACATTACTAAAAAAGAATTTATGTGTTGGACAAACGGTCTATGGACGTTTTCAGGAGAGAGCAAGAAAAAAATAGGTCATCCTGCTCCGTTTCCAATTGAGCTGCCAACACGATGTATAAAACTGTTCACTTTTGTTGGGGATACTATCCTGGACCCATTTCTGGGAAGTGGCACTACGCTTATTGCTGCATATCTTAATAACCGTAAAGGAATAGGAGTTGAAGTAGATAGGAGATATTGTGAGTTGGCTCTAAAAAGACTTCGCAATGAGGCGAGAATAGACCAGAGACAACTAATAACCGTTTTCTAATACTATGAGAAGACGAAGAACGATAAAAGACCTGTTGATTGAATTTTTTAAAGCACATCCGAACGAAGATATGCCAAACATGGGCCTGTAGTTGACTGGGTCGAAGAAAAATATGTGCGACTTTATGGGAGAAAACCTCGGGATACATGGAGGTCTATCAGGAATTTACACAAAACAGGATTTTTGATTAAGGTTAGAAAAGGAATATATAAATATGACCCGTCCGCAGCAAAAAAAATAGAATTAATCGGTGTGTTATCTGTGGCAGAGGGAAAAAGGACGGTGTAGAGATTCATGTTGACCACATAAAACCCAGATATCTGGGAGGAACATCTACAATTGACAATGGACAGACATTGTGTGCGCAGCATAACTTTATCAAAAAGACACTGAAACAGACAGAAACAGGTAAAAAAATGTTTATTCGGTTGTATGATCTTGCAAAAGCAGAAAAGAACGAAGAACTAATAAATTTTTGCGCTGAGGTACTAAGGGTATACGAAAGATACGGCATAAATAGTCATATAAAATGGGAAAAGTAGGACAAATTTTATTTTCCTGTTTTTTCCAGTTTCCAGACATCAGACGTCATGTTATTGCCTGCAACCACCCACAAACCATTATCATAAACAAAAACGCTTGCTGCATGCCTTGGTTGCCAGGGAGTATCAGGAAGTTCAGTCCAGTTCTTACCATCCTCTGAGTACCAGACATCATTCCTGTTGCCACCAATTTTATGATATCCTTCCATAACCCAGAGTTTGCCATCAAATACCGCAACTTCGTGATACTGCCTTGGATGCCATGGTGCGTTTTCACATACCCTTTCCCAGTATTTTCCATCTTCACTACACCATACATCATTGTAAAAAATTCTCTCTGGCTTTTTGGGAGTATCGTATGTTCCGCCTCCAGGAATCCAGATTTTGTCCATAAAAACTGCTGCTGCGCCTATCATTCCCCTTGGAGCCCATGGAAGATTATCAGCCACCTTTTTCCAGTGTTTTCCATCTTCACTGCACCATATATCTGAATAAAAGATTTCATCTGCTGGCGCAAATTGTGGAAGGGTCTGCCCACCAATTACCCAGATTTGATGCCTGAAAACGACTGTGTAATGCAGAACCCTTGGTCCCCATGGCACATTTTCGCACACACATTCCCATTTCACTCCGTCAGTGCTTTTCCAAACATCATTCTGATAATGATGCTGGTTGGCGTCTCCACCAACAATCCACATGGCATCTTTGAAAATCACATATCCCGCAGTATGTCTTCCTTCCCATGCAGCAGAGGGATTTTCCAGTGTCCAGTTTATTCCATCTTTTGATGACCATACTTCACTATTGCAGATTTTTGGAAAGTGAATTTTATCAGAAGGGTTCCATCCACCAATAAGCCACATCTTATCTTTGAATACAAGAGCACCTGCTCCATCCCTCGGCGCAAATGCTGCGTGATCTGTAATTTTCAACCATCTGTACTGAGCCATTTTCTCTACCACTGTTTCTCTTTTTTACACAAGTAAAAACGTGTGGCTGATTTTCTGCGCCTCTTCTATGTCGTTTCTGGTAAAATTTGTTTCTTCGAAGTTGCTTTCAAAAAATTCCTCAAACCCGTTTTTCAGTGCTTTAATCAGTGTATCAAAATCAGGGACATCGTTCAAAATTTCAGACATTGATACAATTTTTGAAAAATCTGGCTTTGAGAGAAATATTTTCGTCCATAGATGCTTTTGAATTTCAATCAATAAACTTCCGTGCTGCAAAAAAGACGACCTATCTTTTCTCTGGGCGCTGCCGATAATTTTTCTGCCATTTACGACAAGGTCATGTCTGGTTGACAGAGAAAAACAATCTCTGTCAGTTAGAGAGGGCTCTTTCCCTATAGACACTCCGCGCCACTGAACGTTGATACCGAGTTTTTCAAGTCCCAATTTTAATGCGCCGCATATTTTTTCATATGATGTCATGGGGCCGGGGAAAATTTTTCCATCGTTTGTTGCTGAAAAACTGTACGTGATTTCTCTATCGTGAAAAATGGCGCTTCCGCCAGTAACTCTTGCAACCACAGGAATATTGTTTTCTTGACAAAATTCAATGTCAACAAGATTTTTTGGCTTCTGATTGGCACCAAGAGAAACACCAGATGGTTTCCATGTATAAAATCTCAACACCGCAATTTCAGGATTTTTTTTTACCTTATTCCACATTACACTGTCAAGCGCCATATTCATTTCTGGCGAAATATCCTGAGTAATAACAACTAACCATTTTCTATCCATTGTTTTTTATCTGATGATAAATTTTCAGTACTTTTGCTGCGCCAGCAAAGCAACTCGAAAACATCCAGCCAATATGTCTTTCATCGATTTCCTTATCAACATAATCTAAGAAATGCTTCCAGTTTTTTACAAAAACATCCCTGACATCAGCATTTCCAATTTTTATGCCGTTTGCAAGAGAAAACAAGGTCAAACTAAACAATTGAAGATATGGAGAAGCAGGACAGGAACTAAGCCTAAATTTTCCAGTTCTTTCATCCCATGTATCAGCAACAAGGAATTCCACTGCTTTTTTCACTGCCTGCGGAATTTTTTTATCACCTGTAATTTCGTAATACCTGCTCAACCCATTTACAAGGATGCTGATTAGAAAACCAGCGGTACCCACATGTTTTTTTCTGATGCAGTTACAATGACCATCAGGCATTTCATAAAGCCAACCACCACAATGAGGGTCCTGTTCAGCAAGTGTATCATTAACAAGTATCTTCATTGCTTTGAGGTAATTTTTGTCTTTTTTAATGTCATATGCCGCACAGAGCGCAGTCAAAGGCCATCCAACAGTTCTGCCCGAATGAGCATGCCCGGTAAAAGGATAGAGTTTTTCTATCACAATTTTTGAAAGGTAATCAGCAACAAGAATCACAGTTTGTTTAAATCTTTCATCTCCTGTAAGAAAATATGCGTCTCTTAAACCCTCAAGCCACAGGTGTCCCATGTTCCAAGGCTCAGTACAGGGATAAGGATTCTTTATTCCAAGCGCCCTGCTTACCATCTTTTGCGCTTTTTTTCTTGAAAAAAATCCACCGACATGGCCTATTGTATGTTGGTGGACACAACCTGGCACCACATCAAATGGTCTGAAAGGTTCTTCATTAAATGAGTCAATCAGGTCTTTGTTTACATAGTGAATAATATCCACTTCCTCTGTATGTCTTGCGGCATTTTCACCAGACACAAAATATCTCAAATCTCCTGTCCTTACAAACTGGACAAAAAGTTGCTCTGCTGTGTCATATTCGTTGTTTCCCCAGTGAATATATCTTTCTCCAAACCAATCACCCCAGTTCATCTCTCCTGTATCCCTGTTTTTCCTGATGCTTGAGTAATACAGATTGAACATATTGGAAAACACTCTATCGTAATCTCTGGTATTGTCTCCTGCTGCAGGAATATCTCCGTAAACGCCGGTTGAAACTGCATATACTGGTTCTACAACCGCCATAGGCGGTATTTCACACATTGATCTACACAACTGCCAGTTTCCATCCATATCAAGCCATATTTCCCATCTTCTTTTCTGACCTGTTTTCAACATATATGTAGAACCGTAAAACAGGTATCCATACTTGTACAATGGTTGCATGTGGTTAAATGCGCCTTTTTTGAATGAAGGAAATAACCCAAAACTGATGGAGTGTCCATCAAATTCCATACTTTTTGGCCATCTCATTGAAAAGTCCTTCAAAGCACCCGCTATAATCAGACCATTGGCGGCTACCCTGAAGGTACCAGTCGAAGCAATGTGTCTTTTTTCAAGATTTTCGTCTGTTTCAATATCACAGTTGTCGTCAACCTGCAAAATTTTTATCTTCTTTGTTTGATTTATCTGAACACCTGGGAAAAATGCTTCTGCAATATTATTTGAAATCGGTGTTATAGAAAGTTTGAACTCTTTGATCCTGAAAAAGACGCCTTTTTCAGGATTGCAATGAATTTCAGGTTCTACTTTTACCAGATTACTGCCCGTCCATGTTGTTAATGTCAGAACAAAATCAATTCCACGCAAATTTGTTTTCGTCGAAAATGAACCATAAATAATTGTAACTTTTTTTATTTTTCCATATTGTTTTTTCACCTTTTTAATTTTTGCATGATATTTCAAATTCTTACTGTCGACAAGCGTCAATTTCAAGGAGAATTTATTGTCAATAATCGCCACATTTTCATCCCCATCACTACCTGAACGAATTTTCAATGAACCCTGTGGAATATTTTCTGTTTCTTTATTACCTTCAAAAGAAATTCTGTATTTGTTTGTACCTGATTTAAGGGTCGCAACAAAATCAATGAGAACCACTTTAATGCTTTTGTCATTCCATCTGGCAAGAACCTTTTTCTGGCAGGGAATCACACTATTATCATAATCATAAAGAATCAAGGACTCTGTGGTTTTTAGCAAGCCCTTTGGAAAAGGAATACTTGCATTAAGACCAAATGTCGCAGGTTCCTTACATGGATTGACTGCCTTCAAAAAAATATGGTTTTTCATAGTGTCTCAGCATGAGTACTTGTCATCTGGAAGATACGGCGTTTTAATGAAAACAAGTTTTACCTGCTGTTGTGTATCATTGATGATATCATGGGCTTCGCCTGGCTCTATTCTGACTGCATCGCCTGGAAAAACTCTTTGCTGTTGACCTGAGACAATAATATTCGGGCTACCTTCAAGGAAAAAGAAATCCTCAACCACTGAATTATGTCCGTGCGCTCCCATCTTTTCACCTGGTTTCAAAACAATAATTCCCCATTCACAGTGAGGTCCTCTAAAAAGATATTTCGGACCTGAATCACCTTTTCTGAACTTCTCGACAGATTCTGATGTTTTTTTCATATACACCCCTGGTTCTGGTTATTTTAGCATAAAAAGCGCCCCTGGCCTGACTCGAACAGGCGGCACGCGGTTTAGGAAACCGCTGCTCTATCCTAACTGAGCTACAGGGGCGTTATTTATATGATAACTGAATCAAACCCAAGTTTCAAGAAATTGCAGGAAATATTTGAACTGGCAAGAAAAATGTAATCGCACGGTTAGTTGATGAAAATTTCCCATCCTGTGTTTAACAAACTGGATAGTATATTCAATCAGAATATTGACCATAAATTCTGGCTGCCGTGTACATACTTTTTATGTTCTCTACAGGTGTTAAGGGAGCAAGGTTATTACCTTCTCTCATTATAAATCTTTTCCCTTTCATTATCCCACTTTCACATATTCTTTTAACCTCTTCCTCAACTTCTTTTTCTGTTCCATTTTTAAGTAAAACAATATTAGGCCCACCAATTATTTCTACTTCTTCTCCAACTTCTTTTCTTACTTTACAAAAGTCAATTGGAAACCCAGTATCAAAAGAATAAACATTTAAATTTTCTTTTAAAAATTTGAAAAGATGAGAAGCATCTCCGCATAAATGCATATGTATTGAACTGCCATCTGAAAATTCATCAACTATACTTTTATGAAATGGAAATACATAATATTTATACTTCTCAACTGATAAATTCGCTATCAAATCATCTGCAAATCCAAAACTTTTAACTTTAAAATTAATATCTTCCTTACCTTCTCTTTTCAATCTCCATTTCCTTATCTCCTTCATCCTTTTTATTATATTCTCTGTAACAAAATTCATTAAATCAAAATAATACTTTTCGTCATCTATCATATCAAAAAATATCTCAGTTAAACCCCTTAATTTCGCAGCTACTGTAAATGGTCCATCTGTCCCTTCCCCGGGTATTGTAACAGGTCCTTTTACTGGTCTTCCTTCAAATTCAATATTTCTACATCTCTCATTTATATACTCAAAAAATTCTAAAGCTCTTCCAAGTAAATTTTCTTTCAAAGGGTCAGGTGGCTCTATTTCATAAAGTTTATATTTATTTTCTTTAAATATTGGCTCTGTATCAGGTGGAACGAAATCTCCAGGATATATTAACTTACATCCAAACCATCCTTCTTCATAATTGTTTTGAAAATCAATATTTATCTGCCACTCATCTGGAGGTCCCATTTCTCTATCACATATTATATTTTCCCTTACCCATTTCTGAAATAATAACTGACATTTTATATGAACATCAGGGTCTGTATAAAATTCGTAAAATGTATAACCTTCTGTATTTAAATATGGATTTTCAAAAAAATTTCTTATACTTCCACCTATAACAACGGGAACTCTTTTATGTTTTTTTTGCCAGTATTCTTCCCACAATTTTTTCACTTCTTCATTATGTTTCTTGCAGTCAATTTTTTCCTTTAAAAAATACCCCATTTTAAATTATTAAATGCTTACTTTATTTTTATAATTCTATAATCAAAACTATTCACAAGAACCTCAAGTTTATTATCATTTAAAGTTAAAGGAAAATCATTCTCAATATCAGTAAATTCTGTTGGAGAAAAGCCTATTTTTTCTTTATCTATAGAAATTTGCGTTTCCTGAACTTTATCTGTTAAATTTGAAACAAAAAGAAGGATTTTTTTCTCCTTTATATGTTTGTAAACACTTATTTTTATCTCAGGATTTGTATGAGAAATAGGATTTTTCCAGTAGCCAATAAAATCTGTTTCTCCAATACCAAAATCTTTTATGACATTTCTAAAATGTTGAAATGTTGGATAATGACACCATGCACCCGAAATAGAAACATCATGAACTTTCAGCAAAGCAATCATTTCCCTTGTAGGAGCAATCAATTCTCTATAATATTCGTCAAATTCAGGTAAAAAATAAGGAATCCATCCCCACGGAGTTGGTGTATATTCAGCAAATATTCTATCAACCGGCAAAACCTCTGTATAATGAGCACCTACTTTTAATCTCCCTGCATTAAAATTTTCTCCATTTACTTGAAAATCTGCAAATGCAAGAACAGGGCTTCTTAAACTTGTTGAAGAATGAACAACTATAAAGACATTCTCCGGATACTTTTTCTTAATAAGTTTGTACACCCTTTTTAAAAATTCCCTTGCAGACCATAGAGGACTACCAGCACCGTCAAAATAAAATCCATAAATATTATAATTCTCTATAAGTTGATTAATATAATAGACCATAAAATCCTGAAAAGAAGTATCTAATCTTGCAGGTCCATAATAAACATGTCCAGCCCAGTTATTTTTTGGGAAATTTATCCTTTCGTCCTTTATACCAGACCATTCTTTTGAATATAACCATTGTTCAGGTAAAATATGTCCCTTGTAATCACATAATGCTCTTGCTCCTCCTGCAAGGACAAGTAAAGGATAGTTGTTATCTTTTATCTTTAAAACATCTTGGAGTTTTGATTTACTGGTTGGATTTAATATAACTTCTTCTCCAGGAATAGGGTCAAGATAACCCCGGGCCCAGTGCCAAACATACCAAAATGATAAATGCCTGTAATTTTCAAGAACTGGTTTGACTGGAGTTGCCTGATAACCAAAAATAAATGTTTTTGGCTCTTTTAATTCATAAATACTATCTATGAAGTTAACTCTTATATTCCAGTCATTATATTTTTCATGTTTGAATATTCTAATTTCTTCATAAATATCTTTATTTTCCCAGTTTTCTTTATCAGAGGCAAACCATCCTATACCTCTTTCTTTATCTCCAACCCATACAAAATATCTGAAACTTCCAGAGATTCCTTCATCGGGGATTTTACCTGAATAAGATATAGAAGGGTCCCAGCTATCTCCCTCCCAATGATAATATTCTGCATAATTTTGATTTACAGGAATACGTAATGCTATCTTTTCTATTTTTATTGATTTTTTTAAGGGAGATATTTTTAAAAAGACCTTTGCCATACCATCAAACTCAATTTCTGTTTTTACAACAAATTTCAATCCTAATTTTTCACAATCAGATTCAATCACAACTTTTTCATCTGTTCTGGAAATAATTTTGAACTCACCTTCATAAACCATTTCATGTCCTGTCTCTGTTTTCACATCCAGAAAAATTGGTCTTGAAAGTATATTTTTACCATTTGTTTCTATCTGGACAGGAAATAAAGAATTATCAAAAATATATTTTCTACCCCAGATATAAACTATCTGTTTTTCTGTTTTCACAGGTATCCATGGAGGAGGAACCCATTCTTCTTTTCCAAGATTATTATTTTCCCATAATTCCCTTCTTTCCCTTGCTACTTTTAATTCTTCCTCTGTTGGTGGAGTTGGCGTATAAATTTCACTGGATGCATAAGTTTTAAATTGGAAAATTTGAAAAAAAAGGATGAAAATAGTTATAAAATTTAAAATTAAAAAGTTTTTGTTTTCCATATAAAACTCCTTAATTAAAATTCAAACATTCTTAAATAAACAGGATAATCAGTATTTTTTTCAGTTATTACTACTTCTGCTATCCCTTCTTTCATTTTTTCTAATTTTTCTTTTAATTCAATTTTTCCCCCTTCTATAGATATGGTTTTAAAAGGAGTTATTTCACCCTTTAAATAAATTATCATTGTTCCTTTAAATTTAGATGGTGTTTCTGCAAAGAATTTAACTTCGTTTTCTTCAAATGAAAATTCTTTTTCACGAATATAATCCCCTTCTTCTCCAAATCTCATTTCAGCAAACTTATCCGGACTATGATATGAAACTCCTGTATTTGCCCATTGGCTTAATTGTATTTCTCCTGTTTTAAAATTACGGCAAAC
>JAKPDB010000149.1 GCA_029552985.1 bacterium
GATATTGTCCGCTCAACAATGGGAGTTGCATCAGGGCCTGTTTCATTCATTGAAATTTTTGATAAGGCAACAGAAGTTGTAAAACAGGGTGGAAGACGAAGGGGAGCAAACATGGGAATATTAAGAATTGACCACCCTGATATCATTGAATTTGTCACATCAAAACGGAAAAACATTCTGACAAACTTTAATCTTTCTGTTGCTGTCACAGACACATATATGGAAAGCGTTTTAAAAAACAAGAAATTTGAGTTGATAAATCCACGAACAAAGACCGCTGTAAAAAGCATACCTGCAAGAGAACTCTTTGATATTATATGCCAGTGTGCATGGGAAACAGGTGACCCTGGAATTATTTTTATTGACGAGATTAACAGAAAAAATCCGGTACCAGAAATTGGAACCATTGAAGCCACGAATCCCTGCGGTGAACAGCCACTGCTTAATTATGAATCCTGCAATCTTGGTTCAATCAACCTTACGAAAATTGTCGATAGTGGCTCTATAAATTGGGAAAAACTTAAACAAATTGTACAACTTGCCACAAGATTTCTGGATGATGTGATTGATGTAAATCACTATCCTATCAAGGAAATAGAACAGATGACTCTTGCCAGCAGAAAAATTGGACTTGGCATTATGGGATGGGCTGATTTGCTTGCTGAACTTGAAATTCCTTATGGGAGTAAAGAAAGTTTAAAACTTGCGGAAAAACTTATGGATTTTATTAACACCACTGCATTAGAATATTCAATCTATCTTGGAAAAATCAAAGGAAGTTTTCCGGATTTCAAAAGAAGTATTTACAGAGCACAATTTGACGCATTGAGAAACTGCACAAGAACCACGATTGCACCCACAGGCACCATCAGCATTATTGCTGGTTGTTCCAGTGGTATTGAACCATTTTTTGCAATTGCATACGGAAGAAAACTGGCTGGTTCAAGCATTTTTGAAATCAACCCTGTCTGGGAAAGAAAGGCAGCAAAACTCAAATTATTGAGACCAGAAATTACAGCAGAAATTCTAAAAACAGGTTCTCTTAAAAATATAAAAGGAATACCGGCGCATATCAAGAATGTATTCAAAACAGCTCTTGAGATTGAACCACAACATCATCTTCTCATGCAGGCAGCATTCCAGCGCCATACTGATAATGCTGTCTCAAAAACAATTAATCTACCAGAAAATGCAACAATCCAGATGGTAAAAAATATTTTTATTTCAGCATACAGAATGAAATGCAAAGGAATTACTATCTTTCGTTATGGAAGTAAATCATCTCAGGTACTTTACCTTGGAGAAGATTTTAGCCAGCTTGATTATCTTCAAATCGGCGAACACTTTTCTGGCTGCACAAAAGGATATTGTAATTATTAAATTTTTGTGCTTGCCTGCTCTTATTGTTTCAAGGATGCCATCAAGTTGTAAAAGAAGTTTTTCAAATAGATTGTCCATGTATTCTGCTGTTTCAGAAGATAAAGCACCATATCTTTTCAGATGTTTTGCGACCAGTTCCATAATATTTTCTCTGAATGCGGCAACCCTGTTTCTGTTCGTACAGCACGATTGACACTGATTTCCATCCACCCATTTTTCAATGGAAACCAGAGGTTCATCCAGCATTGTCAGAGCTGTTGAAACAGCTCTTTTATGATTGGCGCCGAGTTTGAAAATCATTTTTGCGCTGTTTCATTCACTCTGAAATGGATTACCAAAAACAGCAGATTTGCCAAGTTCCCATTCAATTTCAAGCAATCTATTGTATTTCGCAATTCTTTCGCTTCTACAGGCAGAACCAGTTTTAATCTGTCCACCAGCCATTGCAACAGAAAAATCTGCCATAAATGTATCTTCTGTTTCACCGCTTCTGTGAGAAATCACATATCCCCAGCCCGCTTTTCTGCATAGATTGATTGCCTGGATTGTTTCTGTCACTGTCCCTATTTGATTAAGTTTTATTAACACTGCATTGCTGGCTTTCTCTTTTATTCCCTTTACTATGAACTTCGTGTTGGTAACATAAAGGTCGTCGCCGACAATCTGAATTTTGTTGCCGAGCTTTTCAGTCATTTTCTTAAACCCAGCCCAGTCATTTTCAGCAAGGCCGTCTTCAATGGATACTATTGGATACTTTTTTATCCAGTTTTCATACAGTTCTATCATTTCTTCAGAAGTTTTTTTACCCTGCTTTGACTTTGCCAAATTGTATGCGCCATCTTCATAAAAAGAACTTGCAGCAGGGTCAAGCGCAATTGCAATATCAATTCCTGGCTTGTATCCTGCTTTTTCTATCGCCCTGACAATCACCTCGCATGCCTCATCATTACTTGATAGGTTGGGAGCAAAACCTCCCTCGTCTCCCACTCCTGTTGAATAACCTTTTTCTGAAAGAATTTTCTTGAGCGCGTGAAATGTTTCTGCGCCATATCTCAACGCTTCCCTGAAATTTGGCGCACCAATCGGCATCACCATAAACTCCTGAAAATCCACACTATTATCCGCATGCTTTCCGCCATTAAGAATATTCATCATTGGAACAGGAAGTCGTGTGGCGCCTGTTCCACCAAGATACTGGTATAGAGGAAGACCAGAAAGTTCTGCCTGTGCCTTTGCCACTGCCATTGAAACAGCAAGAATCGCATTTGCGCCGAGATTTCCTTTATTTGGAGTACCATCCAGTTCAATCATAATCTGGTCTATTTCTGCCTGTCTGTGGGGTTCCATTCCAATGACTCTTGGAGCAATGATATTGTTAACGTTTTCAACTGCCTTCAGCACTCCCTTTCCGCCATATCTTTTTTTGTCCCCATCCCTCAATTCAACTGCTTCGTTCTCACCTGTTGAAGCACCTGATGGCACTGAACTTGACACCTTTATTCCGTTGCTCAAACAACAAAAAACCCTTACTGTGGGATTGCCCCTTGAATCAAGAATTTCCATTGCATTGAGTGAAGAAATTACAACTCTCATATTTTCCTCCGGTTTAGGGTTAAATCTGGAATAAATATATTATCTCTATTTTTTTGTTTCTAATCAAGTTTTGCCTGCGTCTCAAATGCAAAGTTTTCTATCGATTGCTGGAAATTTGATTCAAAAATTGTGTCATAATACCCCTGATACTTCCAAGTAACTGACTAATTTTTTTATTGACACCACAATTGCTCAAAATTGGTAGGAGTCATCAGCCAGAAGGCAATTTTGGGGGGACTCCATCCATCAAATTCATTAATATTCTTGCAAACTCAGTTTATCTTGAAACTTGTTCCCTGATACCGAATGGCTGGGTTTCAGTCACTGATCTATTATCACTTCCATAAAGTTTTGCCCTGACATAATTAGCAACTTTTCCATCTGATGTCTTAATCTGATATTCTGGACCAGTGCCAACGATTTTTCCATTTGAAATCCATTCAATCTTACTGCAATTTATTGCTTCTATGTGTATCAACATATTCTTATTATCCACTTCTATCTTCTTAATGATTGCTGGAGTACTATTAACTCCATCAGGACAATAAATAAAATAAAAATGTCCTTTTTCCATTGCATTTCTTAACTCCTCAGTTGTTAAATTAGACAGGAGAAACATGTTCCAATTCTTGCCAATATGTTCAACTCGATGAGCATCATCATTAGAAAATCCCCATACAGGTCTATCAGGCATCAATTTTGTCAAAACATTATCCCAAATTGTCTTACAAGATGGATACCTATCCCCTTGATTATATACCTCCATGCCCACAATCACAGGATATTTTTTAAACAAACTTACGTACCAGGCATCAGTAAAATGATATCTTCCTGGATGAACCAGCACAGCAAGTCCCTGATTTTTTTCTATACTTTCTATAACATCCTCTATTGTTTTTGCACTGGCAATATCAATATTCAAGTTGAAATAACTTCCAACATCATGATCTTGTGAAATCTCTCTTCCTGGCACTGCAATCATACCGATTGATTTAGCATTTCTATCTTCATACAACCCTGTTTTTCCATTGCTGGTTATCAAACTTTTAAAGTTTTCCCAGGGATATGTGATATTACCAGGATTTTTATTCATCTCACTATGATCTGTAATGGATAGAATTTTATAGCCAGAAGAAGCATAAATGTCAACAATGTTCTGGGGATGAAGTTTGCCATCACTCGCAGTAGTATGGATATGTAAATTTGCTTTATATTGACCCACTTGTTCCCAGGTGATGCCATCATAAGGATTAATGAAATAAGTATTCTCAACAGCGCCAAAAAGCAATCCGCAAAGAAAAATCAACGCAAGCATAGAAAAAATTTTCAGTTTCATTCCAGCCCTTTTATAATTGAAAAATTAGCCCATCATTACTTCAAAATTTCTATCATTGCCCTGAATTGGAAGGTAAATCCATTTTCCACCACAACCGGATGAAATATGAAATCCCATTATCACTTCAAGAGCAATGAGACCGTCTTTCCCTGTACAGGCAGGCGTTCCTGATTCAACAAGGCAACTGACAATATCCTCCATCGCATAATCAAGGGATGTCTTATCACTGGCTTCAGGAACAATTTCCTTTGAACCACCCTGCCAAAAATTTATCTTTGCACATCTGTTTTGAATAACAATTTCTCCTCTGTCTCCAGTAATCCTCACAACCAGTGGAAACAATCCTGCCTGTGGCGCATCAATAAATGCTCTCATCCCAGATGAAAATACAATGATTCCCCAGCCACCAGGGTCCTTATATTGAGGTCCCCTACAATCAGGATATAAAACCGGGTCTAAACTTCCACTGACTGCCACAGGCTGTTGTCCTGTTAACATTCTCAATGCATCAAACATATGCGTCCCAATATTACCCAATCTACCTGTGGGCCAGTGAACACAGGCATGTTGAATTTTCCCTATACTGTACGATTGAATGCACTCGCGACAGTTACGCCAGAACCTATTCCATCTCCTGGTATGATTAATTGCAAGTATTGTGCGATGTTTATCACACATTTCCAGCATCCTATCAGCATCAGAAAGTTTTGTGGCTATGGGCTTTTCACAAAAAACTGCCCTGACACCCAATTGAGCACAGCCAATTGTGATTTCTGCGTGAGATGGCGTATGTGTTGCAATACTCACAATATCTGGTTTTTCAACTTCAATCATTTCACGCCAGTCAGCATAAACTTCTGTATCTGGAAACTTCTGTTTGAATCTGGCTCTTCTACCTTCATCCCTGCTTGCGCCAGCAACAAGTTTGATATGTGGATTGTTTGCCATTGCCTGTGCATGGGTTCCATCAAGGTTTCTCACATCCTGCCCGATTGCCCTTCCTGAAAGTTCATCACCGGCGCCAATGAAACCAAGCCCGATCACAGCACCCTTAAAAATTGGTTTATCTGTCATCTTTTTTTGGATCAGAAACCTGAATTACTGCGATATTCTGCCGCGAACCTGCTGAAATGGATTTTACTTTTCCCTGTATTTCCTGAACAACATTGGCCTGACCAAAATCATTCCTGCCCCACGCATACACTTTCCCATCCTTTGTTAGCGCCAGACTATGAAAACCTCCTGCTGACACTGATATAACATTGCCCTGTATTTCTGAAGGTACCCTGCACTAACCATATTCATTGTATCCATTCGCATACACCTTTCCTTCTTTTGTTATGAATAAACTGTGATAACCACCTGCTGATATAGCAACAACATTCCCCTGAATCTCTGATGGCACACTGCATTGTCTCCATTGATTATTGCCCCATCCGTACACTTTGCCATCCTTTGTCAGGGCAAGGCTGAAATCTCCACCTGCTGATACTGCTATCACATTACCCTGAATTTCAGGAGGAACCTTGCACTGGCCAATTTCATTTCTTCCTGTGGCATATACCTTTCCTTCATTTGTAAGAAAAAGAGTATGAACTCCTCCGCATGATATACTGGCAATTTTACCCTGTATTTCCTGGGGAACATTGCATTGTCCATCATTATTAGTCCCCCATCCATACGCTTTACCGTCTTTTGTCAGAACAAATCCATGATATCCACCTGGAATTATATTGATTATCTCTCCTTCAATTTTTGATGGGATGTTACACTGATTGAAATCATTGTGTCCCCAGGCAAAAAGTTTACCATTGCTGGATAACCCTGTTGCGTAGTCCCATCCTGCAGCAGCCAGTTTCACATTTCCCTGCAATTCCTGAGGGATATTGCTCTGTCCGAATGCATTGTTGCCCCAGGCATATACCTTTCCATTTTTTGTCAGGGCGATAACATGATAACCGCCTGCTGAAACTCCAGCAATATTGCCCTGAAGGATTAATGGCATGTTACTGAGCTGTCCGTACTCATTGTTTCCCCCACCGTACAATTTTCCATCCTTTGTCAGAACAAGCGTAAAAAGCGCGCCACCTGTTACGTCTACGATGTTTCCCTGTAATGGAACAGGGATGTTTCTTTGCCCTCTTTCATTGTTTCCCCATGCATACACTTTGTTATCCTTTGTCAATGCATAACTTATGGCTACGCCGGCAACAATTTTTATTACATTTCCCTGAATTTCCTGAGGAACCAGGCATTCTCCAGATTGGTTATTTCCCCACGCATACACTTTCCCATCCTTTGTTAGCGCCAGACTATGCAGGAATCCTGCTGAAACAGCAGACACATTCCCCTGAATTTCTTTCGGCACATTGCACTGTCCCTCTTCATTTCTACCCCAGGCGTAAAGTTTCCCTTCATTTGTCAATGCCAGATTATGGTCTCCACCGGCATAAATGCTGATAACCTTTCCTTGAATTTCTTTCGGCACATTGCACTGTCCGGCATTATTATTTCCCCAGGCATAAACCTTATTGTCTTTCGTGAGAGCAAGACAGTGATGTCCGCCACCGGATATGACTATTGTTTTTCCCTGTATTTCCTGAGGAACACTGCTTTCTCCCCATATGTTTGAACCCCACACATATACCTTTCCATCTTTTGAAAGAGCCATGCTATGAGCACCGCCCGCTGATATGCTTTTAAACTCTGTTCCTTCTGGAATATAAGGATACGTCTGACCTCCCCATCCAACAATCATTTCTTGAGCATGAACCCCAACAACTGCACACAATACAGTTGCCAGCATTACACCAATCACATACAAAACTTTTTTCATTTTCTGCCTCCTTCGGATTAAATGTCCAGCCATTTAATTTTATCATTTTTTCAAAAGGTTGACCGCATTAAAATAGAAAATGTTCTGTATTTCGGCAGCAGTCAGTCCTGCGTGCTCTGATGCCTGTTTGAGCGCCCGCAGGGTTTCCAGCCCAAAACAGACAGGTTCACAGGTTGAAAAGTGTTTCCAGTTGAAGTTTTCCGTATCAAGCCATAAAAAACCATTCCCGATTGTAAAGGACCGCCCTAATCTCTCAGAAAGTGGATAATCTGTTCCCCATAGAACTTTGTGTACACCAAGTTTTTGAATCGCAGAAACAATTGTTGATGATTCACAGATCACAGATGTGTCAACCCAGATATTTTCAATATCTCTCAATTTATCAATACCTGCCTCAAAATTATATGTATTGAAATTTGCTCCCATGTGGGCAAGTATCAATTTCACCCGCGGATATTTTTTGCACATTTTTCTGATAAATTGATAATTAGAAGGGTCTGCAATTGTATAATACCTTACAGGATGCAGTAAAATCACAAGTTTATGATGGTGGGCAATTTCCCATAATCTTTCGGGAAGAAATCCACAAACAGGAGAATTCAGGGTTGGCTGTAACCTGCTGAATACATGGTAAACCTTCAATCCAGCAATTTGAGAATTCGCAAGATGTCTTTCTATGCTGTCAGTTTTAGAATCAGGCGTTACAAATAAAAGGCCATAACAATCAGAATGTTTTTCAAGCTGTTTGATGAGAAAGTCATTGCCTGTTTCAAACACATTTTTCATGAATGGAATAACACTGAAAAAACCGCCTGAAGGATTTTTGCCCAGCAATTTTTTCATGTGGCCTCTCCACAATTTGATACCAACTTCATCAGGACCACTTTTGAACCAGGCAGCTTTCCCTTTCACATAAAAATCAAAATCCTCATCTCTCAATCTATAAATATGAGCGTGGCTGTCAAATGTAAGGGCAGGAACAAAACCCTTCAATCCTTCAGCAATTTTTCTTTCAGTTTGTGAGTATAACCTTTTTGCCCAGTTTTTGTTCACGGTCTTATCCTTATCCATTCTATATTTGTGTGGTCTGGATGATTACCGCAGTAATATGCGATGATAAAGTCTGAATTGTCTAACTTTGTTGCGACAGGCCAGCCAGTGGAAAATTTATTAAACTCTGCCCAGGTATCTTTCATTGATTTCTTCTCAATTCCTTCAAAGTTTGTGGCACTGTTGTAAATCATCATTTCAGTATTTTCAGGCCATGTCTTTCCCAGGTCATCACTCACCCTTATTTTAATCACAGGGTATCTGTCCCTTTGAATAAAAGGCATTGCTATCTTTCTGTCCGGAAGAGAAATAACATGCCCTGGCTGTCCCCATACTCCTGTGTCCCATATTTCTGACCATGTCTTTCCGCCATCTGCAGAATACCGGGCGTGAATATTTAAGTAAGAACAGCTTTCATTGTTGTAAGTCCAGAACACATCAAAAATACTGCCATCCGAAAGGACAGACGCTCTCTGGTCCCAGTAAAAAATCTTGTTCTCAGGGTCTTTTGCCACAATCACAGGTTGATTCCATGTTTTTCCTCTATCTCGGGAGAATAGCAAAATTGAGGCATGTTGCCACGGCGATGAATCGTAATAGGGCTTGTTCAGTTCAAATTGCAAAACAAGGCAGTCCGGTTCAATGTATAGCGCAGGACCTGTAACAGGAACAGGCCAGTTGAAATAACAAAAAGTATCAACAAATTCTGGTTGAGACCAGGTCAGTCCGCCATCAAAAGACCTAGAAATAAAAATCAGACAATCCAGAACCCCGGTTGTTTTTTCGTTGAATGCAGGCAGAGCAGGATTTGTATAGTCAACCCAGTGGAGTGCGGCAAAAACCTCTTCATTACCGAGAGATGTCAGGTATCCTCCTCTAAAAACACCAATTTTGCCATTGAACTCTACTGGTTTGAACGGAGCAAATGGTTCGCTCCAGTTTTTTCCCTGGTCATCCGAGTATGAAAGAAACACCCTTTGATTCCAGTTATTATTCCTTGCAGGTGCTGCCCTGCAACTTACAATCCATCGGCCAGAAGGAAGCACACAAAAACCAGGAAACAGACAACTCTGACAATCAGTACCTTTTTTTCCTTTGATTGCTATTCCACAATCAATAATTTTCATGATTTTATTTCAGGTTTTCAAGCGCCATGATTTTCTGGGCTATGTTCCACCTCCATGCCTCAAGAGTATCTGGCTGAAAACTTTCTTTTGTCACGAAATCTGGTCTGTATTGCACAGGTATTGCGTCCAGTATTTCTTTCTTCACCTCTTCCCGTATTGCTTCTGCTTCTTTGATTTTCTCCATGTTTCCAGACCTTTTGATATTTTCAATCGTTTTCTCAAGGGTGTAAATGTACATATAGTCATAAATGCCATCGCGAAATCCTTCCAGTCCAGGGGTATCTTTTGGACCTTCTGGCGAAGGCAAAGCGTAATATTCTCCGGCATGTGCTCCACCTCTATTTCTGGGATTGAAATCATCATAGGCATCCGGCCCTTTTGGCCACATATACGCCCATTGTCCGATTGCCTTGCCACCTGCCCTGTACTGGTAAAACCCTGTGTACAATCTATCTATCCTGTAGTCAGTCCCCATGCTTCCACCATTATCACTCCAGAGTTGTTTTTTCATTTCCATAACTGCATTGATGATATCCTGGTTGATATGTTGAGCGTACATCATGCATGCATCCACAAAAGGTCCTATTTTATGCAAAGTTTGAGTGTGCAGGGTTTCATAAAGCAAAGCGTCTTTTACCCTTGACCTTACCAGTTTACAAAGGGTAATTGCATCCTCTGTAAGTTTCTGGCTGTTGGCTGGTTCATCAACAATCAGAAAATAAACCTTGAATGGATAACCGTTTGTTTTGATAAAATTAATGATGTCCTGTATTAACTGGACATACAAATCCTGCCATTTTTCTGACATAAAAGGAACACCGAAATAAGCGCTGTGAAAATAAACCTCATTCGGCAGGTCAATAAGAACACATTG
>JAKPDB010000150.1 GCA_029552985.1 bacterium
TAATGTTATTGAGATACTGACACAATTCTTCTGCGGATTTTTTCACATTTTCTGATGCTTTTTCACTCACAACAACAGGAAAAAGCGCCTTTCCATTTTTTGCAAGGTTGATTTCTTTAGCACCAGCAGACATTGCGATAAAGCAGGATAAGCACATAATGGTAAACCTTTTCATTGTAACTCCTGTGTTAGGTTTACAGACAAAATCGGTTTTGTTATTTCAGAACTTAATTTAATTCGTAATGTAAAGTTTTGTCAAATTTTATGATAAATCTCGCAAAAAGATTTATCATTATTGAAGCCGATCCCATTGTATCACCAGAAACCCATGAAATTTGTCAAAGAAGTAATAAAAAGATGGATATTACAGCAAAGTATGTCGTGTTTGTGGATGGACACGCTGAAGCGCTTGGCTCTGAAAAGTGGGTTGTATCGGGCTGTCAACAATAATACATCACATCACTGCGATAATACGACATGGGACCTGAGTCGCACCAGGTATTCTGAGCGGGAAAATGCAAAGTTTGACTTTCGATGCCGTAATTTTTTCAAGATTTGCAGGATTGCAAATAGTCAGAATTCCTTTTCTGAAAAATTCAACAAATATCCCTCGCGGATCTTTGTGATTTTCGTACACATCTGAAACAAAAAGGTAAATGTTTTTTGAGATGAACCAGGTTATGGCATCCTTCTCAAAAAAATATATCTCATCCTGATTTTTTTCTTTGAGCGCATTCCATCCAGCATCAACAATCACAGCTGGCGTATCAAGCGCCACACCTGCTGCTTCAAGTTCTTCAGAGTGTATTTCCCTCTGTTTGCCTGAACGATTGAGTTTTATCACAGTGGCATCCACCATAAAAAGTTTTTCCACTGGATAATTTGATGAATCAAACCCATTATCAAACTCTTTGATGTGGCCTGGAAAATCAATGTAAGTTCCTGCCATAGAAGAAAGATGAAATTGATGAACAAATGCGTGGTATTTGCTGCCAGACAGAACAATATTCACAATGTCTGTTCTGAAATCCTTCGTTATTTTTTGTGTAAGGTCTATGATTTTCATGTTTTCACATTGTTTCAAGCAAATGCCAGAATGCATTCGCCTCACAATTAAAAATTTCCTTGCCTGCTGCTGTTTCCGGTTTTAAGCAGAAATATCCTGGAAAACACCAGCACCTCAAAATTGAAATCAATTCTTTTATCTCAGCATTGCCATATCCAGGAATCTGTGGTTTCCCTGAAAACAATGCATCGTTGATATAAACAACAAACGCGCGTCTTCTCAGTTTTGGAGGAACCTTTCCAAATGGCTTTTCTCCAGCAATCGCAAAATTTGCAGGATTGAAAGCCAGTTTTAAGTATGGAGAGTTAACCTTTCCCAGAATTTCAAGACAATCAGAAGACCTGGCGCACACAGTGTCTGGCCTGTTTTCTATTAAAAGCACAATATTTTTTTTCTTTGCAATTTCAATCATGGAAAAAAGTGATTCAAGAAATTGTTGCTTCTGCTTTTGAATATCCTGTAAGAAAGCGAAAGGTGGCAAAACAACGTATTTTCCGCCGAAAAACCCCGCAATATCAAGACACTTTTCCAGTTCACAATTCTCTTTACAGGATATACCCGCAACCGAAAAACCATTTTTTGCGAATAACTCCTTTAAATACTCAATTTCAGACGGAACAAGTTTTGTTATTGGCTTGTCCCATATAGCATCAAGTTCTATTGTTTTTATTCCCTGTCCCTGAAGGATTTTTAACATCTCTTCAGGTTCTGAAGCAACACGGCTACTTGTTGCCGAAGGAGTGAAACACTCTTTTTTCAATCTCGCCTCTTTGATTTTTCCTCTCTGCATCACACAGTCAGCACAGTTTGGGTTTTCACACAAAAATGCGGCAGGATTATTCTTCAGTTCATCAAGGCACACCTTTATCATTTTCTTTGCATCAATAAGACGTACCATGGCATTTCCGATTCTTTCTATCTTCATGATTTTCTTTGCGAGAAAAATTCTGTCCATGCCGATAAAATTTCTGTGAGGTCCTGGAAACCTTTTCAGAACGATTGTCTTTTCAATGCCATTTGCGTCCACATACTTAAATTCTTTCTCTGAAAGGTATGGCAGGTCTGCATAATCTTCTGCAGTATGAAGGGTTGTGTTTCTATCTTGGTCAACTCCTATTAACAAGATATATCCGCCAAGGTCAACAAGTTTCCCAAATGGTGTTCCTTTCCCGCAGGCAGTGGGCATCTTATCATGGTCCCTTGTTAAGTACTCTGCTTTTGCCCCCAGTGCAGAAACAGAGTGTGTGGGATGTATACTTTTTATCACGCCTTTCATTGAACTGAATACTTTAGCGATTGTTGCATTGCCCAACGGGTATGGCATCATAATTGTACCGGTCCTTCCAACCACTTCAACAAGCGCCTGTATTACTGTTTCTGGACCGCCTTCAACCTTACCCAAACTGCTCAATGAACTGTGAACAAGGACAATATCTCCTTTTTTAAGTCCCAGCTTTCTCAATCCTGAAACAATGTCATTTTTTGTCACAACATACTCCATCTGTACCCCCTGATGTTTGTTTCTAACATTATAATTCTGTTCAAATGGTCTTACCAGGTTGGGGTTTCAGAATAAAATAACTATCATAGGGTCTCAGCGCATATTCTACCATCAGGTCATTGAGTTCAAGAAATTTGTTGAATCCAGTTGAACAGGGTGGAAGCATTTTCTCACAGAAATCTTTTCTCATATTTTTCACGCCAGCACCGGTATCATCATAGAAAACGAAAATTGGTCTGTCTTTCAGACATAAAATCCCACAAGTTAAGGTGAGTGATATCCACAGAATATACCCTTCAGAGCCGCCTCGCGGATTTGAACCGCGGACCTGAGCATTACAAGTGCCCTGCTCTACCACTGAGCTAAGGCGGCTTTAATTCCACGGATTTATATGTCTGGCGATCAATATTATTCTATCATTTTTTAATCAAATTTCAAACTCTCATTTGATACGACTGGACATATAAAAACCATGACTGGAAGGAATTCTTGCCTTATTTTTGGTCAAACATGTTTCTCATTTGACAATTTTGCAAGTTTGTATTTTGCAATTTTTTCCTGATACATTTTTCTGTCTGCTTCGGCAAGTAATCTGTCAATTGTGACTGGACTATTACCATCATACCTGACTGTGCCAATGCTGATTGAAATCTGATACTTATTTTTTTGTTTCTTATTGAATGCCCTTATTTTTTCTCTCAATCTGTCAATCAAAACACTTACCTGTTTTCCACCTTTTACCTCTGCCGCAAGAACTCCAAACTCATCTCCACCAACTCTTGCTATAATATCTGATTTTCTAAATGTATCTCTCAGAATTTCTGCCAGTTTTTTTAAAACTTCATCGCCTGCCACATGTCCTTTTGTGTCATTGATGATTTTCAAATTGTCAAAATCAATAAAAAGTATTTGAAAAGGGGTTTTGCTTCTCTGGGTTCTACGAATTTCCTGTTCTGCAAGAGTAAAAAAGCCGCGCCTGTTGTATAGACCGGTAAGTTCATCTTTCAGTGATAATTCCTTCAGGGTCTCTTCCATCTTTTTTAATTCTGAAATGTCTATCATAGCAGTTCGCATACCAATAATTTCACCCTTTTCATTCTTTTCAGGAACATCATAAATTGAAACATATAAAAAAGTGCCATCTCTTCTCTGATAAATTCTATTATAATCTTTATCTACCTTTTCTCCTTTCATCTTCCGCATAAACCTTTCTCGCGCTGCTTTTCTTTGAGATGGAATAATAAAATCAAAAATCTGTTTACCCAGCATCTCTTTTTTGGAATACCCAAGCATTTTAAGTTCAGTTTTATTCACATCTTTTATTGTTCCGTTTCTATCAACTATGTGATAAGCAACTGGCGCATTATCCCAGAGGTCTTTATATCTTTGTTGGCTTTTTCTTAAAGATTCTTCAAGCAATTTTTTGTCAGTAATATCAATTGCCAGTTCAAAACGGACTTTTCTTCCATCTATCCAGGTCAAAGGCCTATCAATACAGCGATACCATCGTTTATTCACTTTGTTCTGGAATTCCCAGATATAAACTGGTTTTGCATCTGGGCCAAAAATGTATTTGTTGGTACAAAAACTGCACGGCTTGTTCAGGTTTTGAAATACCCTGTAGCATTTTTTGCCTATCACGTTTCCAAAGGTTTTTATCAAAATTGGATTAACATAAAGGACTTTGTAGGTTTCTGGGTCAACAATGTAAATAAGTTCGTCAAGAGAATTGAATATGGAGATTAATTGCTGATATTCTTTTATACTGGAAACAAGTTTCTTTTTCATTGAAATGGCAGAAATGTTGTGCTCAATTCGTCCCCATTAAGAATAACACTTTTTTTGGAAATTGTCAAAATGATTAAAAAAGTTTGACAAAATGCCTCCATAGGCATATACTGTAGCCAGTAAAAATAACATTGCAATACAAATTATCAATAATGGACACTGTTCAATCTATTTTCAGAAACCGGGTTTATACGGCACTTTCTTTCAAAGAACCAGACATCTGCCCGTACTATATCTGGATCGACCCTGAAATGCTTGAATCCCTGATAAACCATTACAATAATCCCGAATTAAAAAAGAATTATATTTACGACCACACTGTGATGATAGAAATTACTGCTGAGCAATGTGTCCAGTCCGATGGTACATCCAGAGATGAATTTGGCACTATCTGGCAGAAGGGAAATATTCTGCATGTTGTGAAGCCCGCGCTAACCGAACCATCTCTAACAGGATATAAGTTTCCTGATCTTTCAACTTTTTCCCATTATGCGCATATTGAGAACTGGTTAAAAGAGTATCATGACCGGTTCAAAATAGTACAGTTGGGACTACTGTTTTTTGAACGAACATGGGCAATGCGTGGCTTCCAGGAAATTATGACGGATTTTTGTGAACACTCGAGGTTTGTTGAAGAATTGCTCGACAGCCTTGCAGAACTATCGGTTAGAATTATTGATAAACTTATTGAACTTTACGGAAATTCTATTGATGCCATTGGCTTCAGCGATGACTATGGAGGAGAACATACAATGCTTTTGAGTCCAGCAATGTGGCGGAAGTTTATCAAGCCGCGAATACAGAAAATGTACAGTAGAATAAAAAAAGCAGGAAAAAAGGTTTACCTACATTCCTGCGGGCATATCAGCCCAATTATACCTGATTTGATTGAAGTAGGCGTTGACATACTTCAGCCCATACAACCAGAGACAATGGATATTTTTGCGCTTAAAAGAGATTTTGGACGTGATTTATGCTTTGCCGGAGGTATCAGCACACAAAAAACACTGCCTTTTGGAACACCTGAACAGGTAAGAGACGAGGTAAACCGATGCCTGGAAATTATGGGTAAAGACGGAGGATATATCATAGCGCCGGCAAAACCGATTCTTCCAGGAGTTCCAGTCCCAAATGCTGTCTCACTGATTGAATCGATTGTAAACCAGAAGCCCAAAATTAGCCAAGGTTAATAAAAATCTCTCAATATTTTTAAAAACCTTTATTTTGTAAAGACTTACATAAATGTGAAATTAAATAAAGCGCCCGCGGTAAATGAAAAAAATTCTGCCACTTGTTGCTTTTGCACCTGTTGTTAACTTCTCCTCTGCGATTCAAGTATTTGTACCATTCACCATATTCTCTGTCTGGAAAATGCTGCCATGTATAATTGTGAATTTTCTCAAACCATTCAAACAATTCAGGGTCACCAGTAAGGGAAAAACCCATAAGGGTCGCAATCAATGCTTCCACATGAACCCACTCAAGTTTCATATCCCAGCATAGTTCAATGTGGGGTTTCCCCCTCAGGTCAAGAAAATAAAATATCCCTCCATACTCTTTATCCCAACCAAATTCAAGTAACCATTTGACTGCCTGGCACGCTTTGTAAATGGTTGTCCAATCATCTTTCTGTTTTGCTGCCTGCATGACAAACCACATTGCTTCAATTCCGTGCCCTGGATTGACATGCCTACCTTCATATATATCATCCATAGTCGTATCATCAACAGCAATATTTTCCCTTATGACCCGATGTTTTTCGTCAAGGAATTTTGTCATTATTTCTTTCACGCATTCTGTAATGATTTCATCATATACCGTGTCATTATTGATGCCAGAAATGATACTTGCCACATTAAGATTAATCATCGGGAAAGATAGGTTTTTTAGATTTCTGTTTTCGATTATTACTTTGTTGAACTGCCCTTTGGGATTATCTTTCCTCAATTGTATTCTTTCATATGTTTTCAAGGCAATCTCAGCACACCCTCTATCACCAGAAGCCCTTGCATATTCTGCAAAAGCCATCACAGCAAAAAAGTCTGCAAAGATATTGTATGCTTTAACAATTGGCCTACCCTTTCTATCAAGAGCAAAATACCAATCACCATTTTCATCTCTTCCATATTTTTTTAAAAAATTTATACCCAGTTCTGCCATCTCCAGCCATTCAGGCCTTCTCTCAAGATTATTGTAAAGCATTGAAAAAATCCAGACCACCCGATTCTGAGACCACATAAACTTATCAGTGCTGACCACTGAACCATCAAAATCCAGACATTGGAAATAGCCACCGCAAGCCCTGTCAGGAGCGTATTTTAAGCAGAAAGGTATAGAATCATTGAGCAAAGCATCAGCATACAGTTTTTCGTATTCTTGAAATTTATCTTTGTTCATATGTCCTCCGTGGAGTACATTTCCTAGTTATGGTGATATTTTATTCAATCTTTATTATATCATTGTACTGAACATTTTCGTGTTTAACAGCAAAAAATTTGATTCCTTGAAAGAATGGGCTAAAATAATATGGAGGATAAGTTAATGTATATAACTGTCAAACGCCAAAGTTATTGGCTTCATCTTATAGTTTTTTCTATACTTCTAAATCTCCTTCCTGCTTTATACTCACAGGAAATTACTCAAAATTCGCCTATCTATTGTTTTGATTTTGGACCAATAGCAGAAAACCCAGAACCTGGCTTTGTAAGGATTTCTCCAGATCAGCAGTGGAAACAAGAAATTGGATATGGCTGGATGAAAGATGGAGTTATTGCGGTTTCCAGGAAACCTCCTGATGACTTTAGAAAGGGCAAACTTGAATACAGTTTTCATGAAGGAACAGGTGTAAATATATTTCGAATTTCTTTATCCCCTGGTAAATACAGGTGCTGGTTGGTAGCAGGCGATATGGCATTTATTCCACCATGTTTTTCGGTTACTGCCAATGGCGATACTGTGATCTCACAAAAAGAAACGACCAACTATATTCCACGGGTCCAAACATGGTTATTTGATATCACCATACAGGGGAACAATCTGGATTTACAATTCAAAGGTTGCCCCCACTTTCTCGTATGTGGTATGGTCGTTGCACCGGTAAAGTTCTGGAATCAGGCCGCTACCATTATTGAAAAAAAGGAGAAAGAATTTATTCTCGCGCCTGGGGAGCAACTTCTCCTGTGGACAGAAAAAACCCATCCATCGCACCAGGTGCTCACTAATAATCCGCAGGCGATGCGAAATGGTCTTGTCATATCTTGGTGGCCATCGTATCTTCCAGTTTATCCCAACAGTGTACCAACACAAAAACAACAAAATTTGCCGCTCTGGAGTTTCGGAACACCAGGCGAATCTGAACCAATAAGTTTTCTGATGTGCCCGCTCAAAAATGGTATATCCCTTGTTTCAGCCAATATCACCCATTTAAGCAAAGACAATCGCATCAAAATAGCAAACACGTTTTTAACCCTCCGAGTTGCAAAATATAGACCGCATAGAACATTGTGGACAGGTCGTAGAGAATATGAATGGGTACCTGAATTGCTTGAAAAGTTTAAAACGCCATTGCAGATTAATGAAACGAAATTATTCTGGCTAACAGTAAATGTTCCCAGAGATGCACAACCGGGTCTTTATAGAGGAACAATCATTTTTAAGACCTCAAATGCCAATACTATAAAAGTACCAATTATGTTTGTGGTATTACCATTTATTTTGCCCAAAGAACCGGCTAAAATATTTGGTATGCATTATCTTGACCCCCTTTATATTCTTTCGCGGCCTGAAATCAATCACCTTTATAGGGAACGTGGAACCTTATGCAGATTAGAGGAATTACTTCAACGTGACCTTGTGGATATGAAAGAACATGGAATATCATCCATTTGCGACCCTGGCTTTCGCCTGAGAATTTTAAAAAAAGGAGACCAAATTGAGTATACCCTTCCAGTAGAATTGATTGAAAAAATGATACAATCAGGGGTGATTAAACATCCCTTTTTTGGTGTCACTCCAATGATAGAAGATATTTGCGCTATCACAGGAGACCCTGTACCTCATCCCAGAGGCAGCGGAGAAATCCCGCCACCATTTTCAAACGAGTTTAATCGTATCTATGTGAATGGCATCAGGTTTATCCAGCAAACTGCCCGGGAAAGAAAGTGGCCAGAAGTTCTTTATTATGTAGTTGACGAGCCCTGTGATCCAGAAAGAAAAGAAATTGCCAAACGGCTGTGTAATCTTGTTCACCAGGTTCCTGGCGCCAGAACCCTTGTCACTGGTAGCTTAGGCGAAGGATATCTTGACGAACAACTCATAAAACTTATTGATGTCATAAAATTTTCAGGAGCAGAATCTGTTCCTGAGCAACCGGAATTACAAAAAGGGAACTGGTTTTATCCAAATGATGTGGCAGGAGCTTATGGAAACTATATGTCAGCTCGTTTCCTGGTTGGATTTGGCTTCTGGTTTTCGCAACTTGCTGGCGTAGCGCCATGGAGATATAACAACATTATTGGCAGCCCTGACACTGATCTTGATGGAATCATGTCTGATTTTTTCTTTAACTATCCAGTTGTTGAAGAAAATATCCCCACTTTACGTTGGGAAAACTGGAAAGAGGGCTTTGACGACTGCAGGTATATGACATTACTGGAAGACAAAATACAGAAAGGAAAAACATCAAATGTACCAGCAGCAATAAAGGCAGCCAGCAATGCAGACAAGGAGATTACCCATATTAAATCAATAATGCCAACTCTTAATCAATTTGCATCTGGAATAATTCCTGCAACCAGTGGTGTCAGGCCAGATGAAGGAAGGTCTGCTTGTGAAGAATGGATGAATACTTATTGCCAGAAAATTCGATGGGCTGTGGCTAATCATATTATCGCAATTGACAATGCTCTAAAAAAGAAACCCGGTTTGTCTCCAAAAGAAACAAAGCCTGTTGTTGAAGTGCTGGGACAAACAAATCACAGGGTACAGAAACCATACTGGAAGGAAGAAATTATTGGCTCAGCAAAAGCAACACATCCAGTGGTCATCGATGGAGATTTTACCGAAGAATGCTGGAAACATGCAAAAATAGTGCATCTTGTAAACCGCAATGATGGGTCAATTCCTAAAAAAACAACAGAAGTCATGGTTGCTGCGGATTCTCAAAATCTTTATTTTGCCTTCAAAAATTTTGAACCGTTCATGAATAATCTTGCTGCTCGCATTACCAGCAGGGACGCCGCGGTCTGGGATGACGATTGCGTGGAGGTCTTTATCGGAAATGATGTTGGATGTCAGAACTTTTATCAGTTTGTGGTCAATTCCAATGGTGCAATTGCAGATGCTTTCTATCCATCAGGAGAATTTAGACCAAAGTGGAATTCGAAAAATGTTGAAGCAGGTGTGAAAAAATTTCCTTCGTACTGGCAGGTTGAACTCAAGGTTCCTCGTGAAGATGTTGAACTTTCAAATACATCAATCGCTGGAATTAATATGTGTCGGGAAGAAAAGCAAATAGGTGAACTTACCTGCTGGTCGACATCAGGAAAAGGCTTTGCCTACCCGGCTGATTTCGGGAGATTGAATATTTCTGACAGTGATTGTTATTTTTCAAAATTCCTGTTGCCAGAGTTGAACCTTGGACCCAATCAGGGAAGTATTGAAATTAGCAACCGCTGTGAAAAGGAAAAAAATGTCGCCATTACGACAGCACTTTATAATCACAATGGCATCCCTGTTCAACAAACAACCAGAAATGTATCTATACCCCGGTTTTCAACAATCTGTGTTCCGTATGAATTCAATCTGGAAACAGATGAATCATGTGAACTTCAACTCAAATTGCTTGACCAGTCACAAGGCACTTTATATGATAGCAAAACATTTCAGATACATACCAACCAGATTTTTCAGATATATCCTGATAGTTACTATTTAATAAAAGACATTGATACCCTTCAAATATTCTGTCATATCAGCATCAGTAAGAAACTATCCGGTTCATCTCTGATTGTTCTGACACTTGCAGACACCGAAGAGAAAAAGATTTTGTACCGAAAAGAAATTCCTGTGAATAAGAATATGTTGCGTGATTTTATTATCAGGATAGACCCAAACAATTTGCCTTCAGGAAAAGTCCTTGCTTCTGTAATGGTTAAGCCAGGGAAAATGGCTCAATTGAAAAAAGATTTTGAATTCTGTGTTCTTGATGGAATCCAGGAAAAATTTTGATTTTTTATACCAGGAGACGTTATGAAAAAAATAAGTTTTGTTGTGCTGGGTGCGATAATCTTTTTCTGCAGTATCGCTATTGCTGAAGAAGGCATGACGAAAAGTCTCGCGATAGAATTTGAAGATACTCTCACTGATACTTCTGGACATAGCCCAGTGCTGGCAAAAAACATTAAGTTTGTTGAGGGGAAATCAGGAAAGGGAGTTATGCTTGACGCAGAAACAGTTCTGGCATATGAAACAAAAGGTATTCTGACATCAAAAGTGGGAGTCATAGATTTCTGGTTCAAACCAAACTGGGATGGTATGGAAAAGAAGACACGATTTCTGATGGTTGACGACGAAAACCATTTTCAAATTATGAAAACCGAGTATGGAAGCATCTGTTTTCGTATATTCACTGATGATTGGAAAAACGGCTTATTGCTCAACATTCCTGTTAACAACTGGAAACCAGGCCAGTGGCATCATATCATTGTGGACTGGGATGTCGAAGGCGAAACAGTACTCCAAATAGACCAGCAGGTTGCAAAAGGATGGGTAAAACTTGGTGGATCAACAGTAACCCTGGGAAAAACCATTTTCTTTGGACCATCCAGAAATGCCAGTGCTGATTCTGTGGCAAACGGAACAATTGACCAGCTGCTGATGTTTGTGAAAAAAGAGAAAAAGTGAAAATCAATCAATGTGAGCACCAGTTGTTTGTTGATGACGCTCTTATTGAGTATTCAAACAATCTTCAGAGAAGATACTGGTCGCCCGAACGTGCTGGAGTTGTCCTGGAACCAGATAAACCATGGGAACAGAGATGTCTCATTCTCTATGGTTCTGTAATAAAAGATCCTGTCACAGGAAATTTCAAAATGTGGTATTCCTCATTTTGCGGAAAAAGAAACCTTGGCCGCGACATCCTTTACGCAGAAAGCACGGATGGATTTCACTGGCACAAGCCAAACCTGGGACTGGTTAAATTTAAAGATTCACTGAATAACAATATCGTAATTCCTGCAGAACACCCCTATCATCCTGACGGAGCCAGTGTCATTTATGATACTGTGGACAAAAAAAAGAGTCGCCTGTACAAAATGGTTTCCTGCAGGACCGACAATAAGGGAAAAAATCACATCTGGGCAAATTTTTCTGCTGACGGGATCAGATGGCAGGGCTGGAATGGTCCAATTTTGTTTGGCTATGGAGATAGAAATACTTTGATGTTTGATCCATCACTTGAAAAACCTTATGTAATTTTTACCAGGCCTCCGGATATGATGAAAAATTTTGGCAAGAGAATTGTTGTTCGTCTGGACAGCAAAGATTTTATCAGATGGACACAATCACAGACGATCTTAAAACCTGACCTTGATGACCCGCTTGACTTACAATTTTACTGCCTGGTCGCATTCAAATATCATTCAATGTACCTTGGATTTCTTCAACGGCTTCATTCTGAGGAGGACCGACTGGATATTGAACTGGTCAGCAGCCGTGATAGCATTACATGGCATAGAAGCGATCTGCGAACGGCTTTCATGGAATCAAATTTTGAAAAATCTATTGATTCCAGATGGATTGGATTGGCTTCAAACCCTCCTATAGTAATTAATAATTACCTGCTATTTTTTTATGAAGCGCGAAACGCCTGCCACGGACTGTCGGGTTCTTTTTTACTTCCGAGCGGTCTCATTGGTGTCGCAACGATGCCAGAAGATGGATTTGTCTCTCTTTCAAGCGGATTTGTCCCTGCGGAAATTGTCACAAAAAGTTTCGTCTGCCCTGGTGGAGTTTTGAAACTGCGTGTAAATGCCGTAAATCATCTTGGACATACAGAAACTTGTGGCATCATTGCTGGCGGAACGCGGTTAGAAATTCTTACTGAAAACCACTCTCCTATTCCAGGATACTCTCTCAAAGAATGTAAAACTATAACAGGCAATTTCAGAACAGGAGTAGCTGTGGAGTGGAAAAAGAAAAAAGAACTCAATGCACTCAAAGGACAAAAAATACGTCTGCGGTTTAATTTAATTCACAGCGACCTTTATTCTTTCTGGTTTGATGAATGCAGTAAAACCTAAGCGTGACACTTTGATTACTATCTTTCCTCAGAATATCTTTCTCCAAGAGCATCTGTTTGTTCAATTAACTCTTTATAATCAGGCAATTGCCCTCCTGCATCTTTCAAAATAAATTTCCATGCTTTTTCAATAATTGTTCCACTGTTGTTGTCCGAAACAATATTGTGCCTGCATTCAGGGTCTTTTTCAATATCAAAAACACTTCTGGGTTGTCCCTTTATGTTCATTATCACCCAATGGTTCCTGTCTCTGAACCAAACTGAATCGCCATAGCGACAAGTGAGATACTGCCTGCCTTCTTTGTGATTTTCTGTCATCAAAGCCATTAAATCTTTGCCATCCAGAGAAATCTTTCTTTCAATTCCTGACGCCCTGTACAAGGTGGCAGTGGCATCAATATTGTAAAGCAAATGGTCGAATCTTGTGCACGTCTTCACGCCAGGAACATGTATCATAAGAGGCACCTTCATTACAGCAGGATAAAGGGCGTAATGGGGCTTGCCAATCACCCTTTCAGGATTTTCAGCAAAATTTGTGCCGTGGTCGCTTAACACCACAATAATGGAATTTTCCCACAGACCGAGCCGTTTCACTTTCTGAATGAAATAACCAAACCATGTATCAACCATTGAAACAAGCCCACAATAATGCGCGACAGTGTGTTTGAATTCCTCATCGCTCATCTGTATGTCAACAGGTCCATACTTTGTGTGGAGAAAAGTCCTCCCATTATAATCAGGGTTATTATAGTACATTTCAAGATATGAATCAGGCGCCTTCCATGGTTCGTGCGGAATAAAACAATCTATAAAAAGGAACAAGGGCTGAAAAATTCTGTTTTCTTCAATAAATCTCATTGCACGGAGAAAAACCTGAGCAGTCGTGGTATCTTCTTCAGAATAAACTTCTGAAAGATTTGCCGCGGCATTAAGGGTAAAATATTTTGGATATGGCTTTCTCAATTTACCAATGTCTCCACCGTATTTTTTAAGAATTTCAGGAGTGACTCTTGACGGAGAATGATAAATACTTCCTTCTACCCCGCGAATAAATTCCCATTGTAGAAATCCCCTGGTAAAATTCATTCCTGGCGTAAAATAGGCAGAGGTATCAGTAATAAATCCAGTATAATAGCCATTTTCCACCAGATTCTCTGCAATGGTGTCTTCATCATTGTTAAGAGGCTGCCATCCTGGCAGTTTAATGGAGCACCATTTCAAAATCTGATAATCCTTGAAAGGATAGCATCGTCTGCCAGTGTGAAGAGAGCGGCGAACAGGAATGGTTGGAAGGGATTCAGGATACACATTATCAAATACCACTGACTCACTGGCAAAAGTGTTAAAATTCGGCGTATATATTTTCTTGTTCCCATAACAACCAAGATAATCTGCCCGCAGAGTATCAAAAACAATGAATATTAAATTAGGCCTTTCCATTCTGTCCTCCTGGATTGGTCAAACTATAACAGTATCGCATTCAACTGGATTAAGAAAAATCACTTTGTTAAACTTTTTTTGCAACGATTCCATTAGACGCCCTATATCAACATTACAAGAAAATTGGCCTGGAGAAAATTTTTGAAAATGATGCAAAAATACTTTATGCGGCTGCAAATTCTCTATCATTTCTTCTGTTTTTACGCACCACAAACATGCAAGGTCTATTTTTCCTCTGTACTCTTTCCAGGATTCTGAATATCCATGAGAGTCCCCGGAATGAAAAATTTTTTTGTCTCCATACCCTATTAAAAAACTCAATTTGCTACACTTTACTTCGTTTTCATATCCTTTGTTTGGCAGACAGATTATTATTGTATGTCCTGCAGGAAATGGTTCTTTAATGGAAGCGGTCATCAATTTTCTTTTCTTTAACCCTGCTTTGATGCAGGTCAGTATAACATTTTCTGGCGCTATTAAAATAGAGTCATCCCTCTGAATCAAACTTGAAACCGTCTCAATTTCAAAATGGTCACCATGAATATGAGAACATAAAATCACGTCAATTGTCGGTATGTGTTCCAGTTTGATATCGGGATTGTCTACCTGGACTTCCTGATGACCTTCCCAGAAAAATGTTCCTAAAAAAAATGGGTCTATCAAAATGGATACCTGTCCACACGTAATAAGAAACGAAGCATGATTAAGGTGCTTTACAGTAATTCTTTCAACTGTATTCATTTTTTCCTATTTTTTGAAGTATTTTCTGAACACTTCCTTGACATCCGACGTTCTCAATACATCATTCAAACTATAAACAAAAACATACTGGCATCCATTGTCAAGCATCGTCTTTAATTCCATCTCAACTCTTTCAGCACTCTTATAAGGATATGCATCAGGCCTGTTGTAATATCCTATCATTCCAACTCCACTGGTACTGACATAATATTTCTTCTCATCTTCCATCATCTTTCTGGTGTTGTCGCCCATCTCCGCAATATCCCTCGGGAAATACCAAGCAATTGTCTGTGCCCAATAATCCAGACCTGTCCTGCTTCCATAAAATGGCTCTGGCAAAAATACAGGATAAATATGCGCAATCGTCTTCAGCGTTTTATCCTTTGTCTTTATGTAATCTATTAACTCCTGATATACGGATATTAACGTCTCAAGAGAAAATTGCTCAAATGCCTTTCCTTTTTCCATTTCTTTATGTTGCGCCAGGTATCTCTCAAATTGCTTCGTACTTTCATTACAAAAACAGCCATAATAGTTCTGATATCCAAAAAAATCAAACATAATACCTGATAGCCCCTTTATTTTTACCAGCCTGTCTATCTCTTCCTTAAATAAATTCCTTACCCTCTCATCATGAAAACACAATAAGTCAATATACAGCACTTCCCTGTTTCTCTGCCGGGGACTCTCTCCCATCTGATATCCAGATGAAACCCTGTTGTCTTTGTCTTTGAAATATTCCTTCAAATTGTTTTCTTCTTCTGTCATCCGCTGCAATGGAACATCAATTCCTGGATACTTCTTCTTCCATAGTTCAGGATTGTTTAAATAAATCATCGCATATATGTTGATACTGTTTTTCTTCCCTGCTTCTATGTATTTCTTTATCGTTTCTTCGTCTCCTGCTGCCACGAAATCTGTCACACCTATCTCCTTCGCCTGCGAAAGAACCTGTTCAGGATTCCCGCTTCCAGAAGCAAATAATTTCAAAAATTTCTTTGTGTCGTCGCAGAATTTGACTTTGCCATATGTCGACAGAATATGGCAATTTAGTTTTCCAACAACTGGCCAGCTCCAGTATTCTTTTGACTTCTGAATCCAGAAACCAGGTCTGTGAAGTCGACAAAGAAGTACACTCCATATATCACCTGATTTCGGTGGACAGGAACCTTTTGTGAGAAATTTCACACTTTTCCATGGAAACGCTATTTCCACACTCCATCCCCTGTCAACATCATGCGGAGCATTCAGTGTTCCGTCAATGTACACAGCGCTTATCATCCCGGCACAACTCCATCTGACATGAGGAGATTCCCATGTTTCTTTCGTAATATCCTGAAGCCCGTGAGGATACCAGGCATCAAAAACATTGTTTATGGGATTGATGTGAAATTCCATGTAATTGGACTGATCGGCATCAGGATCAATAAAAACTTTTACAAATTTATCAAGATTCATAATCTCTGCTTCAAATCTGTACCATTCGGAGGGGGTAACTTCTTTTTTCCTGGTTATCCTGAATACAAGGTTTTCTGGAACCTCACTATCTTTTAAACTCACTCTCGCCCAGACATCAGGATCCTCGCATTCAAAACCCACATAAAAATAATTATCATCCCACATCATTTTTGCTGTTGTTTTTAAAGAAGCAGGAGAACCATTCACCATGTCCCTGAATATAAGTTCCCGGGCATTTTTCCACGAAGTTTCCTGTAATTTCCCATCAATAACAACCCTTTCCTGAATCTTATAACAATTGTAATCATCAGCAGACCAGCAAATTGAACAACTATAAGAAAAACACAGTAGAAACAAAAGAAAAATCTTCTGATTTTTTATCATGAAATCCCTTGTACAGAAACCGGTTTTCTTTCAATGGCTGACTTTTTCACTGCCTTACAAATCTTTAGAGCATACAGTCCTTCTTCCCCGCCAACGATAGGTCTGACATTATTTCTGATGCAATCAGCAAAATGTCTTATTTCTTCAAAAAAACCATCAGGTTGTTCAAAGTATTTTTCACCAACCACAGAGGGATTGTTGCGATAGATGTACTGAATGTTTCTTGGATTGTCAAAACCGCCACTGACCTCACAAACAACTTTTTCAGTGGCAAACGTTATCTGTTCTTTCGCGAAACCCCATTCTGAAGCATAGCCAGCTCCAACTCCAGCAATGGCATCATTTTCAAACCTGAGTGTAAAAATTGCTGTATCAATCTGTGGTGCGAATGAAGGCATAAAAAGGTTTCCACCTTCAGCATACACTGTTTTTACCCTGCCACACAGAAAATGGAGAAGGTCTATCATATGCACTGTATTTTCAACAATAGGGCCTCCACCATCTTTTTCGTCCCAGAACCATTGTTTTTCTACTCTTCCTAAGGCAAATCTTGCAAATATCCACTTCGGTAAACCAAAATCCTTTTCAAAATTTTCCTTCAGAAATCTGTAAGTCGGTGAAAATCTTTTCTTAAAACCTATCATAAGAAAAACATCGTTTCTTTCACATACATCAATCATTTTCTCACAGTCAGAAACTTCTGGTGCCATTGGTTTTTCACAGAGTATATGGATACCCCTTTTTGCGAAGGTCTGAGTCAATTTCAAATGAGTGGCAGGAGGCGTACAGATACTGACGCCATCAGGTCTTGTTTTTTTAAGAAGTTCATCAACAGAAGAAAAAGTTTTCACACCAAATTTTTCAGACACCTGTTTCAAAATATCAGGATTGACATCCACTGCTCCCACGATTTCAATTTCAGGTATCTGTGAATAATACTTAAGATGTGCCTGACCTATGCCAAGACCGACAACCGCAATTTTTGTCTTCATGGTTTTCTCCAGAATTTTTCAAGAGATTCAAAACATTTTTTCGCAACAGAATACGGGTCTTCATCCCATAATTTTTCATTAAAAAGTTCAAGAGAATAATATCCGCAATAATTGATTTTCTGAAGTTTCTTTATGATGGTATCAAGCGGAATAATGCCCTCTCCTGGAAGCACCCTATCCCTATCAGTCAAAATTTCTCCTGGTTTATCAGCAACATCATTGAAATGAACCATGAAAATTGAATTTCCTTTCTTAATCTTGTCAATATCTTCCATTTTACTGATACCGCTGAAAAAGTGAAAGGTATCAAACAATATCCCGACATTTTTATGATTTATTTTATCCACCAGTTTTATTGTTGTTGACAGACATCCCAGAAACTTTGCTTTCGCAATAAATTCCAGAGCAAGTTTGACCCCGTATCTTCTGGCATCATCAGCCACTTTGAGAATATTCTCTGCTGCTTCATCATAATGATTTTCTGTAACCGGCACTGGGGGATTGTCTCCAGGAACAACAAGAACCGGTATTTCAAGTTCATTGCAAATTTCAAGTTTTTCCATAAATTCCTTCGTTGCCTGTTGCCTCAATTCACCTTGAGAAAACATCAAATTATTCTGATAGCAGGCACCAACTGGTTTAATCTTTTGTTCTGTTAACAATTTTTTCACATCTGCAAGCGTGGTCATCTTCAAATAGTCCTTTAACTTGGGCAACCATATCTCCATAGAATCAAAACCTGCTCTGGCATACGCCTTTACGTCTGTTGCAAAATCTGCCTTCATTGTTGTTGCCTGGTTGATTGCGAATTTCATATTTCTCCCCCTTTATTATTGTTTCGTATTTGTACTTTTTTCAACCTTTTCACCATCTATTTTAATCCTTTTTCTTCGTCAGGAATATCACTTTCTTCCCCACAATATGGCAAGTGTTTTTTCGGGTCAAGTTCCATACCATCATGACGAAGTTGATTTCTTAATTTTTCAATTGAAACAGCCCTGATGTCGCCAACACCTGATTCAAGACCAAGAGCAACTGCTGTTCCAGCTGCCTGTCCCATACCACAACAGGTTGGAATCATACGGCAACTGCTGTGAACAACCTGGTCAACACTGATGCATTTACCAGCCATCAAAAGATTTCTGAAACCCTTTGCGATGATACAGCGAAAAGGGATTGCATAAGGTAGCACCTTTTTTCTCCAGCCACCATGTCCTGGTTGCGTGAGACTGTGAAGATCAATCTGAGATGTTGCGACGCATATACCATCATCACTATCAAAAACCCTCTCGTTTAGAATATCCTCTTTTTTCAAAATATAATCTCCGACAATTCTTCTTCCTTCCCTGATGCCAATCCTGGCGCCTGAAGAACAAATCGTATAGGTTGGATGGTATTTTCTCTGGAGATAATGGACAATTCTAATCATCTGGCGTCTTGCTTCCATCTCTGCTCTGGAAAGAACAAAAGGGTCTGTTGGGTCGTGGTCAATGACTTTGGTCATATTGCAGTAAATTCTACCATCAAACCACTTTGCGTGAACATGCAATCCAGGCAATTCCTGATCTGAGTTAATTGGCTCGAACCCTGATGGAAGATACGGTGTTTGAAGTTTGCCTGTATCTGATAAGAAAAACACCAGACTCATGTGAAGTATGCGTTTCTTCAGAGGGTCTCCCTGCATAAATTCGGCACCAGCAAGGAAACCAAGGTCTCCTTCGCCTGACGCGTCAATAAAAAATTTTCCTGAAACATCAATGGTTCTCGAACAGGAAACCAGTCTTACAGATTTAACAACGCTATTTTCAACTACAACATCCTGTAACGTTGTATGAAACAAAATGTCAACACCTGCTTCTTCAGCGAGAAGTTGCCAGACAATTTTCAGATATTCAGGATTGTAAGGATTGTATGGGTGCTCAATTGTTCCGCCAAAATGTTTCATACTTTCAACAATCCTGTTGAATATGTCGCCCATCCCATCCATTGACGCATACCATTGAGCCACATTTCCTGCTGTTGCAGTTCCACCAAGACAATTGGTTTCCTCCACAAGAACAACACTGTGTCGTCTCCTTGCAGCTCCGATTGCTGCGGCAGCACCTGCAGAACCACCACCAATCACAACTATGTCTTTTTCAAGTTTTATGATTTCCACTGGAGTCATTTTATTGAATCTCTTCTAACAAAAACCCTGAAAGCCAGATAGTATCATTTCCACCCGAAATAAATCTCATGGAAAATTTGAAGAGTTCAGTTTCTGGTTTTACCATACCTTCCTGAGAGAAAAAAATCCATTTACCGGGAGTAATACTTGGTCTAATATCAACTGTGGTGCCAATAACCTGTCCCTCTTTATTAAACATAATGCCTGTCACAAAGAATTCTTTTCCTGTTGGCGGTTTTTCTCGATAGGCATAAAAACTGAGCCGAATTTTTTTACCTTTTAGATTTTTGTCCTTCATTCTGATTTCCTGGTAGAGTTCAAGATAAACTTCTTCTTCTGATGGAGCAATGCTAACCTTCACAGAGGGATTACCCTGAAAGGTGATTTTCTCATCCTGTTGTATGCGAACCATTTTGCTATAGATGTCAGGTGCTTTGTACACATCCTTCCACACCCGCAAATTTCCCCACCACGACTTTGGTAATTTCTCAGGACTATCAGATGGTTGCAATCCGGGATTTTCAAGTAAACTTTTGCTTAAATCAAAAGAAATCTGTGAAGATGCAGGTTGAAAATGTTCTCTCGGAGCACGTTTTGTTTCTCCCCAGATATTATCTTTTTCCTTTGAATCAGCAAGGCACCCACAGGTTAACAACACTGGAATAAACAATAGTAAAATGATTAACAGAGTTATTCTTCTTTCATACCCGTTAAACATTTTTTCACCCCTGTGCAGAAGTTTATTATTTAACTTCAAATTCCCTTGTGTTTTTCAGGCCAGAGGGCAGGTCCCTCACAACAATTCTCCATCTTCCCTTTTCGGCATTAAGTGGCACATTGATTGAATACTGTGCGCTGCCCTTTGAAGAAACGAGATTTGATGAATACCAGGAAATTTCTTTTCCTGATGGGTCATAAATTTCCACTCTTAACACATGGTTTTCTGGTATCCCTTTTGATATCTTAAGAGAAAACGACATCATCAGTTTCTCACCTGCATTGATTTCTGACTGCGCTTTAATTTCAATGTTTTCCACTTTGTATGGAAGTAAACTGTAAAACTGTGCAATACCCGGCTCAAGCACGATTTCATCCAGATTAACGGTTTTCCCGCTTCTCATATCAAATATTTGATATCCTGCTGGTATGATCATCCTGACTTTTTTGCTCGCAGAACCATCCTGAAAACTGATGTCAGGAAGCAATCCAATGAAATATGCTGAATCCTGCTTATAAACAAAAACCTGGCATTCATCCTGAATATTGCCATTTTCATCAACAACATAAATATTATTTTTTATCCCGCTCTGACTCAACATTTCTCTGGCCAGATCAAGAAGTGCCCTGTGCCGGGATTTCTTGCGAAGGGTCTCAAATTTCGATAAATCGAAATTCAAATACCATGCCCTGCCTTTACCATAAGAATTGACAATGATGCCAGGCGTGTCTCCTGCCTGATATAATGGAACACCTGTGGTTGTTAATATGCCGGGTTCCTGTATCTGAACAGGCATATCACCTGTGAATTTCCAGTTTTTTGTCATGTTCCATCTACCACTTTCAAGCACAGGCGAAACATCAAAATTTGTGCGCTTTATTCCAAATACCGCATCAAGAATCCCGCCTTTTCGCACTCTGCAATGCTCGTCCATGATTCCTGTCTGCATGTCAGCAATCACAGTGCCACCACCTGAAACAAATTTCTTAATCGCATCCGCCTCTTTTTCTGTAATGGCGATAGAGTATGGAAGTATCAGAACTTTCACATCAGGATATTTCAGTAATCCATTTTCAATCTGGGCATACGAAATGAATGACGGCGCAATTTGATTTTTCTTCAAAATCTCAACCCATGCATCCCTGTCTGCCTCAAGAGTTGAACTCGCATCAAGCGTAAAGGCAGCGTGAATGCTTGATTGCGAATAATGAATCGCTACGCCACTATTATCCAGGTGTGAAATGAAAATTGTTTTCCCGATACCTTTCAACAGGTCCTCTACAGCATCTTTCCATGACTCGCTGCATGCATTTGTTGTAAAATCAGGATTGAGATTAATTGGAAACCACCAGAAACAATTTCCATATCCACCTTCAAAAACATTCTCCCACAGTTTATGTTTCAGGGAAGCCCCGCTTGAACCATATCCACCCCAGGGTAACTGTTTCAATGAAGGATTGAAAGAATGATGCATAATAAGCTGATTTCCTGCTCCATACGACCACAGGTTATCAAAAACCTGACATCTTAACCAGACATCGTGTCCATTGTAAGGACCCGGTACCTGGGTACCCGACAAACTGATTGTTGCATCAGGCTGAATTTTTCTTATCTCGCTTCTTATCCATTTAACGAATTCTGCAAGGCACCATTCATTAAATCTCCTGTGGTCTGCCCAGCCAGCCCATTTCCCTTTTTCCCTGGCTTCCTTTGCTGTTACTGGCCGTACTTCGTCCCAGGAAGCAAAATTTGTTCCATACGATTGATTTAATTCTTCAAGATTCTTGTATTGCGGCTTTATCCATTCGCGAAAAGCTCTGACACAGTGCTGGCAAAAACAGAAGTCAAAGGCATCCCCGAAGTGAGTAATGGATAACTCATCTGTTAATGTATAGTCAAGTGCACCATACCCCTTCATCAATCCTGTCACAAGTTGTATTCTTTTCAGCACTTCTTCCCTGTATTTCGGGTCATTAAAACAAACCGGTCTTATCAGGTATTTAAGGTCTCCTGTTTTG
>JAKPDB010000164.1 GCA_029552985.1 bacterium
CAAAAAGGAGAAATATGATTGAAGAAAAAATTTCGCAGAAGGCAAAAAACATCAAGCCGTCAAGTACGCTTGCGGTCAACAAAAAAGCAATGGAGCTTGTGGCTGCTGGTGAAAAAATCATCAATCTTTCTGTGGGAGAACCTGATTTTGATACACCTGATTTTATAAAGAACGCTGCAATTAAGGCATTGAATGAAGGGTTCACTAAATATACAGATTCTTCAGGTATCAAACAACTCAGACAAGCAATCTGTGAAAAATTCAAAAGGGACAATAACCTTGATTACCAGCCAGATCAAATTGTCGTGTCATGCGGGGCAAAACACAGTTTGTTCAACGCACTTTTTGCTCTGTGTGATGAAGGAGACCAGGTGATTATTCCTGCTCCATACTGGGTAAGTTATCCTGAAATGGTGAAACTTGCTGGCGGAATTCCTGTAATATGCAGTTACAAAGAAAACTTCAAAATGGATATCAACCACTTGAAAAAAATAATTTCTGAAAAAACAAAGGTGCTCGTCCTTAACAGTCCATCAAACCCAACAGGGATTGTTTATACAAAAGATGAACTTGAACAAATTGCAGAAATTGTACTCAAACATCAAATCATTGTGATTTCCGACGAGGTTTACGAGCATCTTGTTTATGGCGGTCTGAAGCATGTCAGCATCGCTTCTTTGAGCGAAGAAATAAAAAAACTGACGGTTGTTGTGAATGGAGTTTCAAAAACCTATGCAATGACAGGATGGCGAATTGGATATCTTGCAGCAGAATTGTCGCTGGCAAAAGCCATCGCAAATATTCAAAGTCAAACAACATCAAATCCAACTTCTTTTGCGCAGAAAGCTGCGCTTGCAGCATTGACTGCCGACCAATCATTTGTTCTGGGTATGGTCAAAGAGTTTGAGAAACGACGCAACTACATTGTGGAGAATATTTCTCCATTGATTCATTATTGCAAACCCGACGGAGCATTTTATGTACTTTTGAAAATTGGCAATTCCAGTTCAACGGAACTTGCAGAAAAACTGCTTGTGGAAGAAAAACTTGCCACTGTGCCTGGTGATGACTTTGGTGCTCAGGGGTTTATCAGGATATCCTTTGCAACAAGTATGGAAAATGTTAAAGAAACAGTAAAGCGGTTGAACCAATTTGCTGAGAGGACAAAATGAAAGTAAAAATTTTCTTATTGTGCAGCGTTGTTTTTCTTGTGCAGGTAGCACTTTCCCAACAAACAGGTTTCAGTTATAAATTCCCTGCTCTTGAAAATTTGATATACCGGGTCAATATCAATGGAAATGCTGGGTGGTCTTCCTTTGATGAAAAACCTTCAAATTTCAAAGTCAGAGCTGATTTTTTGATGGAACTTGTCAATCTTGGAGAATCAGAAGGATTGTATCAGTTGAAGTTAACTGCCAAAAAATCAAAAATACAGGTTAACGAGGATATTTTCGAAGACACAACATGGTCTGATACTGAAATATCCTCATTTATTCCGCAACTACTGCTTCAGATAGATAAAAAGGGCAAAGTTCATAAAACAACAGTTCTTAAGAGGGGACTGCTTGATTTTGCTCCATTTATTGGACTGTTTCCTGTTTTCCCTGAATCCATGACACAGGCAACACGATGGGTTCAAAAAATCGAGTCATTCAATTTTCCATCCGGTAAAATCCCTCAACTTGAGTTCACATACATCTACGAAGGTCCATCAAAGGGCTATGAAAAAATCAGGTTTCTTTCAAATCAAATCATAAAGACGACTTCAAAGCAACAGGATACAGATGTCAAAATCACAGGCAAAAATAATTCAGATGGAGAAATACTGTTTGATGCCACAAAAGGCGTTATTGCAAAAACTTCTGGAAAATTAAATCTCGATATCAACTATATGTTCCAGGTACCTGACCCGAATAAGAAAGGGAAATTTTTACCTGTTCCAATGAGAATTACGCTCAATCTCAATTTTTCCTTTATAGGTTTGAATTAAGGTCCGGCTTCCTATTCACATCTGCTGTAAGTCATATCTGGAGCATAAGCCATTATCCGGGCTTTATTGTTTAGGATTTTGAGTTTAGAGTTTGAAGTTTCGAATTGGCCCTTAATTACAGAATTTCAGAAATCATTTCTGGACCCTCAGATTCTAATTCAGCATTACGAATCAAACTGAAGAAAATCCCGAGCATTGTCATAGCAATGACAAGTGAAGAACCGCCATAACTGAAAAATGGAAGAGTTGTTCCTTTCGGTGGAAGTACTTTCATTGTAACGCCAGCATGAAGAAAAACCTGTATTCCGAAGTATATACTGATACCAAAGGCAAGATACCTTCCAAAGGCATCTTTAATTCTTCTACTGAGCCAGAACCCTGTGAAAATCAAAGTTCCAAACAGCGCAATCACAGCAATGCAACCCACGAATCCAAGTTCTTCTCCAATGACAGCAAAAACATAGTCCTTGTGGGCTTCAGGTAAAAATTCAAGTTTTTGCCTTCCTCTACCAAGACCAACACCCCACAACCCTCCAGAACCTATTGTAATCAATGCCTGTATTACGTGGTATCCGATTCCAAGAGGATCTTTTTCCGGAGATAAAAAACTAGCTATCCTTTTCCACATGTACGGCTTATTATGGATCAAATACCAGACAGCAGGCGCAAAAGAAAATAGCGTACCAGCAACAATCATCCAGCTAATGCCACCTACTATCATAAATGCCATCGCATAAGCAAAAACTGTCACAGTGCTGCCAAAGTCGGGTTCTTTCAACAAAAGCACCATCATTAGCCCTGTGACACAGGCAGGAATGATAAAGCTTTTCTTGCTTTTCTTCTGCTGCTCATATCTCGCAAAAAAATTGGCAAGATACACAATCAACGCAAATTTGGCAAGTTCTGACGGTTGAAATCGAAATCCACCAAAACTGATTGCCCTTTTTGCTCCCTTTATTTCTGTTCCGAGAAACAGTACAAGAACAAGAAGGACCAAAGAAACGATAATCAGTGGCTTTGCTGCTTTCCTTAATTTTTCATAATGAAGATTTCTGAAATAAAAAAACAACATCAACCCGAGAACAAAAAACAGACAATGTCTCTTGAAATAATAGAAGGCATCTCCTGTTGTCTGTAAAGCATAGGGAGCACTTGAACTTAAAACCATTGCTCCACCAAGCATCAAAAGCACAGCAGATACAATAAGGCATCTATAATAAATTTTTAACCGCTGCCTTGAAGACATTCCCGCGCTCCGCGTAACTGGTAAACATGTCAAACGATGAGCATCCTGGTGAAAGTAAAACAATGTCACCAGGTCTACCATATAGCATTGACAAGTTAATCGCTTCATCAAAATTTTGAATTTTTTCCATTTTTATTCCTGTGGAATCAAGCTCATTTTTTATGCGGTCTGCTGCCTCACCGATAAGAAGTATCATTCTCACCCTGGTGTTTAACAAATTCTTTAATGGCTCAAATGAGATGTGTTTATCCTTTCCTCCAAGAATCAAAATTATGTTGTTTTGCCGTGGGAAACTTTCCAAAGCTCTGCAGACAGCGTCAACATTTGTAGCCTTTGAATCGTCGATAAATGTTATACCGTTAATTGTTGCGATTTTTTCCATCCTGTGACTGTGTGGTTTGAATTCAATAAGTGCATCAGAAATGATTTTTGAAGATACACCAATAATTTCAGCAATACCGGCCACAGCCATAACATTTTCCAGATTATGAATCCCAAAAAGGTGACTTTGATTAAACTGCTGCAGTGAAAACATTTTTTTTCTTTTAAAATAAATAAAATCGCTTTCTATATGAATGCCGTCAATAATATTCTTGCTTGAAAAATAAATTGTTCTGCATTGTGTTTTCTCACCAATGTCCCGGCACCATTTGTTTTCATAATTCAGAATAGCCCAATCATCTGCCTGCGTATTGGTGAAAATTTTACTTTTCGCCTCAACATACTGCTTAAAATCATCATAATAGTCAAGATGGTCATCAGCAATATTCAGAATCACTCCAATATAGGGCCTGAATTGCTCAATGTACTCTAATTGAAAACTGCTGACTTCAAGAACAATCCATGTGTCGCTATTGATGTTTTCTATCTCACCAATAAAACTATTTCCAATATTGCCGCAGGTGAGATGAACAATAGACGCTTTTTTCAATACAAGGTCTGTGAAAGCAACAGTTGTAGTTTTTCCATTTGTCCCTGTTATAGCAATGATTTTTTTTGAAGGAGAAAGATGGTATGCGATTTCTATTTCACTGAAAATCTTCTTACCTGTCTCTTTCGCCCATTGTATGGGTTGTGCATTAAGAGGAACGCCTGGACTTGGAACTACAATATCTGCCCACTCAACAAATTCAATGGAATGAGCGCCTGTTTCAACAGTAATACCCAGATTTACAAGTTCCTGCTTCTTTTTTTCGATGTCAGGATTATTTTTTATTTCAGTGACGCGAACCTTTGCACCTGATTTCGCAAGAATCACGGCTGAATCAAAACCTGTCTCGCCAAGTCCGATAACGAGAAAATTTTTTCCTTTAATTTCAATCATCTGATTTTCAACGTAACAAGAGTAAACAACGCAAAAATAATTGCAATAATCCAAAATCTTACTACAACCTGAGATTCTTTCCATCCAAGTAATTCAAAATGATGATGAAGTGGCGTCATCAAAAAAACCCTTTTGCCTGTGGACTTAAAGGAAATTACCTGGATGACAACTGAAAGCGCTTCAATGACAAATATTCCTCCCACAATAATAAGAGAAATCTCCTGCTTGCTGATAATTGCCAGAAGTCCAATAACTCCACCCAGTGGCAAAGAACCTGTGTCTCCCATAAAAATTTCAGCGGGATGACAGTTATACCAGAGGAAACCCAGTATCGCTCCAACCAGGGACCCGCAGAATACAGTTGCTTCACCTGCTCCCTGAACAAATGGAAGGTTCAGATATCTCGCAAAAATTGCGTTTCCCACTGTATAGACGATAAAACCAAAGGCAACTGCTGTCATCAGAATTGTTCCAGCAGCAAGTCCGTCAAGACCATCTGTAAGGTTTACTGCATTTGAGGTGGCAACAATAATAAACGTGATCAGCAAAATGGAGTAAGGACCTAAATCAAACCAAATATTTTTGAAAAATGGAACATACAGGCGGCTCGAAAAATTCAAAACAGGATGATAATAAAGAATAAGCCCAACGATAAATCCGATTGCGACCTGCCATATAATTTTTACTCGTGGCCTTACTCCTTTTGGATTCATTTTTGTCAGTTTCAAATAATCGTCGAAAAAACCAACAATTCCAAGCCAGCAAAGGGTCAAAATCAGCAGCAGCACATAAATATTTTTTAAATCAGCCCACAAAAAATTTGAAATAAGCATGCTCCAGAGAATGAGCAACCCTCCCATGGTTGGAGTTTTTTCTTTATTCTGGTGAAAATCTAGCATTTTGGGATGAGAAAGATGCTTCATTTTACGAATAAAGGAAGGGAATAAAAACAGACATATAAACAGAGATGTCAGTGAGGCGCACACTGTCCTTACAGTAATATAACGAAAAACATTGTAAGGAGAAAAGATTTCAGTGATGTATGGGACAAGAAAATAAAACATCTCAATCTCCTATTGTTTTCCGACAAGCTTCTGGACAACAATTTCCAGTTTGTTAACTCTTGAACCTTTCACCAGTATTGCATCGCCTGGTCTTACGAAATTACAAACATATTCTGCCATATCCTCTATATTTTCAAAATGTCTGTTGATTGTACTGGACGATAAAGATATGATTTCTGCGTCATCTCCAATTGTAAAAACAGCATCAAAATTAAGTTTTCTTACAAGCGCGGCAATTTTTTTGTGATAAAATTTGCTCCATTTACCAAGTTCTGCCATACAACCAATCACAGCAATTTTTCTCTTCGCCTTTTGCTTTGCAAAGTATTGAAGAGCGAAACTCATCGAACCAGGGTTTGCATTGTAACTTTCATCAAATATTTTTAAATCGGCTACATCCTTCACTTGTCCTCTTCCACTGATAAGAACAAAATCATAAATCAGTTTTGGCAAAAGATTTCTGGGAACACCAAAATAATCCGCAATAAGAATTGAAAAAAGCGAGGGATATGCAATCGCGCCATTCCATGATTTGATTTTGAAATTAATATGTTGCCACTGTTTGATCTTAAAAGTAAATTGGTCACCCTGATATTCAGCGATAATTCCCTGAAAGTCATTTGAAGGATTTAATCCAGCGTATACTGGACGAAATAGCAGTTTTTCATTGAAAACATCAAAGAAATTTGTGTCTCCGTTAATGAAGGCATGTCCGTCTGGACGAGTGTGTTGAAGGACTTCTGCCTTTGTTCTGGCAAGGTCTTTTCTATTTTTGAAAAATCCTAAATGTGCGTATCCAATGGATGTGACAATAACAATGTCTGGCTGAAGAACTTGACCCAGATAATCCAGTTGCCCGTATCCATTCATCCCAAGTTCAAAAATTCCAACCTCTGTGCTTTTTGTCATCGTCATGATACTCAAAGGAAGTCCTATTTCATTGTTAAAATTTCCCTGGTTTTTGCACACATTGAACCGACTTGAAAGAAACTGTGCGCACATTTCCTTGGTTGTGGTTTTTCCATCGCTACCTGTAATACCAATCACAGGGCACCAGAATTTTCTTCTATAGTGTTTTGCAATATCACCAAGCGCTTTCAATGTATCAGGAACAATAATCTGGGCAGTATCAACTGGTAGTTTTTTTTCAACAACAACGGCTTTTGCGCCTGACTTGACAGCGTCAGAAACAAAATCATGCCCGTCAAAGTTTTTTCCCTTTAAGGCAATAAAAAGACAACCATGCACACATGCTCTTGAATCAGTACTGATATTATCAAAAACGATACTATCGTTTTTAGAAACACAATAGCCATCTGTCCATTTAACAATCTCGTTAAGTGTAATGGGTTCCATTGGTGTTATTTTCTTCCTTTCAGTATTTCCAGAGCAATTTTTCTGTCATCAAATGGATGAAAAACATTTTTAACAATCTGGTATTGCTCATGTCCTTTGCCCGCGATAACAACCCAGTCATTTTTTTCTGCCTCAGTTATAGCCGTTTCTATGGCAGTGCGTCGATCAGGAATGAGCTTACATTTTCTTTTCCTCCAAAATGGGATTCCTCGATAAATATCTGATATAATTGCTTCAGGGTCTTCATCACGTGGATTGTCGCTGGTTATGTAGACCCTGTCAGCCATTTTCGCAGCAATTTTTCCCATCAATGGCCTCTTGCTTTTATCTCTATTTCCACCACATCCGAAAACAAGAAGAATTTTCCGTGGATTTAGATGGCGTATTGTTTTCAAAAGTTCTTCAAGAGCATGATGTGTGTGAGCATAATCTACCACGACCGTAAATGGCTGACCTGCATCAATAAATTCCATTCTTCCAGGTATGCAATCCAGAAGATTTAGCCCATTTGCAATGGTATCAAGGTCAATGCCAAAGCAGCTGCTTGTGGCAATTGCAGCAAGACAGTTGTAAAGATTACTGATCCCAAGTAGGCGTGTAAACAGTTTTTTCCCTTTCACAGTGAAACTGGTGCCAGAGATATCAAAAGAAAATTCTTCAGGATAAAAATCAGCCCTTTTCGATAGTCCGAAGGTAATAAGGTTCAGTTTTTTTGCCACTGCCACATTTATAAAATTTTTCGCATAGGCATCATCAATATTGACCACCGCATATTTGTTTTTCTTCTGACTGGCTGCCATGTAATACGAGAAAAATTTTAGTTTTGCGTCAAGATAATTGGTGAAATTTTTATGATAGTCAAGATGCTCATGACTTGAAATATTCGTAAAAATTCCAGCGTCAAAATCAATGCATTCAACCCTTCCCTGGTCAAGCGCATGTGATGATACTTCCAGTACTGCGTGAGTCAATTGATGTTCAAGCATTTCTGCAAGCAACAGTTGAATGTCTATTGACTCAGGAGTAGTGTTTGTCGAAGGAACTATTCTCTGGCCTATTTCATACTGAATTGTTCCAATAAGACCTGTTTTTAATGAAGCCGTCTCAAGAATTTTTTTAACAATTACAGAAGTGCTTGTTTTTCCCTTGGTACCAGTGATTCCAATAATCGTCATCTTTTTTGACGGATTACCATAATAAACCGCAGACATTTCTGCCAGCGCTCTGCGGCTGTTTTCAACAACTACCATACCAATGCCACCAGGCAGAAGCAGGCCCTTTTTTTCTGTGACAATTATGGATGCTCCACGCGATATCGCATCCTGAACAAACGCATTTCCATCAGAACTGCTTCCTTTAATTGCAACAAAAACTCCACCAGGTGTCACTTTTCTCGAGTCATAGAATATCCCTGTCACTTCTCTGTTTAAAATATCCTGAGGTTTGACAAGTTTTGCGTTTTTAATCAGTTGCCTGGCTCTCATTGTTATTTGTCCTGGTCATGGCAATGCTTGCTGATTGAGGCGGAATTCCCATATACTGCACCACGCGCCATGCTATCTCCTTAAATACGGGAGCTGCAACCGCTCCTCCGTAATACGCACCTTTTGGCTCGTCAACATTTACAAGGATGGCAACCTTTGGGTTTTCCATCGGCAAAAAGCCAATAAATGAGGCAACAAATTTCGTATGGGAATATGCACCATTTTCAAATTTCTGCGCTGTACCGGTTTTCCCACATATGGTATAGCCAGGAATACGTGCCTTTACTGCTGTTCCTTCTTCACTGACAACCCTTGAAAGAATTGAATTAAGGGTGCTTACAGTTTCGCTGGAAATAATCTGTTGTCTATCAAGAGATTGCACATTCGAAAGGTCAGGAGGGTCGATTTTTTTCAAAACATGAGGCCTGATTAAATATCCTCCATTGGCAAAGACTGATATCGCCCTGATTGCCTGTAAACAAGTAACACCAACTTCCTGACCTATTGGTATTGCTGTAATCGAATAATCAGACCATCTCTCCACAGGTCTGAGAATGCCACGTATTTCACCAGGTAAATCTATGCCAGTTGTCTCTCCAAAATGGAATCTTTTAATATATTGATACAGTGTGTCCTCACCAATTTTCAGAGCCAGTTTAACTGTTCCAATGTTGCTTGACTTAATAATAATGTGTTGAAAATCAAGTGTTCCATAAGGATGGGCGTCGTGAAGAATGTGGCCGCGAACAAACCACTTACCACCCTCACAATTAAAGACATCATTGATGTTGACCTTTTTTTCTTCAAGTACAGCAGCAGCTGTAACAATTTTGAAAATAGAACCAGGTTCAAACAGGTCAGTCACTGCGTAATTTTTTCTGCATTCAGCAGGAAATTTTCCAGGAGTATTGGGATCAAAGTTTGGTTTGTTTGCCATTGCAAGAATTTCTCCTGTGTGCGGGTCCACAACAATAACGCTGACTTTCCTGGGATTGCTTGTTTCCCAGCAATTTGCTATTTCTTCTTCAACAATTTGTTGAATACGAGAATCTATCGTTAAATAGATGTCCTTTCCGCGAATAGGACGTCTGACTATTTTGCTAAACGAACTGAGATAATTGCCTCTGCCATCTCGCAAAATTGCCACAATTCCAGTATCTCCTGCAAGAATATCGTCGTACTGAAGTTCAATGCCCTCAATGCCCTTATTATCAATGTTCACTGAACCGAGAACATGACAGGCAAACGTTCCATTGGGATAAACCCGCTTATAATCATCTTCCAAAACAATCCCTTTCAACTTTTCTTTTTCAATTGCAGTAAATTCTTCAACTGTAAGCTTTCTTTTTATTTGCGGATATTTTTCGTTAAATTTTTTCTCAATTTCAGAAACTGACATTTTTAAAATTGTGGCAAGAACTTTTATGGTTTGTTCCTTATTTTCTACGTGTCTTGTATCAACATACAGTGTTTTTACAGGCACATCCATCGCAAGAACATTGCCATTTCTATCGTATATCGTGCCCCTTTGCGCCGGCAGTATCTTTTCCACATACTGTCTTGAATCTGCAAGGGTGGCATATTTTTCATATTTTAAAATTTGAAGATACACCAGCCGCCCGGTAAGAAAACAAAAACAAAGAAGCAAAGACATTTCGATAAATCTTTGTCTTCTTATAAATCTATCAGTTCTGTTTACGTTCTTCTCCATATGCATGATTTTTATTTCTGTTGTCTGTTTCTGTTTCACTACTGGTGATTTCAACAATTCTCCATTGATTTGGAATCTCAAGAGAAAGATTCATCTTTATTGCACGTTGTTTTACTTTTTCAAGGGATAATTCCTTAAGAATTTGACTACGATAGTAGTCGTTCCAGTTTTTCATCTGTTGATACTGTTTTTCAAGCGTTGAAACCTTATATCCAAGAGCAATCACATTACAGTAAATAATCAGATAACAAAAAACAAAAACAGATATAAGAACAACATTTGAGACCCAGCGAGGCAACATCCTTCCTTTTTTCAAGGCAACACCTCCGCTGCTCTCAACTTTGCGCTGCGTGCACTGACATTGATGGATTTTTCCATCTCATCAGGAACAACTGGTTTTTTGGTAAGCACTTTTAGTTGCTCTTTTGTCCTCATAAAATTTTTTACGATTCTATCTTCAAGAGAATGATACGAAATCACAACAATCCTTGCGCCTGGAGCCAGGAGTTTCAATGAACCTTCAAGTCCTGCTTTCAAATTTTCAAGCTCGTTGTTCACACATATTCGTATTGCCTGAAACACCTGGGTTGCAGGATGAATAGATTTTCTTGTTCTTCGATATCTGGCAATAAAATCAGCAAGATGTCTTGTCGTTTCAAATGGTTTTATCTTTCTTTCTTTGCATATCAAACGTGCAATCCTTTTTGCGTCCCTCATTTCACCATATAAGCGAAAAATTTCTTCAAGATTTTTTTCTGGCCATTTGTTGACAACGTCGTATGCGCTTACTGGCGACGATTGGTCAAATCTCATATCAAGCAGTGCATCCTGACGAAAGCCAAGCCCCATACCAGGGTCTGATATCTGTTCAGAAGAAAAGCCAAGGTCAAATAAAATTCCTGATATTTTGTCAATGTTCAATCGCTTGATGATTTCTTGTATATTTTCAAAACCATCTCTAACAAAAATCACTCTATCAAGAAATTCTCTGAGATATTCCTTCGCCCTCTCAATGGCGCGGTGGTCCTTATCCACGCATAAAACCCTGCATTCACATTTTGCCTTCTCAAGTATGGCGCGGGCATGATGACCTGTTCCACATGTTGCATCAATATATACGCAGCCAGGTCTCACGTTAAGAAAAAACAGCACCTTCCCAACCATCACAGGCTGATGATTGATCAGCTTCCAAGAAGCGTTTCTGCTATTTTCCCGTATGATTCCAGCGCCTTTGTCGAGTAATCGTTCCATTTATCTTCAGACCAGATTTCAAGCCTGTCACCAACACCAATAATCACGATATTATCCTTTAAACCTGCATAACTGGCAAGATGCTGCGGCAGCACAATACGACCCTGCCTGTCAATTTTTGATTGAAAAGCGCCTGAAAAAAATAATCTTGTGAAGGCACGGGGATCAACTTTTGTAAAAGGAAGTGATTTCAACCTTTCGGTTTGAGCGCTCCATATGTTTTCAGGGAAAACAAAAAGACAATTTTCAAGTCCACGAGTAATATAAACATTTTTTATATTATGCTGAAAAAGGTCTTTCCTGAGTTTTGAAGGAATCACTACTCTGCCTTTGTCATCTATTTTGCCCCAGTATTCTCCAATGAACACCACTTCCTCCCATTTTCTACCACCAATATATAAAACCATACTGATAAAATTGTCAAGTTTTTTATTCCTGGCAGATTAAATTGATCAAAAATTCAAAGCCAGTCGATAGAAAAATTATGTATTAATTCGAGCGTTCCTTTTCAATTTTTTTCTGATATCCACTTTCTATGTACGCTTCAACCGGACATACAGGCACACCGAGTTCAAGTCGTGCCTTTGCAACAATCGGTCTGACATCAGCATTAATCGTTGCGTCATTGAAAAATCTGTTGGCAAGTATGATATCGTCTTTCTCCTGATATTCTAAAAGTTTTTCTGTTTGAACAAGCATTCCTTTTGCAAGCGATAGTTGAAGTGAATCTACAGAATGCAATAATGCCTGGATTCTGTTTTCTCTTCCACCACACTGGTCTATCATATATGCCCAGTTTTTCTTCGGGTCAGTATTGACGACAACATTGCCTTTCACAAGTTCATAAAAAATTCTTGCCATCTGCTGATTCGGTTCAACAGAATGGTCGTCGTCAGCGGCGTATCTGGTATTAAAATGAAATCCAGCGCGCATGTTTTCAGATATTAATATCATCACTATTTGTTCAATATTTGTTCCGTGGTGATGATGTCCAAGATCCACCAGTACTCCAACATTCGAACCAAGCCCTTTCGCAAGAGCAAATGATGTCCCCCAATCAGGAATCGTGGTACTATATGTTCCTGGCTCAAAAACCTTGTACTCAATGAGAATCGTAATATCCCCTGGCATTTTTTTATAAGATTGTTCGAGAGAATTTTTCATTCTTTCATATGCCTGTTTCAGATCAATCTGGCCTGGATACATTGAGCCATCGGGAAACCATAATGTCACAATTCCATTGCACAGGTCCTTTGCAATTTTCC
>JAKPDB010000125.1 GCA_029552985.1 bacterium
AAAAACATTGAAAAGGGATTCAGTGAAGAAATCTGGATGGCTAAATAAAGGTGTTGCCTTAATTTTTGCGATTGGAATTGTCCTTGTTCTATTTGTAATAACAACAGGATTGCTCATCATATTCGGGCAATGGGAAAAATCATCATTCTTGTTGTTTTCAAAAACCCATTCAATTCATGCGGCAAAAATTGGCATAGAGCAGGCAATCTGGGAATTAAAAAATGACACAAATAACTACGATGGTTACGATGAACAATGGCATGCAAAGTTTACAGGGACTGATATTGACATAGACCAGGATGGAATACCAGAAGGCAAATTTTTCCCTGTGAAAAATTTTCGAGGAAAAATCGTTGCAAGGTATGCAGTGCTCGTCACAGACGAAAGTGGCTGTGTCAACATCAATTATACCGGAAATATCTCAAAAGATGGCAAACACAGTTTCAATGAAGGATGGACAACATTTGAAATTAGTTTTTTCCCTGGAATGTGCGATGCTGTTGCAAATGACATTGTTTTGTTCAGAGTAGGTCCGGACAGTGCTAATGGGAAAAAAGATATTGATGATGATAACGACAATTCAATTCTTTCCAATGATGGAATTGACAACGACGGAGACAGCATCATTGACGAGGAAAATGAGGGAATTGATGAGCCAGATGAATTCAACCATTTAAAACCTGCTGGCGATGATAGGCCATTTTTTGTCATTGAAGATTTGAAAATGGTCAGAGGCATGACAGATAAACTATTCAATCACATCAAAAATGATATTACCACTTACAGTTATGATTTGAACATTGATGCAGAAAATTATCTTCGCACAAATATCAATAAGGCAACGCTATCTCAAATTGTTTTCATTCTCACAGGTCTTGGATACGAAAAAGACCACGCAACCCAAATTGGAGTTAATATTCTTGATTATAGAGACAAAGATAATATTCCTACAGTAATCAAAACGCCTGACGGAAAACGTTTTATAGGTCTTGAAAAAACGCCATACATCAATGAAGTTGAACCAATGCCTGAACTCAGAATTGATAAAACATTTACAAAAACAGGAATTCCTGTTGTGATTCTTGAAGAACTCGGGCCAAACTTTATTGAAATTTTCAATCCATATGACAGGCCCATTGATATTGGAAACTGGTCTATAAAAGGCGGCATGGTTTTACTTCCTTCATTTGATGTGTGGAATTTGAATAACCAATCAAAAAATACGATTGATGAAATAGAAAATGGGAAAAATCCGTCTGATACTTCACAAATTGTGCAATTCTGGAATACTATCATGCCTGACAGAATCACAATACCTCGTGGTACTGTAATAAAGCCACATTCTTACTATCTTATAGGAGACTCAATAAAGTGGAAAATCGTGATTATGTATACGTCATCAGGACCTCTGGTTCTTCCATTGTTAATTCCAATTAAACAGCCGGTTAATGCTGACCAGTTTGAACCAATCCTATTTATGAACTTTGATTGCAGCGAACTTGCAAACGTTTTTTCAATCCTTGCAAAAATCTTTAAGTTTTCGATTTCATTAAATGGGAAAATGTACCTGCTGGATGAACAAAGTCGTCTCATTGAGCAGATAGATTATGGTGCAGACAAACCAGGAAATCAATCAAGGCAAAAAAATGATCCAAGGGTTGAAGAATGGTTTACATTCAATCAAACTCCAGGAAGAATGAATATTGCCTTTGTTCCAATGATAGGTGGAGAATTCAATGCAGTAAATCAATTTTTGTACTGGGATGCATCATTCATAATAAAAAATCATCCTTTTTCTTCGCCTGCAGAACTTTCATATATTCATAAAGGCAAACAGTGGGAAACATTGAATCTATGGAAGACGTACGATAATAAACTTCTTGACGTCTTTACAATTGTTGAAAACCCTGAAGACCCTGTTTTTGGAAGGATTAATGTCAACACTGCGAATTTGTCGACTCTTCAATGTCTTCCGCTTGTTGATACAGACATTGCACGAGAAATTATCAATGCACGACCTTTCAAAGAGGTATCAGATATTGTTGGCAAACTGAAAAACTCACTGAACAAACAAATTACAAAGTACGGCAATAATTTTATTGATGACAACAAAAATCGATGGATAGACACAGAAGATGAAAAGGAAATGGTTATTTCAACAATAGCAAATCTCATCACAGTAAGAGCCAATGTTTTCAAAATCATTGTGGTATCTCAAAAGGTGCTTGATTTAGATAACAATGGTATAATAACAGCAAAAGAAATTAAGGCAGAAACCAGATATCGTGTGATTTACGATAGAACACGAAATAAAATACTGGAAAGGAGACAATTGTGAAAATTAAAGAAAAAATAAGAAATTGGTTTAAGAATTATTTGCCAAAAATCAAAAGCTTCTTTGTCGACAGAAAGAAAAGGAAAAAATTGATCTCTGTTGTGGCAGTGATTGTGGTCGTAATAATTGGCGCATACTATGGTTACAGAACATATCTGAAAAAAAATGCAGTGGCAATTGTAAATGGAGAAATCATTACTTTATCTGACTTAAAACAAAAAATATCGACATATCCTGAGTTCTATCAGGAATATGTCAAACAAGCTCCACAGCAGGCCCTTGAAGATTTCATTGGAGAAAAATTGCTGATGCAGAAAGCAAAAAAATTTGAAGGCAATTACAAAAAAAGAATCAAAAAAGCCGTTGAAGAATATAAAAAAGACCTTTTAATTAAAGAGTTTCTCACTGACCAGGTATTGAGCAAAGCACAAATCTCACAGGATGAAATAAAAAACTACTATAATAATAATCTGAAAGATTTCCTTATACCAGAACGAGTTCATCTTTATGAAATCGTTGTCTCCACAGAAGAAGAAGCAAGAAATATTCTGAACAGATTATCCAGCGGTGAAGATTTTTCTGAAATAGCGAAAACTGAGTCAATCAGTCAATCAAAAGACAAAGGCGGAGACCTTGGTATGATATCAAGGGGACAACTGATGCCAGAACTTGAAGAAATTCTTTTTTCCATGAAACCGAATCAGGTTCTGGAAAAGGTGATAAGAACTGACCAGGGATATCACATTATCAAGATAGGAGAAAAACAACCTTCGCACCTCCAGACGCTTGAAGAAGCGACTCCAACAATTAGACAAATTCTAATAAATCAAAAAAGAAGTCAACTGCTCAATACATATGTCAACCAGATTAAAAATGAGTCAAAAATTATCAGATTCAATGATAAACTGAAAAATCTTTGATGAAAAAATATTTTATTTTTTTTCTGCTGTGCTGCCTTACCGAAGCTGCGTTTGGAGCAGGAGACAAAAGCATCGCTCTTGTTGGAAACAGAATTATCTGGAATAATGATGTAGTGGAAAGAGCTCAGGTGCGAGGTATTTCGTATTTAGAAGCTCTTTCCCAGCTAATCGAGGAAAATTTGCTCATCGTTCAGGCAAAAAAAGAAAACATACAGGTGGCAGAAGAAGAAGTTGACGCAAGATTTAATTTAATCCTTGAGCAATGGCAGAAAAAGGGACTTGATTTCTTGAAATTTATTAAAGACAACGGTCTCACTGTCAATCAGTATAAGGAAATTGTTGCAGACCAGATCAGGGTAGAAAAGCTTGTCGCTAAAATTCAAAGTGGTGTCTCTGTGTCTCCTTTTGAAGTAATGAAAAAAATGGCCGAAATGCCTCAACAGCAGCAGGTTCTTCTTTTGAAAAAAAGTTTTGATAGTGTTTCATCGGCAGAAAATTTTATAACAAAACTTAAAGAGAAAAATGAGATAATGACAGAAATGGAATCCACTGGGTGGATAGAAACCAGCCGTATTGACCCTTCGGTGCTTTCTCAAATCCAGAATGCCGGACAGGGCAAACCTGTGGCAATAAAAAGTGGAGATAAATTTATAGTATATGTGCTTGCAGGAAAACGAGATAATTCTCCAGAAGAACGATACAGGATGGCGTATAGGGAATTATACCAGCAAAAAACAAGTAAAAAATATTCTGAATACATCAACCAGCTTACCAAAACAATCCCTGTGAAAATTTTTGACCAGGATATTGCCAAAAAACTTTCAGTGTTTCCTGAACAATGATAAGAGTATTAATATCCATCGGCGACCCAGCAGGAATCGGACCTGAAATATCAATAAAAGCAGTTAACCACCTTCTTGATGAAAATTTTGATTTTGTTCCAATACTGGTGGGAGATGAATCAGTTCTACTGGAAGCAATAAAGTTCTGTCCGGAGAGAAAACTTGTCAGGCGGAATGAAACAATTTATAAGGATCGCATCAGCTTCATTGACACAAAAATTATAAAACGTCCAGATTTCCCTGTAGGAATAAATGACAGGATTACAGGTGAAGCATCTTTTAAATATTTACAAACAGCATGGCATATGCTTCAAAAAAATGACGGAGATTGTCTTGTTACTGCACCTATTTCAAAAGCGTCCTGGCATCTTGCTGGAATCACTTACACAGGACATACTGAAGCGCTGTCTGCGTTCTCTGGAGAACAAACCTATATGCTGATGATTGCTGATACATTACGTGTGCTTCTTGCGACAACCCATATTCCACTCAAAAACATCTGGAACTATTTAAACGTGGAACATCTTTTTTTATCTACTCGCACAACAGCAAATTTTGTATCAAAGTTTTTTGGAATCAAAAATATTCGCATTGGATTTTGCGGACTCAATCCCCATGCTGGTGAAGCCGGTAATTTTGGCGATGAAGAAAAAATTATTATTACGCCAGCCATTGAAAAACTAACCAGAGATGGTTTTCTTGTTTCTGGTCCTTTCCCTTCTGACTCGATTTTTAAGTTTGCTATTAAAGACCATTTATTTGACCTGATTGTGTCACTGTATCACGACCAGGCATTAGTGGTCTTAAAAAGTTTTTTTTCTGAAAAACTTGTCAATATCACTGTCAATAATTCTGGATGGATAAGAACCAGCCCTGGACATGGGACCGCCTTTGACATTGCCTGGAAAAATATAGCCGATGCCTCTTCAATGAAAGAAGCAATAAAAATTGCAGTTTTAATGGCAAAAAGAAAATATGGATACACTGTTAACAATTAAGCAACTCCAGCAAATCCTTGCGTCACACAAAATTTTTCCGAAAAAACAACTCGGGCAGAATTTTCTTATAGATAGAAATATTCGTGATAAAATTATTTCATTTGCTGGTATCACAAAAAATGATATCGTTGTTGAAATAGGTCCAGGATTGGGAGCACTAACTGGAACGATTGCAGAAAAAGCAAAATTTGTCTATGGCTTCGAAAAAGATAGAAAACTGGTTAAAATTCTCCTTAACATGGTTTCAAATCTTCCGAATGTTTTTATTGAAGAAAAAGATTTTCTTGAACTGGACGAGGGCTTTTTTCGCAAGTTTGAAAACAAAATCAAAATCATTGGGAATCTTCCTTACTATGTGGCATCTCCAATTCTTTTCAAATTTCTGGAAATCAGAGATTACTGGCAACTTGCTGTGGTGATGATTCCAGAAGAGGTTGCAATTAGAATCATCGCCAAACCTGGTGACAAAAATTTTGGACTTATGGCAGTGCTATTTTCTCTTCTAACAAATTGTTCCATCTGCTATAAAGTCAGGGGTTCTGTCTTCTATCCTGAACCTGAAATCAATTCAGTGGTAATGAAAATATTGTCCAGAGAAAAACCCACTATTGACATAAAAAATTTAGAAGCATTCTGGAAGATTCTTCCCAAACTGTACATGCAAAGAAGGAAAACTATATTAAATGTTGTGAGTAATTCATTTAAACTTGACAAAAAAATCGCAGCTTCTGTTGTTCAAAAAGCAGGAATTCAACCTAGCCTACGAAGCCATCAGATTGAAATTGATAAAATGCTAACACTTGTTGAACGAATTTCAGAAATAAAAAATCGATAACTTGCATTTATTGAAAATGGTGATATAATAAAAAAAGGAGCAAGAAATGAAAAAAATTATTAAAGATGTAGTATGCCGAGCATGGTTAAAGCATCCAACAAAAAATATTGTGGAAAAAGACGGGAAACAATTTTATTTTTGTTCTCCGCGCTGTAAGTCAAAGTTTGAAAAAGACCCGGAAAAATATATGGGTCTGAAGGGTTAAAAATCAGGGCACTTGACACGGATTTTTATTGTGTTAATAATATATATGCTATGAAGAGAAGTTTGATCAAGGTTATTTGTATAATGATGTTGATTTGTCTGGCAACGCTATCAGGATGTTCCATGAGCTTGGAGTTTCATCCTCAAGGCAAATCCTCAAGTTCAACAAAATAGGTTAATCGTGTTTAGACCGTATAATTCAGAATAAAATCTCCGTACAGCCGAAATACCGGCTAAAGAATTTTGCGGAGATAAAAGGAGGAAAGCATGGCGAAGGAGAAAGGGAAGGTGAAGTGGTTCAACAATGCCAA
>JAKPDB010000163.1 GCA_029552985.1 bacterium
GTTAGGGCAAGAGTTAGGGCAAGAGTTAGGGCAAGAGCAGAAAGAAAAAACGATGTTTACTTTCATATTAATTCACCTTCAAAAAGAATCTCTTTCTCGCAGTGAGCTGGTAAAGGCGTTGGGGTTAAAAAGGGCATCCGGTTATTTAAACCGAACAATTGCTAAATTGCTGGCGCATCGGTTAATTGAATTTACAATCCTTAATAAGCCAAATCATCCTCGCCAGAAATTCAGGATAACGGAGCGTGGAATTGTTTTTGTAGAATTGGTTAAAATGGGAAATAAGTAAGTTTTTAAAAGGGAAGGGATCAGTTCCGATACTAATGCGACAATGGAATCATTTAAAGGGAACTAATGTATGTATTTATTCGGCGCAAGCGGTTGCGCAAAGGTGATAATGGATTCATTGAAAGCTTAGGGGAAACAAATTTCGGGGCTTTTTGACGATAACCCGGAAGTGAAAGAGCTTATGGGCTATAATGTATTCGGCCCTTTTGATGAAATCCGGTTGGGTGATGAAGAGTTAATCATTTCAGTCGGGTTGAATCATATCCGGAAGAAGATCGTGGAGAAATTGCCTGAAAACATCCGTTACGGTAAAGCGATTCATCCGTCGGCAATCATCTCGGAGTATGCCTTTCTTGGAGAAGGAACCGTAGTCATGCAGGGGGCAGTCATTCAGTCGGGCGTTTCAATTGGCAATCATTGTATCATCAATACCTCAGCATCGGTCGATCACGATTGTATCATCGATGACTATGTACATATCTCTCCCAACGCGACGCTGTGTGGAGCAGTATCGATGGGAGAGGGGAGTCAGATAGGTGCGGGTGCAGTGGTGATTCCCGGAATAAAGATAGGTAAGTGGAGCCTGGTGGCTGCCGGAGCCGTGGTAGTGAAAGATGTACCGGACCATGTACTTGTGCTGGGCAATCCTGCCAGAGTAGTAAAAAGAATCAATATATGAACAACAAAAGAATATGGCTCTCCCTCGCTCATAGGGGGGCAGGAACAACGGTTTATACAGGAGGCGTTCGACACCAACTGGGTGGTGCCCCTGGGTCCCAACGTGGTCGGGTTTGAGAGAGATTTGGAGAATTATCTGGGAAGAAACAAACATATTGTGGCATTGAGTGCCGGCACGGCAGCAATTCACCTGGGATTGGTGCCGTTGGGGGTAACTCAGGGTGATGAGGTGATCTGTCAGAGTTTTACTTTTTCGGCTTCAGCCAACCCAATTGTTTACCAGGGGGCAACACCTGTTTTTATTGACAGCGAAACTGAAACAAAGATGTATCATCAAAGATAATCAACGAAAATCCTCATAAATCAGCGAGAAAAGAAAGAGAAGATTTCACGCAGATGGGCGCAGATTAAATCCGCGTAAATCTGCGAGAGAAAAAGAAGATTTCACGCAGATGAACGCAGATTGAAGATACGCAGGTGGACGCAGAGAAAATCCGCGTAAATCAGCGAGAAAAGAAAGAGAAGATTTCACGCAGATGAACGCAGATAAAATCAGCGTAAATCTGCGAGAGAAAAAGAAGATTTCACGCAGATGGACGCAGATTGAAGAGACGCAGATGGAAGCAGATAAAATCCGCGAAAATCAGTGAGAAAAGAAAGAGAAGATTTCACGCAGATGGGCACAGATTTTAGATACGCAGATGGAAGCAGAGAACATCAGCGTAAATCAGCGAGAAAAGAAAGAGAAGATTTCACGCAGATGGACGCAGATTGAAGATACGCAGATGGAGGCAGAGAAAATCCGCGTAAATCTGCGAGAGAAAAAGAAGATTTCACGCAGATGGGCGCAGATTTTAGATACGCAGATGGAAGCAGAGAACATCAGCGTAAATCAGCGAGAAAAGAAAAAGAAGATTTCACGCAGATGGGCGCAGCACAAATCCGCGTAAATCAGCGAGAAGAAAAAGAAGATTTCACGCAGATGATCGCAGTTCGAAGATATGCAGATGGACGCAGATAAAATCCGCGTAAATCAGCGAGAAAAGAAAGAGAAGATTTTACGCAGATAGACGCAGATTGAAAAAAGCAGAAGGACGCAGAGGATTTTATAGTTATAACCCGAAAAAGTAAGGGGAAAACAGATTTATTTGTGATTATAACCCGAAAAAAATATATGGAAAAGTATTTTGATATTTTTGCACAAACCATATATGCCAGGGGAGACTCTTTTAAACACAGTTAAATGGAAATAAATGTATTCGAAAATATCGGAGAAAAGTTTTTACAAGGGTTAGAGGGTGTACTAAGACTGGTTGACCGGATAAATCAAAGTGAAGATGAAGAAGATATTTTGATTTTTCAGAATAATTTTTTTGTTACGCCATTATTTATACTTCCTTTACTGGTTTATGTAAGCGGTAGTAAGAAAAGAATCCGGTATCAATTCACTAACAGTTATTTGGATATGATTCAGTTTGGAAGTGGGGGTATAAAACCGGAAGAATTGGAATTTTCCGCGTTACATCATTTATTGGAAAAGTATTCAGCCAAAACGTATATTCCGATTATAGATTTTCCAACGGATCAAAAATACATAAGAGAAAGAAATGAAATTTTATCGGCAGTTGAAAATTTGTTATCAAACCAAATCAGATTACAACCAAACATTACAGCGGGTTTAAAATATTTGATAGAAGAAAGTGTAGATAACATTATTGAACATTCCGATTCCAAAAGA
>JAKPDB010000176.1 GCA_029552985.1 bacterium
GAAGTATACAAAAATATCGTTTCCCTGTTATAATTAAAAAATGAAAATCGCTATACTTGGAATAAGAGGTATACCAGCCAGATACGGTGGCTTCGAAACCTGCGCTGAAAAAATTGCAGAGTATCTTGGTAAAAAGGGACACAGGATTTTTGTGCCATGCCGTAAATATCTTTATCCTGATATGCCTTCGCCCGGTAACAATATACAAGTTTGTTTTTCATTTTGCATCAGGGGCAAAGTCACAGAAACATTTTCTCACACTTTTTTCAGCATGCTAAAAACAATTATGTGGTCACCAGATGTAATACTTTTATTCAATTCAGCCAATAGTCCCCTTGCAATTATCGGAAAAATTTATGGAAAGAAAATCGTCATCAATGTCGATGGGCTTGAATGGAAAAGGCAAAAATGGGGATTTTGCGGGAAAACCTATTTTAAGTTTGCTTCCTATTTCTCCACCATTATCGCTGATTCTATTGTGGCTGACTCTCATAAAATTGCCGAATTTTATTATTCCAGATTCCGCAGGAAATGTGTTTACATACCATATGGTGCAGATATTTTTTATTCCAGGTCACCTGAAATCATAAAAACATTCGGATTGAAACCAAAAACATATTTTTTTAATGGAAGTCGGCTTGAGCCAGAAAATAACCAGGAACTGATGATAAAAGAATTTCAATCAACAAGGAGTGACAATGTCCTGGTACTTGCCGGTGATATCAGAAAAAAGAATGCCTACATAAAAAATCTTCTCAATCTTGCTTCGCAGCAGATAAAATTTATCGGAACTGTGTATGAAAAAGAGACATATTTAGAACTGCAGGCAAATTCACTTGCATACATTCATGGAAATGAGGTCGGTGGTACCAATCCTGCACTACTATCTGCTATGGGTTGTGGAGCACTAATTTTTGCCTTTGACGTGCCTTTTAATAGGGAAGTACTTGGTGATTGTGGGCTTTATTTCACAAAAAAGCCTGGGTCTCTGGCGAATTTAATAAAACAAACCATCGAGAATCCAGAAAAATTTTCTACGCTCAGAGAAAAGGCACGAGAAAGAGTAAGACAATTTTATAGATGGGATGACGTTACCAGTAAATATGAACAATTATTACTTGCTGTAGGAAACAATGGATAGAAAAATTTTTATTCTTCTTGATTTTATCGTGGTAGTGATAAGTATGTTGCTTGGATATGCAATAAGATTTTCGTGCAATATTTTCCCGGATAAAGGTATTGCTCCCATTGCACCATATATCAACATATCAATTTTTGCAGCAATGGTCTGGATTGTAATGTTCAATGTCAATAGCATTTATAAAGAACGGAAATTTATCAATTTATGCTTCGAACTCAGTAAAATTATCCAGAGCAGTTTCTACTCGGCTTTTATTATCAGTGCCACTACTTTTTTTTATAGAGGATTTTATTATTCAAGAATTGCTGTCGTGCTTGGCATCATTATTTCCTTTTTTCTTCTTTCTCTGATACACCTCATAATGGACGCTATCTTATCAAAAGAAGACGTCGTGTTTTGTTTCATTGGAAACGACAGAGACATGGCCCCACTTGTAAAAAGAGTAAAACTCCATGGGTTTCCCAAAAGTAAAATCATGTTCTGCCAGTTTGAGAAACTACAATGTTTCCTCCGGAATTCAGAAAAGCCAGACAATGTTCGTGTCATTATTTGTCTTGATAACTTTCAAGAAATCCAGCAAATATCACAGACATGTAGTAAATTCGGGATTCAATACTATATTTATCCAAAAACATCCAGAATTTTTCTCAGCGGCGGGAGAATAGAAGCAATTTTTGGAATCCCTGTGATTACCACGGATATTTTGCCGCTGGAGCTCTGGCATAATAAGGTGATAAAAAGATTTTTTGACATTTTGCTCAGTATGTTATTTCTGACCATGACCATGCCTTTTCTTTTTCTAATCGCAGTTATTATAAAATTCAGTTCTGATGGACCAGTGTTGTTCGCTCAAGAAAGAATAGGATACAGAAATAAAAAATTCAAAATTTTTAAACTTAGGACAATGGTAAAAGGTGCAGAAAATATTCTTCCGTATACTCTTGATCATGATTCAAGAATCACAAGAATTGGTTCATTACTGAGAAGGTTTAACATCGATGAACTTCCACAGTTGTTTAATGTACTAAAATCAGATATGAGCATTGTAGGACCCAGACCCTTATCAGTGGAAGACAGATTATTTTTCTCAATTCCTGGATTTTATGAACGAATGAAAATTCCACCAGGAATTACAGGATGGGCTCAGATTCATGGTCTAAAAGGAGGTCAGGTAGAACCTGAGGAAAGATTCAGATATGACCTGTATTATGCAGAAAACTGGAACATATGGCTTGATTTTGCTATAATAATATTTACTATTTTCTTGTTTTTCAATAACAAAATCAAATAACGTAAAAGGATACGATGTCAAAAAAGAAAAAAGAGCAGAAAATTATCAGTCAAATAGAAAAAAAGGATGAAGAAACACTGGGATTTAAAGCACTGGTAATCATGGTATCCATATTATTCTTTGGAATTGCACCTCTTTTGAATTTTAAACCGGCCTATGATTACACCATAATAAAAGATGTACTTGGTGCATTATCTGTAGCGATCTTTGCTGCAGCACTGTTTTTAAAAAGAGATATTATTTCTTTTGATTTTACGGGATTTTTTACAGGCACTTTATTTTTTACATTCATACTTGTAGGTTGTTTTTATGCTCCTGTAAAATACGGAGCAGCTCAGGTCCTTGAAAACTACCTTCTGTACTATCTATTGTTTATCATGGGCCTATTATGGAAATGGGATAAAAGAGATGCCTTTATATGGGCATCAGCAATGATCATTGCCTCTATTACTGCGTTTGTTCAATATCCCAAAACTCATTATCCTATTTCCACTTTCGGAAATCCGAATTTTTTTGCCGGACATTTATTAATGCCCCTATTTCTCAGTATTTATTTTTTCAAAAAAGAATATCATACTATAGCAATCCCTTATTTCATTATCACACTGGCTGCCCTGATTCTTACAAAATCAAGAGCATCGCTTTTTGCAGTGCTGGCCGGTTGTTCGTTCGCCTCATTTTTACTTTTACAAAGACACAGAATCCCGTGGTTAAAATATGCTGGTTTTTTATTTGTAATTTTTGTTACAGTCATATTATGGAACAAAATTCTGGTTCAATTTCGACAGGATATTAGATATTACATATGGCGTGGCACATGGAACCTGATCAAGCAGCATATGATAACCGGGTGGGGAACAGGTAATTTCATTTTCTACTATCCATATTTTCGTTTTAGAGAATACTTTCTCAGACCACAAGCAACTCCAATTACCAATCATCCCCACTGTCAATATCTTGAAATATGGTCTGAAAATGGTGTTATCGGACTTGCGCTTTTTCTTCTTGTAATAGGAATGGCAATCTACCATGGAATGAAAGCAAAAGATGAAGAATCAAAAAATATTTTTCTTTTTGCATCAACTGGAATAATTGCTGTGCTTATTGATAATATCCTTTCTACCAACATGACAAACACTTCTACTGCGATGTATTTCTGGTTCCTTCTTGGATTATGTTTTGGTTCGAAAAACTTAAATACTGTTGTAGTATCTAGCTCTTACAAAAAAATCGCTGCAGGAGTCATAATGATGTCTTCGATTATTCTTGCGGGGTGGAAAACCTTTTACAGAATGATTCCAGAGGTTTATTTAAAAAGGGCAATAACCGCAAGAGAAGCAAATGATTTCCTCTCAGCTATTGAAAATTATAAAAAAGTGTGTAAAATAAATCCTAATAATGTGGTCGCGCTCTATAAAATGGCTTATGCATACGGACAGATTGGAGACATAAAAAACGCCGAGGAAGTATATTTAAAAATTAACAATAACCTTTTCCCACATTTTGCAAAAACAGATGCTAATCTTGGTACACTTTATATGCAAAAACAAAACTTTGAGAAGGCGAAATTCTATTATGAAAAAGCGCTATGGTTCAATCCATACGACGTGGAAGTATTACTTCAAATGGCTTCTATCAAAATATTTCATGATAAGGATATCGAAGGCGCTCGAGAATACCTAAAAAAAGTCATGTCAATAAATCCAGAACATGAGTACGTACAATATTTATTGAAAAATATACCTGAATTGAAAAACTTGGATACAAGCGAAACCAAAAACAGATAAAAAGGAGTATAAATGAAGTGTGAAATATGTGGTAAGAGTCCTAAAACAGGCAATAATGTCAGCCATTCAAATGTAAAAACAAAAAGAACATGGAAACCTAATGTTCAGAAGTTACTTGTTGAATACCAGGGAAAAATAAAACGACTGGCTATATGCACACAATGTCTGAAGTCAGGAAAAGTAAAAAGACCTCAAAAAGTTTCTGAATAACTTTTTATGTCAAGCCAGGGGATGTAAAGCCCTTCTGACTTTCTCAAATGCGGCACATAGGTTATTGAGATAGAACCTTTTGGCATCCTAAAACCTTTTGAAAAGTGTGCCTCAAACATTCTATTACCTTGCTCAACCCACGCAATTGTTTTATTGTTCATACATCTGGTAATTTTTAAACATTCAACAGGATATGAAGTAAAAAGCACTGGCGGATTTCCAGGACCAAATGGTTTTAATTGCTGAATGACTTCAAATGTAGAAATCGTAAGTATTTCAAAATTTACTTCCAACGGTTTCACAGCTTGATTTGAAGAAATATCATGAAGTTTTAATTGTCGCCAGGCATGCTTCAGCTCATTCAGAAAATCAATTTTCATTTTGAAGCCAACAGCGTTTCTATGACCACCAAAGGAAATGAAAATATCTTCAAAGTTTTTGAAAAAGTCATAAAGGTCTATTCTATCATAACCACGAGCAGATCCCTGGAGAGTATTTCCATGCCTGATCGCCACAAGAGCAGGAAGTTGAAATTTTTCACTTATTCGCGCTGCGAATGTACCAGAAAAAGATACTGGCATGTTTTCGAATATCAAAAAGGGAGGGCCTTCAGGATTTTTTAATTTTTCTATAGTACCTAAAAATCTTCTTAAAATTTTTTGTTTTTCTTTCTCAAAAAATTCGATTTCTTCAAAAACAGTTTGAATTTCTTCCTCTCTGGTTGCTGTCAAAACTTTTAAGGTAAGTTCAGGTCTTCCAAATCTGCCAGGTGTATTCAATTTTGGATTTAAGTAATGCGTTATTGACTCAACATCACTGTTTTTCCCTGGCATATAAAAAAATTCCCTGAATATCTCGATACCTGGAATGCTTGTATTTTCCAGTTCATTCAAACCAATTTTCACGATCTTTCGATTTTCTCCGGTTAGCAATCCATAATCACTGAGTGTTCCAATTGTAGCAAGTTCAATGCTTGGCAGAAAGATTTCATCAGGGAAAAAGGGAGAAAACCCCTTAAAAGCTTGAACCATTTTAAAAGCGAGCCCTGAAGCAGTCAACACATCAAAATCAGAATCCTTTCTGCCAAGTGAAGGATTGATAATAGCCACGCATTTTAAATTTTTTGACATTTTTCCTTTATGGTGGTCAATGATAATGAGTGGAAAATTTAATTGTTCACAGTATTCAATGAGCTCAGTTGAGGTTGTGCCAGTATCAATCGTAATCAATAATTCATAACCGAGTGCTCTCAATTTATCAATAAAATCTGGTTCAATTTCATAATCCTCAAGCCTGTGAGTGAGTTTGATATCAAAGGAAATTTTCATCTTTTTAAACAAACTTACAAACATGGAAGCACCAGCAATTCCATCTACATCACCATCTGCATATAAAAAAATACCTTTTTTTGAATAAATTGCTTGTTCAAGTATTTTGCAAGCCTTCTCCATATCGCAGATTGAAAACGGGTCTGCAAGAGAATAGATGTGTGGATTTAAGAACTCCTGTATTTGCTTCTGGGTTTTTATGCCCCTCTGATACAGGATACTGAAAAGAAAAGATGGTAAATTTCCGATCAAAGCATCATCACTCATTTTCTATCATTTTTTTAATCTCATCTATAGAAAGATCCGAAGGTTTAATACCTTCAAACTTGTTTTCTCCAATCACCAGCGCTGGTATTTTCGTAAGTCCCATCAAAGTAAATTCAGCCAGATTCTCAGGGTTTTCCGTATCAAAATATGTAAATGGAATATTAAAATTTTCAAGTTTCTTTTTCCACCCCTGACATAAGCCACAGTTCTGTTTCCCAAAAAGTAAAATATTCTTACCCATATCGACCCCCATAGTTCAATACTTATTTATCTGTTTTTCCAGCGTACCTGATAGCGATAGATGCTTCTTCAAGCATGGCCCTGGCAAGTTTATCAGGGTAACCCTCAAAAATTACTAGTTCCTTTATACCAGCATTAATAATCATCTTCGCACATACTGAACATGGATGACAGGTAACATAAAGTACACTGTCTTTTATGCTCACACCATGATACGCTGCCTGAATAATCGCATTCTGTTCAGCATGAAGGCCCCTGCATAATTCGTGACGTTCTCCTGATGGTATACCAAGTTTTTCTCTAAGGCAACCTACTTTTTCACAGTGCGTCACACCAGAAGGTGCCCCATTGTATCCGGTAGCAAGAATTCTTTTATCCTTGACCAGAACCGCACCAACCTTTCTCCTAAGACAGGTTGACCTTTCGCTTACAATGTGCGCAATCTTCATAAAATATTCATCCCATAAGGGTCTTGAATTTTTTTTCATTATTATTCGGGGTAAATAGGAAATTGTGAAGCGAATTTTTTTACCTGTTTTCTAACAACGGCTAACTGATCAAAGTCATCTGCATAATGCAATGCTTCATCTATGAATTCAATAATTTTTTCAATATCATTTTTCTTCATTCCTCTTGTAGTAATTGCAGCTGTCCCTATACGAATACCGCTTGCAATATTCGGAGGTAGTGGGTCATAAGGTATTGCATTCCGATTCACAGTAATGCCCGCTGCGCCAAGAGCTCTTTGAGCAGCTTCGCCTGTTATCTTCTTATTGCGAAGGTCAATAAGTATTAAATGATTATCAGTGCCACCGGTAACAAGACGAAAATTTCTTTCAATCAATCCCCTGGCCATCAAAGAACAATTTTCAAGCACCTGCTTCTGATAGACGTGGAATTTTCTGTTCATCGCTTCCTTAAACGCAACTGCCTTTCCAGCAATTACATGCACCAAGGGACCTCCCTGTATTCCAGGAAATACTGTTTTATCAATCATCTGAGCAAATGCCTTCTTGCATAAAATAAATCCACCCCTCGGTCCTCTAAGGGTTTTATGCGTGGTTCCTGTTACAAATTCTGCATAGTCAACCGGCGAAGGATGCAAACCCGCAGCAATGATTCCTGCAATATGTGCAATATCAGCACAAAGATATGCTCCAACACTTTTCGCAATTTCAGAAAATTTCTTAAAGTCAATAGTCCTTGGATAAGCGCTCGCCCCACAAATGATTAATTTTGGCTTCACGTTTTCAGCAATTTTCAAAATTTCATCATAGTTAAGTTGTTCTGTTTCCCTGTCAACGCCGTAATAAAACGGTCTGAATATCATTCCTGAAAAATTCACCTTTGTACCATGAGTAAGATGGCCACCCGCGGCAAGGTCCATGCCAAGTATCACATCCCCTGGTTTTAATGTAGCAAGATAAACAGCCATATTCGCCTGACTTCCTGCATGAGGTTGAACATTTGCATGTTCTGCATTAAAAAGTTTTTTCAGCCGCTCTATAGCAATACTTTCAATCTTATCAACATTTTCACAACCGTCATAGTACCTTTTTCCAGGAAATCCCTCTGCATATTTGTTTGTCAAAATTGAACCAACCACCGTGAGAACTGATTTACTAACATAGTTCTCAGAGGCAATAAGATTAATAGTTTCTCGTTGTCTCTGTATCTCACGTTTTATTAGTATTGCAATATCCGCGTCAATATTTCTGAGCATTTTTTATATCCTCTTCCCTGATATACGAAAAATCCCCAAATTTGAGAAAAATATCATTAAATTTTTTCAACAGAGCGAGACGATTATTCCTCAAATCTTCCCGGAGACACATGACAAGAACACTATCAAAGAAATTGTCCACTGGTGTTTTTAAATCTGATAAAATTTTCAGAAAATCATCATATTTCCCTTGCTGAAGCAATGCTTCAGATTCTTTCGCATAATTGTTATAAAGATCAGCAAGAATTCGTTCACCGGGTTCCTCAATCAAATCCTGATTAAAATCAGGAATCTGAATTTTTCTCTCTTCTGCTTGTTTCAGAATATTAGCGATGCGGGTGACCGGAATTAATATCTGCTCTGCATCATGATAAATTCTAATAAATTTTTTCAAGGCGTCCAGTTTCTTCCTCACTTTAAGAAAATTCATACCATCGACTGCCAGAACACTTTTCCGTAACCCCCTCGAAAAAGTTTCGGATTCAAGATGGGATTCATACCTCTGCAAAAGAAATTCATCAATCTTTGAAGCTACTGAAATTTTTTCATCTGAAGGAATATCGTAATATTCAAGAACATGTCTAACCATCCTGCGATAATCATATTCGAAGTCAGATTTGTAAATTAACTGAAAAAGTCCACTGGTGAGTCTTTTCAAACCATACGGATCTTCTGACCCGGAAACATCCACACCCGCGGATATGAATGCAACGATATAATCAATCCTGTCTATAATTCCAAGAAGAACGCTGCATAATCCCTTAGGAAGTTTATCTCCAGGAAACGTCGGAAGCATATATTCTGAAAGTGTAGTGCATACATCGTCACTTTCCCCGGAAAGTTTTGCATACACTGCTCCCATAATCCCATGTAAATCTGGAAATTCTCTTACCATTTCTGAAGCAAGGTCGTACTTGCAAAGTTCAGCTGCCCGAATCAAGGTTTTTTTCTGTTGTTCTTCCAATCCAACTACCTCAGAAAAATCAATAGCGAGCATCTTTAACCTCTCAACCCTTTTTGCAACAGAACCCCACTTCTGGTGAAAAACAATCCTATTCAGTTTTTCCTTAAATTCATCAAAAGGGACAGATATATCAGAATTGTAGAAAAACTGGGCATCAAGAATTCTTGTTCTCAAAAGATTTTCATAATTTACCCTCACATCTTCATTATCATTACCGTCGCTGACAATAAAAAATTCTTTTTGCAATTGCCCATCAACGAAAATTGGAATACCCTTTGCCTTTGATATAAGAACCCTCAAAACCTCTTCTGGAAGATTACAGCTGACAGAAGGAAAATTGCATCTTATTACGCGTGGATATTCAACAAGATTTACCACGTCGTTAACCGTAGACTCATCAATACTCTCATCCTTTTTGAGGCATGATGAAATAAGTTTGAGTATGAATTGTTGCCTTAAATCTCTGTCCAGTAAAACAAAAGATTTCTGAATTTTATCAAAATAATCTTTCCAGTTTAAAATCCTTATTTTGTTCGGGCACAAAATTCTATGTCCATAAGTATAATTTGAACTTTTGATACCACCGAAATTGATATTCAAAGTTCGACTTCCAAACATCGCGAGTATCCATCGAACAGGTCTATAAAATATTTCTTGTGATTCATTCCATCTCATTCCTTTCGGGATGTCAATTTTTCTGAGTACGCGAACAAGAATATCTGGAATGATGTCCTTTGTAGCAATACCTGGTATCGTTTTTGTCACACATATAACCTTTTTCCCATTGATATTCTTAACTTTTAAGGATGAAACATCCACCCCATGTGCTTTTGCAAAACCACCAGCAGCAACAGTAGGATGCCCGTGTTTATCAAAAGCGTCTTCATACCGCGGACCTGTAATTTCTTTGTGTTCAGGAGCAATTTTTAAAGGTAATCCTTTAACAAAAATGACAAACCTGCGAGGTGTGAAAAAAAACAATATATCATCAGCATTCAGTTTATAATTACTAAATTCGTCAATTAGTAATGGCTTAAACCTGCCTATGAAATGCTCCCCTGCCCACGAAGGCAAATCTTCACATCCAATCTCTATTAACAGGTGTTCTGTTTGCATATTGTTCTCCAAAATGAAACCATTGTGTGCACAGCTACATAAAATTATACATCTTTTTTTTCATTACTGACAAATAAAGAATGAAAAAAATCGTTAAAATCACATGTGATATCCAGGGTGCAATCTGCCAGGGAACGATTTCTGCTTTACCAAGAGAAAGACCTGAAGAATACAATGAATAGGTGACCAATGTCACAGAAAAAGCGATAATGAAAATTTTGGATTTTCGATAATAAAAAAATGGAAATAAAATCAAAATAATAAAAATATTCAGTGCCGGATATGATATTTTCGAATAGAGAAAAATCCAATCAGATTTTGATTTAATACCTACCGATGCAATATTTTTCAATAATCTATGTAATTTAAAAAATGTCCATCTTTCAGGAAAACCCACCGCATACAAGAGAAGCGACTGCGGATTAAAGTCGGTGTTTATAGCAAATTGCTGAAAATATTGCGTTATCCGGTCTCCTACCGCAACATTTCCATCATAAAGCACAATATTTTTTTCAAAAAAAATTGCCTTTTTTGCGTAATATGCGATATTTAAATCTCCTCCCACCAGGATGATCACATTTTCCGCCGTATTCGGTTGTTGATAATTTTCTGCCCAGAAACACATTTTTTCTGTAAGAACACTTAGTGAATCAGCTTCCTTCCCTATATTTTTTACTTCTTCTTGATAAGGCGTAAACCATCCCGCAGCCAGAGAAAACAAGAAACACAGGAAACCAAAAATCACAAATATCTTGAATATCTGAAGTTCAGAAATTCCTTTTAATTCAAAAATCGAAATCTGTTTAAATTTTTCCATTTCAGAAAAAACAAAAAAAGCACTTAACAATGTGATAAATGGAATAATCACAAGAAAATTATCATAAAAATTCATCACACAATCTTTCCACAAAAAACCCATTGAATGTTTTGCATCCGCAAGTGTCCAGAATATTTGCAAAACAAATAACAACATCGAACAAGCAATAAGCAAAACCATAAAAAACTTGAGCGCATACGACAATATGTATCTTTCTCTAAGTAACATTTAAAAATTTCCTTTTTACAGCAATAATCATGAGTATAAAGATTACCGGAGCTATGAAAAACATAAAACTATTATTGGTTTTCAACGCGATACCCTCACCAATAAGAATTATAAAGTAAGAGGCAAGTCCTATACACAGACCAATCCCGAGTATCTGTAAATACCCCATCGCCCTGATTCCTATACCAGCATAAAACCCTATAAACACATAAAATAAAGGCAGCATTGCAAAGAAAATTCTTTTAAAAAGTACTAAGAGAATTTCATTTTTATTTATGTGGGTACCCGTTGTGGTCAAAAGCATAAGAAAATCCATTTCCTTGATTTTTCTCTGAGGAAAAACATCCATAATTTTTCTATAAGGTAAAGAAAACGAATAAACATCAAAATACACCTTCATAAGCAATCTTTCCTTTTTTATGGAATGCGTCTCAATGAAACCATTCTCAAGGAAAAGATATAGAAATCCTTCTTTGTCTACTTGTAGATGGGCTTTTTCTGACCTAATAAAACACACCGAATCAGAACCCTCTCTGTAACAAATTAAGATATTGTAAAAATTTTTGTTCATCACTTTACCAACATAAATGGTTAATCCAGGAAAATCTCTGATCAATGTTTGACTTCTGAATAGCTTCATTGGTTCATCAATGTTTGCCTGATTTAGTAATAATCTCTTTTTATACATTGAATGTGGGGACAGAAAAAAGCATAACCACCAACTCAACAAAACAAATATCGCTCCAAGCAACACAAAGTATTTAACTATCTGTTTTGCTGAAATCCCTGATGTTAAAAAAATCCAGTATTCTCTATCCATGTTTATTCTTGCCACAGTACCTGCCACAGCTGTCAAGAAGGAAAGAGAAACAATATCAGGACATATCTCAAAAAAGGAGAATAGAAAAAATCTCACAACAGTTACAGGAGTAAAAAAATGGTTTATAATTAAATCTGTCAGCCATAAAAGGGCCCTAAGCATAAAGATAAATGTAAATATAAAAAAGGCAACGACATAAAAATTGAAAAATTCTGCATAAAGATAATTTTTTTGTAATCTCATGGCTTTAAAAAAATTAAAATTTTTATTATTTCATCATATCACAGACATGGTTTTTCCAGAAAAATGTTGCGGGTGTGAGCAACAGGCCGCGATTGAAAAATATTGCTTCTGTAGTAATTGTCTCAACCATATTACAGCTGCTCCATCTGTGTACGGGCGAATATTTTCGCTTGCCATATACGAAGGACCTGTGATGAAGGCAATTCACGCATATAAGTATGAAAAAAAGAAATGGATTGCACATTCGTTTGCGACCTGGATGCACGATTTTCTTATCCAGCATCCAGAAATCCAGTTTGATATCATTGTTCCAGTACCATTACACCCGATAAAAGAATTCAGAAGATCATTTAATCAGAGCTGGCTGATGGCATTTTATCTCGGCAAGATGCAAGGAAAACCCGCTGTTTACCATGCACTTGTAAAGATCAGAAATAATCGCTCACAAACAAATTTAGATAGCGACGAAAGAAAAGAAAATGTCGCAGGCGTGTACAAGGTTAGCAGGATTTCCATCATTAAAGACAAAAACATTCTTCTCATCGATGATGTCTATACAACAGGGGCAACTATTGAAGAGGTATATAAAACCCTGAGAAGAAATGGAGCCAGACAAGTAAAGATATTGACAGTAGCAAAGGCATAATAGAAATTTATAAAATTTTGACCGCAAGACCAATTTCTTGTAACATATATTATTTGGAAGGAGGAAATCATGATATTAACCGGGAAGTCCCACAAATTCGGTGATGACATTAATACTGATTATATTATTTCGGGGCGATATAAATTCAAAACTCTGGACATGTCTGAACTTGCATCCCATATATTTGAAGATATTGACCCTGATTTTTCAAAAAAACTGAATCCAGGAGATTTTATCGTTGCAGGCAATAACTTTGGATGCGGTTCTTCACGGGAACAAGCTGTGCTGGCTTTAAAATACGCAAAAATTGGAGCAATTATCGCAAAAAGTTTTGCCAGAATTTTTTTTCGAAACGGCATAAATGTGGGACTCGTTTTGATAGAGACAAATACCGATTTGATTTCTCAAGACGATGTTTTGGAAATCGACCTGACGAATGGGCAAATTTTTAACGAAACTCAAAATATTCATATTCCTGTGAAACCACTGCCGGATTTCTTGATCAAAATCATTAATGAAGGTGGAATAATTAATTATCTCAAAAAATACAAGGATTTTCAGATATGAAAAAACATAAAATCACATTAATCCCGGGCGACGGTATAGGACCGGAATTGACAGAAGTCACAAAACGATGCATTGAGGCAACCGGTGTTAGCATTGATTGGGAGGTATGCGAAGCAGGCATTCCTGCAATCGAAAAATTTGGAGATCCTCTGCCAGAAAATACAATTCAATCCATCAAGAAAAATAAGGTTTGTCTGAAAGGACCAATCACCACACCCGTAGGCACTGGATATAGAAGTATTAATGTGGCTTTGAGACAGGTCTTTAATCTCTATGCTTGCGTCAGGCCATTTAAAGTTTATAAAGGTGCAAGAACATTTTATCAAAACATTGACCTGGTAGTCGTAAGAGAAAACATGGAAGACCTTTATGCTGGGATTGAATTTGAAATGGGAAAACCTGAAACGCTGTCAATTATTCAAGAAATTGATAATCTGTCCGGGAAAAAAATTAGTGCGGATTCAGGTATTAGCATAAAACCAATATCGATTTCAGGAACAACGAGAATTGTGAAGTTTGCATTTGACTACGCAAGAAAAAATAGAAGGAAAAAGGTTACTGCCGTACATAAGGCAAACATTATGAAATTTACAGATGGCTTGTTCCTTGACGTTGCACGAAAAGTAGCGCTTGAGTATCCTGATATTGAGTTTGAAGACAGAATTGTGGACAACATGGCAATGCAACTGGTACAAAAACCACAAAAATATGATGTTCTGGTGTGCCCAAATCTATATGGGGACATTCTCTCTGACTTATGCGCAGGCCTTGTTGGTGGACTTGGACTCTCACCAGGAGCAAACTATGGGGACCATGTCGCGATTTTCGAGCCGACGCATGGAAGCGCACCCAAATACGCAGGCAAAAATGTTGTAAACCCATCTGCACAGATACTTGCCGCGGTTTTGATGCTTTATTATATTGACGAAAAAGCCGCAGCTAAAAAACTTGAAGACGCATTATCCCGGGTTATTGAAAAGGGAGAATATACCACCTATGATTTCAGACCTGAAGGAACAGCAGGAGCAAGTACCACTGAAATGGGACAAGCGATTATAAAGGAAATGGAGGATTAAATGGTAACAGTGGTTGTTGGAACCCAGTGGGGAGACGAAGGCAAAGGTAAAATTATAGATACCCTGGCAGGTCAGCATGACATTGTTGCAAGATATCAGGGTGGAGCGAATGCAGGACATACTGTCGTCTGGAATAATCAAAAATTTGTTTTTCATCTGATACCATCTGGACTTCTTCATCACAATGTCGTAGGAGTTCTTGGAAACGGGGTGGTGCTAGATCCATTTTCTTTTTTCCATGAAATGACAGATCTTGAAAATCGCGGCATAGATTTCACAAATCGTCTTTTTATCGCAGAAAATGCTCATTTAACTCTGCCGTATCATAAAATTCTTGATCAAATTGAAGATAACAAGCGGGGCAAAGAAAAATTAGGAACCACTGGTAGGGGGATCGGAACTACATATGCTGATAAATATGGAAGAATAGGAGTCAGGGTCGCTGATTTTCTGAATGAAGAAGTATTTGTAAAAAAGCTCAACATTGCACTTGAGTTGAAAAATTATCTGTTTCAGCAATACTACAGGGAATCCACTATAAACGTGGAACAACTGGTTGAAGAATACAGTAAATACAGAAAAAAATTTAGAGAACTTGCAATCGATGTTTCGGCGTACTTGAACGATGCGATTGAACATGGCAAAACAATTCTGGCAGAAGGAGCTCAGGGAACATTTCTCGATATTGATTTTGGAACATATCCTTATGTCACTGCTTCCAATCCTATTTCCGGAGGCGCTTGCACAGGCCTTGGAATAAGCCCCAAAAAAATTACAAAAATCATTGGCGTTGCAAAGGCTTATACCACCAGGGTCGGAATGGGACCATTCCCTACAGAGATCAAGGATGATCTGAATGAAAAGCTAAGAACAGCTGGCAATGAGTTCGGCGCAACAACAGGTAGACCAAGAAGGTGTGGGTGGTTTGATGCTGTCATTGTGAAATATGCAGCAATGTTGAATGGACTGGATGAACTTATCATTACGAAACTGGATGTTCTTTCAGGTCTGAAAACTATTAAGGTTGGAGTAAAATATTATTATAAAGGGGATGAGATTAACAAATATCCCCTTGATACAAATGTGTTTGAAAATGTTGAAGTTGAATACAAGGCATTCCAGGGATGGGATGAAAATATCAGCAGTGTTTCTGATTTTTATCATTTACCTGCAAATGCCAAAAAATATATTGAAAAAATTGAAGAACTTGTCAATACAAAAATTACTGCCATATCAGTTGGCTCTTCACGAGACCAGATTATATCACGGTAAAATTTCCATTTTCTCAGAAAATAACATAATTCATTGAAATTCTTGACATTTAATATCGGGCATCTTATAATTGAGTAAATCTCCAGAGCAGGTGTACAGCACTAAATTTTTTTAAAAAATTGAAAAAGCACAGACAGCTGTGTAAACAGGAGAATGGATGAAAGGATCGCAGATAATCGTCGAATGTTTAAAGAAAGAGAAGGTTGAGGTGATTTTTGGTTATCCAGGAGGCGTTATATTGCCATTGTGTGATGCATTATATGACAGTGGAATTAGATTTATTCTCACACGACATGAACAGGGTGCTGCGCATGCTGCAGATGGTTATGCAAGAGCTTCTGGAAAAGTGGGAGTTTGTCTTGCAACATCAGGACCAGGCGCCACTAATCTTACTACTGGAATAGCAACTGCGTATATGGATTCCATACCGTTGATAGCCATTACAGGTCAGGTTGCAACTCAGTTAATTGGCAACGATGCCTTTCAGGAAGTTGATACAACCGGTATTTCAAGGCCAATTACAAAACACAATTATCTTGTAAAAAGTACTGAACATCTTTCAAGAGTATTCAAAGAAGCCTTCTTCATCGCGAGAACTGGAAAACCAGGACCAGTTCTTATAGATATTCCGGTTGATGTTCAAAGAGGAGAAGCAGATTTTGTTTATCCTGAAACAATTGAAATCAGAAGTTACAAACCAGTGTATCATGGACATCCGCTTCAGATTGAACGCGCGCTATCATTAATCGACTCATCCAGGCAGCCACTTATTCTTGCGGGAGGCGGCGTCATAAGTGCCAATGCTTCTGAAGAACTTAGAAAGTTTGCGGAGAAAACAAATATTCCAGTTGCCCTCACATTGATGGGCCTGGGGAGTTTTCCAACTGAACATCCACTTCATCTTGGAATGGTTGGTATGCACGGAACACGATATGGCAATAATGCCATAATGGAAACAGACCTTTTGATTGCAATAGGATGTCGATTTGACGATAGAGTAACAGGAAAAATTAGTGAATTTGCACCACATGCAAAAATTATCCATATTGACATTGACCCTGCATCTATTGGCAAAAATGTTCCGGTGGAAATACCAATTGTAGGGGATGTCAAAATTGTTCTTTCTCAGATGCTAAAAAACTGTCCAAAGCCAAAAATAAAAGAATGGCTTGAAAAAATACAGCAATGGAAGGAAAAATACCCTCTCGCTTACAAAAATACTGATGGGCTCAAGCCACAGTTTGTGGTTGAAACTATTTCTGAACTTACACAAGGTGAAGCCATCATCGCAACAGAAGTAGGACAGAACCAGATGTGGGCGGCGCAATATTATAAATTCAAACATCCAAGAACATTCATAACTTCTGGAGGATTGGGAACCATGGGATTCGGTTTTCCTGCTGCAATAGGTGCACAGGTGGCACGCAGAGATAAGATTGTCATAGATATAGCAGGAGATGGCAGCATCCAGATGAATATTCAGGAACTCAGCACAGCAGTTTCAGAAAAAATTCCGGTTAAGGTAGTGATTTTGAATAATTGTCATCTCGGTATGGTAAGACAGTGGCAGGAACTTTTCTATAACAAAAGATATGCCTTTACCTGTTTGAAGGGAAAACAGCCAGATTTTGTTAAAATCGCAGAAGCATATGGAGCGATTGGTTATAGAGTCACTAAAAAAACAGAGCTAAAGAAGATACTTACCAGGGCACTGTCCCATAATGACGGACCTGTGTTTGTGGATTGCCATGTAGAACCAGAAGAAAATGTCTTTCCTATGGTACCAGCAGGAGCAAGTTTAAAAGAAATGATTGGAGGGCTCGCATAAATGGTGGAAAAAAATCAGCATATTATTTCAGTCACTGTGGAAAATAGGTCCGGTGTTCTTGCAAGAATCGCAGGATTGTTTTCAGCCCGTGGTTATAACATTGATAGCCTCGCAGTTGCAGAAACAGAAGATCCCACTGTTTCAAGAATGTCAATTGTTGTAAGGGGAGATGAAAAAATACTTGAACAAATATACAAGCAGCTCAATAAACTCATTGATGTAATTAAGGTTCAGGATTTAACCTCGGAAGAACATATTGAAAGGGAACTTGTACTTCTGAAAGTAAATACAGCAAACAGCAATATTAGAAATGAAATTGTACAATTGGTAAATATTTTTCGTGCAAAAATTGTTGACGTAGGCAGAAAAAGTCTTACGATAGAACTTGTAGGTAGTAGACCCAAGGTTGAGGCAATGATAGACCTTATGAAGGGATTCGGGATAAAAGAAATCACAAGGACAGGAAGAATCGCTATTTGCAGAGAAGCTGGAAAAGAGAAGTAAACAATTTACCTTTTAATCAGTCGGAGGAGAAAATGGCAAAAATTTATTATGATAATGATGCTGATTTAGGCGTTTTGAAAAACAAAACAGTGGGAATTATTGGTTATGGAAGTCAGGGTAGGGCACACGCATTAAATCTAAGAGACAGCGGAATAAATGTCATGGTATCCGAGTTGAAAGGAACCAACAACTGGATACTTGCTGAAAAGGATAATTTTGCTCCCACCAGCACTGCTGATCTGGTAAGAAAAGCAGATGTCATGATGATGTTAACCCAGGATAACCTTCAACCTGCTGTGTATGAAAATGAAATAAAATCAAATATCAAGAATGGACAGGCACTTGGTTTTGCTCACGGGTTTTCAATTGTTTATAGTCAGGTCAAAGTCCCTTCAACCATTGACGTATTTATGGTTGCACCAAAGGGACCTGGAGATCTAGTAAGAACCCAATTTCTGGAAGGGAAAGGCGTACCATGCCTTGTCGCTGTTGAACAAAATCCTACTGGGAATGCATTAAAGATTGCCCTCGCTTATGCCAAAGCACTTGGAGGAACCAGATGCGGAGTTGTTGAAACCACGTTTCAAGAAGAAACAGAAACTGACCTGTTTGGTGAGCAGGTTGTACTATGCGGTGGTGTTACTGAACTAATCAAAGCATCATTTGAAACACTGGTAGAAGCAGGTTATCAACCTGAAATTGCCTATTATGAAACATGCCATGAATTGAAACTCATTGTTGATTTGATTATAGAAAGAGGTATACAGGGTATGCGAAAGGTAATCAGTGATACTGCTGAATATGGAGACATGACAAGAGGACCAAGAATTATCAACGAATCCGTTCGCCAGGAAATGAAGAAAATCTTAAAGGAAGTTCAGGAAGGGACATTTGCCCGCGAATGGATACTTGAAAATAAGGTCGGTAGACCCGTATTTAATGCACTTGCAAAAAAAGCTGAAAAACATCTCATAGAAGAAATCGGAGCAAAAATGAGAAGCATGATGCCATGGTTAAAAAAGACACGATAAATTACGATAAATTTGCAACTGGAACTGCAGCTCAACATTGGAGGGCGTATGAATGAACTTTTATTGGCCCCCACAAAAGAACTTATTAATAAACTGGGCGGCGCAATTTCAAAATTGCTTTTCGGATTGCTGGTTTTTATTGTGGGGTGGATTGTTGCCAAGGTTTTTAAAATTCTGGCGACAAAATTCTTAAAGATGCTCAAAATTGATAAACTCGTTGAGGACTCTGGATTTCGAGAAATATTACTGAGAGGTCAAATAACAAAAGAACCATCTGAGTTACTTGCGAGTGTGATATACTGGTTGCTTCTCATTGTTGTTGTATTCCTGTCTATCAATGTGGCAGGTGTTCCCATTCCCCCGGACGTTATCGAAAATCTCCTCTCCTTTATCCCGAAAATTATTATCGGTCTTATCCTGTTTATCGCGGCACTCCTGGTTGGCAATATCGTTGAAGGGGTTGTGAATACGGCAGCTGGAAACGCAGGGATACAAAAGTCGTATGTACTGGGAAAAACAGCAAAGACAGTGATTATCATATTCGGAGTAGTTCTTGCTCTCGATGAAATGGGCATTGGAGGAAACTTCGTCACATCAGTTTTTAACATTATTCTTGCCAGTGGAGCACTTGCATTCGCTCTTGCATTCGGACTTGGCGCAAAAGATGTGGTGAAAAACTGGCTTGAGGAATTTCTAACAAAAAAACAATGAGGGTGTTTTCAGGAATTAAATTGACGGATGAAGTGACTGACGAGATGGAGCAAATCATTGTGATGCTTTCAGAACATAAAAATATAATAAAGGTTGTCCCTGCAAAAAATTTACATATCACACTAAGATTTCTTGGAAACATAGATGAAGAAAAGTATCAGGAGTTTCTTTTTAATCTGGAGAATGCGTTTAATTCTCTTACACCATTTTATGTGGACATACAGGGTATTGGATTTTTCCCAAATAAAAAGCATATAAGGGTTATCTGGGCCGGTGTTGAAAATCATCCTTCTCTTTCACTCATCCATGATATCGTGGAAAACGCTGCAACAAAAATTGGTTTGCCTCCAGACAACAAATTTCATGCTCATGTCACTGTCGGAAGAACTCGTTCTCAAATCACTCTGCACCTGGTGCAAGAACTCGAAGCCAAATTTCAGAATAAACGCTGGGGAAAAATAAAGGTTGACCACATTACAATTTTCGAATCAGTGTTACATCAAACCGGGCCAGAATACAAAGAGCTTGCACAAATTCCCATAGGAGGAAACTAAAATGGACAAAGAAAAAGCACTTTCGATGGCAATCGAGCAAATTGAAAAAAACTTCGGTAAAGGTTCTATCATGAAACTCGGAGAAAAAACACGGCTCGAAGTGGATGTTATTCCAACAGGAGCAATTTCTCTTGATATCGCACTTGGTGTCGGAGGCATTCCAAGAGGAAGAATCACTGAAATCTTTGGACAGGAATCATCGGGAAAAACAACTCTGGCTTTACAGGTAATCGCAGAAGCGCAAAAAAATGGAGGTCAAGCTGCTTTCATTGATGCAGAACATGCCCTAAATCCAAATTACGCGCAGAAACTTGGGGTAAACCTGGATGAATTACTGATAAGCCAGCCAGATACCGGAGAACAGGCACTTGAAATCGCAGAATCTCTAATACGAAGCAATGCAATTGATGTTGTTGTGATTGATTCTGTTGCAGCCCTTGTCCCAAGAGCTGAACTGGAAGGAGAAATGGGAGATTCTGTGATGGGACTTCAAGCACGATTAATGTCGCAAGCATTAAGGAAACTAACAGGTTATATTAGCAAATCTCAGACAGCAGCCATTTTTATCAACCAGGTAAGGGAAAAAATTGGTGTGTTTTTTGGAAATCCCGAAACCACACCAGGTGGACGAGCGTTAAAATTTTATTCTTCTGTCAGACTTGAAGTACGCAGGATTGAAAATCTCAAAACAAGCCAGGGTGAAATGTATGGAATCAGAATAAAAACCAAGATTGTAAAGAATAAGGTTGCCCCACCTTTCAAAGAAGCAGAAATAGATATTCTGTTTGATTCAGGCGTCTCAAAAGAAGGTTCAGCAATAGATGCAGGATTATCTCTTAACGTGATTGAAAAAAAGGGGAATCATTTCTATTTTGGCGAAAAAGCGCTTGGACATGGAAGAGAAAGCGCCATTAAGTACTTGAAAGATGATCCGGATTTATATAAACAATTGGTCAAGAAAATACGCCAAAGGGCCGGGCTGGAAAAAGAAGCAGAACAAACAGGTCAGGAAAAGGGAAAAACAAAATAACACGGAGGGGAAAATGGGGAAAAAGCAAATCAATATAGGATTGATTGGTTATAAGTTCATGGGAAAAGCACACTCACATGCGTATAAAGATGTATCATTATTTTTCGATATACCTATTGTCCCGGTGATGAAGGTGATATGTGGAAGGCATGATGTACCGTTATCAATTGCTCAGGAAAAGTTTGGTTGGCAGGAAAGAATAACCGACTGGAAAAAAATCATCAGCAGATCTGACATTGACCTTGTTGACATTACCACGCCTCCTGACGAACATAAAGATATTGCAGTTGAAGCCGCTAAAGAAGGAAAAATTGTGTTCTGTGAAAAGCCACTTGCAAATTCATTGAAAGAAGGATATGAAATGCTTGAAGCAGTTGAAAAATACAAAGTCAAACATGCAATTTGTTTTAATTACCGAAAACTTCCTGCAGTAGGGCTGGCAAAAAAACTTATTGAACAAGGTAAACTTGGAAAAATTTATCATATGCGTGCTGTTTATCTTCAGGATTGGATACTTGACCCTGAATTCCCGCTTGTCTGGCGATTGCAAAGAAAAATTGCGGGTTCAGGAGCGCATGGAGATTTAAACGCGCATCTCATTGATATGGCAAGATACCTTGTAGGCGAGTTTAGTGAAGTCGTTGGAGTAAGTGAAACTTTTGTGAAAGAAAGACCACTTTTGATAGAAAAAAATGATTTGAATACAGGACTGGTTGTAACAGAGAAATCAGATAAAAAAGGAAAAGTTGATGTTGACGATGCCACAATTTTTCTTGCAAGGTTTGAAAACGGTGCAATAGGCTCTTTTGAAGCTACAAGATTCGCTCCAGGAAGAAAAAATGGACAAAGATGGGAAATTAATGGCAGCAAGGGTAGCATCGTGTTCAATCTGGAACGCCTTAATGAACTCGAATATTATTCAGTCGATGACCCTGCCTGTGTTCAGGGTTTCCGCACCATTATCGCCACAGACGCATCCCATCCTTATGCTGCAAACTGGTGGCCAGCAGGTCATATCATAGGTTATGGTGAATCTTTTGTGAATATGGTAGCGGATTTACTGAACTCTATTGCAAATCATCAGATGCCATCTCCAAACTTTGTGGATGGAGTAAAGTGCCAGGAAGTGCTGGAAGCAGTAGAAAAGTCCATCAAACAGGGCAAATGGATTAAAATTATGTCAAAGATCTAAACCTCCTTTTTATTTTTTGCATCTAATAAGTTGAGCAAAAAAATCAACTGGGAAGAGATTATGGAAATGAAAAAATTTGTTGGACTTGGTATCATTGCAGGAATTATTGGGGGTTGTCTAACATTTGGTGCAATTTATGCGGTTACAAAGCAGGGCATACCTGGAAGCACGAATATAAAACCCTTACAGGTGGTTGATTCACAGGGTGCTTACGGTCTCCAGAATGCATTTGTACAGGTTGCAAAAATGGTCAAACCAGCAGTAGTGATGATCACAACCGAAAAAACTGTTACATACAGGTACTGGAATCCTTTTGGAGATGATTTTTTCGACCAGTTTTTTGAGGACTTTGGATTTCCACGACCACGACAGCAGCAACCAAAAACATTTAAGAAAAAACAGGAGGGACTTGGTTCAGGATTCATTGTAGATGAAGAAGGTTATATTCTTACGAATAATCATGTGATACAGGGAGTGGACAGAATTCTTGTAAAACTGATGAACGACGAAAAAAAGTATGAAGCAAAAATCATTGGAACAGATTCCAGAACAGATCTTGCCCTTATTAAAATTAACGCTGCAAGAAAACTTCCTACAGTAATCCTTGGGGATTCGGACGCTATTGAAATTGGTGAATGGGCTATTGCTATTGGAAATCCGATGGGACTTGAAGAAACAATAACTGTCGGTGTCATAAGCGCAAAAGGAAGAAGTGTACTTGGAACCAGTCCCTACGAGGATTTTATACAGACAGATGCAGCCATTAATCCTGGAAATTCAGGAGGACCTCTGGTTAACATAAAAGGAGAAGTTATAGGAATAAATACAGCAATTATCGCACCGTATGTTGCCCAGAATATCGGATTTGCAATCCCGATTAATATTGCAAAAAAGGTTTTCAGAGAACTGAAATCAACAGGAAAAGTAACAAGGGGATTTCTCGGAGTATATCTGCAACCGCTTACAGAAGAACTGGCATCTTCTTTTGGCTTAAAGGAAACAAAAGGATCTCTGGTATCAGACGTTATGCCTGATACTCCTGCTGAAAAAGCAGGGCTCAAACCAGGCGACATCATTCTTGAATTCAATGGAAGGCCCGTCGCAGAGCCAAAAGATTTACAAAAAATGGTTGCTGATGCCAAAGTAGGAGAAACAGTCACATTAACAGTATGGCGTGATAAGAAAAAAATAAGTGTTCAGATAAAAATCGCTGAAAGACCTGAAGAAGAAACAATTGCAAAATCTGAAAGCGAACCATCACAAAAAACATGGAGAGGACTCCAGGTCAGTGATATTACAGAAGAAATGAGAAAACAATTTAACATAAGTGCCTCAGTAAAAGGAGTTATTGTTATCAATGTTGAACCAGGCTCTCCCGCGGATGAGTGTGAAATTACTACAGGGACCATAATAAGAAAAATCAATGAATGGCCTGTTTCAAGTATAAAAGAGTTTCAATCGATCATTAGTAAAATCGACAAAAAATCTTCTGTCACGTTATGGGTACAGCAGGAAGGAAACAATAGATTCTGCATTCTCAAAGGTGAATAAACAAAACAGTGTCCTGAGAGATGCACTGAAAATACTACGGATAAAGGAAGTTTCTGAATTCAATCTCAGGCAGGCTCTTGAGAAGAAAGGATATAGAGACCCTGAATTATCAGAAACAATAAACTACCTGAAATCAAAAAATTTCTTGAGTGATTATAGGCTTTGTAGTCTGATTATCGAAAAGAACATCAAGAAAAAAAGGGGACTCAACTATATCCGATATTTTCTTGCCAATCAAGGTGTACCTGAACATATCATATCTGAAACTCTTGCACGGATGTACCCTGAGAGTTTAGAATATAATATAGCAAAAGAATTGGTGTTGTCTCTTAAAAAACCTTTCCGCAGGGTGCTATATATTTTGAACTCCAGAGGTTTCAGTGAACAAACCATAGAAAAATTGAAAGGGGAAATCAGTGAAGAGCAATGAAATACGAAAAAAATTTTTGGAGTTTTTTGAAAGAAAGAACCATACCGTTGTTCCGAGCAGCAGTTTAATACCATTTGAAGATCCGACTTTATTATTCACCAGTGCTGGCATGGTACAATTCAAAAAGTTCTGGGCAACAGAAGTACCACTGCCTTACTCACGAGCAACATCATGTCAGAAATGTCTTCGTGCCGGAGGTAAAGACAGTGACCTTGAAAAAATTGGATTGAGTGGAAGACACCACACGTTTTTTGAAATGCTCGGAAATTTTTCCTTTGGTGATTACTTCAAAGAAGAAGCCATTCATTGGGCATGGGAATTTGTAACAGAAATACTGAAAATCAACAAAGAAAAACTTTGGGTTTCTTACTATATGGAAGACAAAGAAACACTAAAAATCTGGAAAACATTACTTCCTGAAAACAGGATAATACCACTGGGGAAAAAGGATAACTTCTGGGGACCTGCAGGAGAAACAGGTCCCTGTGGACCATGTACCGAGATATACATTGACCTGGGGATTGATGAGATGTGCACAAATAAAGATTGTAAACCAGGTTGTGATTGTAATCGTTTTCTTGAATTCTGGAATCTTGTTTTCCCACAATATAATCAGCAAATAGATGGACAGTTGCAACCGCTGAAGAGAAGGGGAGTTGACACAGGTATGGGTCTTGAAAGAATTTCAAGGATTATGCAGGGTAAAAAATCAAACTATGAAACTGACCTTTTCTTACCACTGATAGAAAAACTTGAAAAGATTTCAAATGTAAAGTATAGCCAGGATACAATAAAAGAATTCAGAATCATTGTTGACCATAGCCGCGCAATTGTATTTCTTATTGGTGACGGCGTTTACCCCGACAATGAAGGCAGAGGATATGTGCTGAGGAGAATCATAAGAAGAGCGTATTTCCAGGGAACGAAAATTGGTTTAACCGAACCATTTCTCACATCCCTTTTAGATCCGATGATTTCAATTTTTGAAGAAGTATATCCTGAAATAGTAGAAAAGAAAGAAGAAATAGCCGATATCGTCATTGAAGAAGAAAAAAAATTCTCAAGATTGCTTTCTTCTGCAAAAAAAATCTTTGCCGCAGACATATCAGGGATCAAAGATCAAATAATACCGGGAGAACTTCTTTTTAAGTGGTATGATACTTATGGAATCCCAAGAGACCTTATTTCTGAACTTGCAGAAGAGCATAATCTCTCACCTGACTGGCAGGAATTTGAAGATTATTTACACAAACAGCAGGAGCAGGCAAGGAAGAAATCAATTTTTGAACAAAAAAGACAGGTCGTGTTTGAAGTTGAATCAATAAATGAAACAATTTTTACTGGATACAGAAGTCATCAGGAATATTGCAATATTGTCGGTCTGTATTATCTACCTGATAGAAAAATCTGGGAAATAGTGCTGGACATATCACCGTTTTATCCAGAAAAAGGGGGACAAGTAGGCGATAGGGGAATTATCGAGGGAAACCAGTGGTGTTTTGAGGTCATTGATTCACAAATTGATTCACGCGGAGTTATCTATCATATTGGGCAATTTACTTCAGGGACCCCGCAAAACGTAGGGAAAAAAGAAAGGGTGTTTGCGTCGGTTTCAATGAAACACAGAATGGATGTCTCAGCAAATCATACTGCAACTCATCTGATTCATTACTGCCTGAGAAAAATTTCAAATAATCAAGCCAGACAGGCAGGATCGTATGTAGGACCCGATCGATTAAGATTCGACTTTATTTATCCGGGAGAGATTAATCAAAACACAATAGAAAAACTGGAATCTCAGGTAAATGAAATTATTTTTGAAAACCACCCTGTAAATGTCAGCCAGATGAGTTATCAACAGGCAATAAGTAATGGCGCAGTCGCATTGTTTACTGAGAAATATGGCGAAACAGTGAGAGTGATCAAAACCGGTGATTTTCATTCAGAATTATGCGGTGGAACTCATGTCTCCAGCACATCTGAAATTGGAATATTCAAAATTATTTCGTTTTCTTCAATTGGCGAAAATCTAAAAAGGATAGAAGCCGTAACGAGAGAAAGTGCCTATCAATGGTTCAAAAAGCGGTGGGAAATTTTGCACCAGGCAAGTGACCTGCTCAAAACCGATCCAGAAAACCTGGTATTTACGATTATTAAATTAAAAAAACAGATTCAACAACTTGAGGAAAAACTTAAAACCATCATTCAAAAAGTAACGACTGATATTCCGACCACGTTAAAGAAAAACAGTAAGAATATCGTAATAAAAGGCCATGATGCCACGCTGGTGGCAGGTCGTTTGGATGGATTGACAGCTGACCAGCTTGGTAAAATTGCAGATATTGTTTCATCTGAAATAAAAAAATCAATTGTACTTCTTGCCAGTATTCTTGATGGAAGGGTTCTTCTAATATGCAAGGTCACACCTGATATTTCAAATATAGTGCCAGCTTCTTTAATCATAAAACATATTACTGGAATGATCAGTGGTTCTGGAGGCGGTAAATCAGAATTTGCCCAAGGTTCAGGAAAAGACATAACAAAGATTGATGAAATTATAAAAGGTGCTCATAACTTGATTTTAGATATCGTAACATAGTCCATGAAAAACAAAACTTCGTCAAGAAAAATTCTGAAAAAACCTGGTCAAGAGGAGGAACTGGAATTATTACAAAAAATAAAGCAGGGCGACAGGGAAGCACAGGAAAAATTCATGAAAATGAATCAGGGACTTGTTGTTTCACTCGCCAGGAAATACGCGTTTTCCAATGATATCCTCCAGGACCTGATTTCCGAAGGTAATATCGGATTGATTGAAGCAATAAAAAAATTTGACCCCGAAAAACATGCAAGATTTGGAACATACGCATATTTCTGGGTTAGACGATATATCATGCGAGCAATATCAAGTGGTTCATTCAAGGTGCCAGAAAAAATTCTGAAACTCAAAACAAAATATAAAAATCTTGTTGAAAAATTTAAACTTGAAGAAAACAGATACCCCACAAATACTGAAATGGCATACTTGTTAAAACTTGATGTTCCAACCTTCTTAAAATACAAACCTTATTTTGAATCCACAAAAATTTCTCCTACTTTTCAGGACACTGAAGATGAAAACTATGATTTGTTTGACATTACGAATTTTGAATCCGGAAAGAAAAAGTGGGATAATCTACTGGTAGATAAGGACATATTGAATAAGTTATTTGAAAGGTTGCAACAAAAGATAAAAAGTGGTTCAATAGACATATGGCTTAAAGCATTGAAATTACACTATGGAATTGATAATGGAAATCCAAAGTCCTACAAAGAAATCGCAAAAGAAATGGGACTTTCCAGACAGAGAATACACCAGATTATTAAGACATGCCTCAAACATTTGCACAACGAAATAAAGGAGATGAAAAATGAAGGAATTATATGATGCCATCAGAACGATTCCTGACTTTCCAAAAAAGGGGGTTTTATTTAGAGATATTACACCTTTAATAAAAAACAAAGACCTGTTTGCGAAAAGCATTGAATTATTTGCAAAAAATGTACCTGAAGGAATCAGTAAGATTGTTGCAATAGAATCCCGTGGTTTTATTTTCGGCGGCGCACTTGCCTGTAAATTGAAAAAAGGATTTGTTCCTATCAGAAAATTCGGCAAGCTTCCATGCAAAACAATAAAACATACCTATGCGCTTGAGTATGGTGAAGACACAATAGAAATTCCGGCAGATGCATTTGAAAACAATGAAACAGTAATTTTAATTGACGACGTGCTTGCCACAGGAGGCACCGCTTCAGCTGCATGCTCCTTAATAGAACAGGCAGGTGCAAAAGTTAAAAAAATTCTTTTCTTGGTTGAACTAAAAGATCTAAATGGCAGAGAAAAAATTAAAGGGTATGACATTTTCAGCATATTGACGTTATGAAAAATACTTTTTTTCGTTCATTCCTGCTGTCTTTGTTTTATATTTTTATTAATTGTCTCATATCCAATGCAGAATTAATAATACCTTTCGATCTCTGGCCAAAAATTGAAAACAAAATTTCCAATATCACGATTCTTGTAGCCGAAACAGAAAAACTCAGCCATCAGGGTTTTTGTGGAGCATCATCGAAACAATTTCAAACAACAGCAATCTGGTTTCCAGAAATAGAACAAGCAACAGTATTTGTAAATACCAATCCTGGCTATGGAACGGTTAATCAAAATATTCAGGTTGTGTTCCTCGACAAAAATTGGATTGTCCTCGATATAATAACAATGGAGAAAAAAGTAGGAACTGCTGTAGCTCCTGATAGAACTTCTTCAGCACTTGAAGGAACCCCGGAAGTGGTCAAAAAACTTGGATTTAAAAAGTCCAGGCCGGCACCATTTCGTATTCAAAAAATTGGCACAAGATATTTTTGTCAAAAAATGGAGTCAAAATGAAAACTCTATCAGTAATGTTTGTATTATGCTTTCTAAATTCTCTATTTTCTCAAACACAGATAAATAATCAAATACAACAAATCATCAGTCCAGAACAATGGAAAATCAATCAGATTTATAGCGGGGAAAACAATTCAGTCCTTATCAATACCAATGAGGGAAAATTTATTCTTACTGGAAGCAGTGGAATGATCATAACCAGTAATCAGCCAATACAGATAGATACAGAGATTTCAATTGCGTTAAAATTTTCATCTCCTAAACGAACGACAGTATCAATCTTAACTGGACTAAGAAGTCCTGATGATACATCTGCAAATCCTTATGGTCTTGGACTCACTTATTATCCTGATATGAATCCGCAATTCCTCTTGTGGAGCCTTCCACCATTGCCAGGGGAAAAATATGGATTATATGGAAATTATTGTGTGATGGCTCCTGTAAAAAATCGTTTAAACTGGCCAGAAATGGTTAGGTGGAACTTTGACAAGGAAATTTCTACCCTTACACCCATTGACAAAAAATGGATACGGATAAGATATGTACTACGTCAAAATTGTTTACAGGTATGGCTTGATGACAGGTTGCTTCGTGAAATAAAAGGTCCATCGATAAATCCTGCTGGCTTTATTAAAATCTATTGTTATGAGGGCGTTGCTATTTCTTCAATCAAAATAAACCATGCTGAACAGAATACAAGATTTGAACCTATTCCCATAGATGGTTACACTAATGCTGGTGATTTTCCAAAAAATGACAGAATTGCGAAAATTCTGATTTTGCACAAAGAAAATAGATTGAATGTTGGTAATATCCCATTTTTATTAGCCAATGATCATCCGGGTCGGAATCATGTAGATATTGGCAAGTCGTGGGCTATATTTGGTCTACTTGAAGGTGCATTTGATGGTTGGTCTGGAGAAGTACCGAGATGGCGAGGAGCATTATACATTGAACCAGGTAGAATTCAATTTAGAGTTCCAAATGCCCAGTATACAAAAGTTCATCTTATTGCTGCAGCAGATGACATTCAGGATACAGTTCCTGTAGTGACGGCTGTTTTTTACAGACCCAATGCAGGACACCCGTTACCATTCCAGACAAAGGTGCCCCTCTATAAAGCAAGCTCCACAAGCACAGTAAAAATTCCATTTGTCACAGAAAAAGGGAAAAGAGGAAATCTTTATCTTATTACCATCCCGCTTCTGAAAGAAGGATTAAAAGGTTTTTCAGATCTCCCTTATCTGGAATTTGAACTTACGAAAAATGTTTCTATTTACAGAAGTTTTCCAGACCCGATTTATTACAGTATGCATCAAGCAGGACTACCAAGCAGTGTTCACGTTTTTGCAATAACACTGGAAAAAGCTGATGTGGAAGTTGACTTTGTACCTTCTCAGTTTGCGCATATATGGGTATGTCCTGATGAGCCAAGTTATACCTGTAATCTTTCTAATGTTTCAAACAAGAATAAGATTGTATCTGTTTCTATCAAGACACAAAGTTTCGATAAAATTGAAAAAACCGCACAGACAAAAAAAATCCTTGTACCTGCTAAGAAATCCATCAGTCTCAGATTTATGTTAAAACTGAATAGGTTTGGCTATCACAAGACAGAATTCTCAGTAATTGATGGCCAAGAAAAAAGAGTCTTCACAGGCTCCCTTGCATATCTTCATCCCGATACAAGAGAACGTGGCGAATGGAAGGGAGGTAAGGGCCAAATTTTCGGTTTCTGGGACTGGAATGGCGGACACGATACACCTTCAGGAATTCCTCGGCTTGAAGTAATGGTAAAAGCCGGTGTTGAGTCATGCATGAGACCTTTCATTGAAGAATCTACACCTGAAACTGAATTGAAATATCTTATTAACCATAAGATGAAAACATACTTTCTTGCTTATCAATTACACATGACAAAAGAACATATAGGTATCCCCTGGGATAGTTCAAAACCAGATGAAATGAAAAAAGCAATCATCGAAGCTATAAAAAAATCGCCTCTTTCAAAACCAACAAAAATCAACGAACCTGAACTTGCTGTTTTTTATGCAGAGCCACTCATTGGTCCTATTTCTTACATAAGTTTGCCAGAATTTTACGGAGACCCTCCTTATCAAATGACATCCGAGGAAAAATCTCGTTACGAAAAATTTCTCCAGGAATTTATTATTGCTGCCTCAGCAATCAAAAAAGAATGGCCGCAGGCGAAATGTCTGCTTCCATGGGGCATCCCTTCGTTTCCGATTCCGTTTCTCAGGTACAGTAAAGAAGCCACTGAACTGATGGATGGACCAGCTCTTGATGTTGTTCTTTTTGAAAGAATTCCTGAAATGCAAATGCATCAGGTCACATTTGCTTCTGTAATGTGGCAACTCAAACAGGAGTGGTTGAAAACAGGTAAAAAATGGCCTGAATTGATGTCGATTGAAGGACCGTCTGTTTCTCCATCAATACCAGGTGCTTTGACACCACAGGAAGAAGCAGACCACACTGTCAGGGCATATCTTATTCTGATGGCATATAACACCACACGGCATTTCGGCTGCCCGGCAGGTTTTCAATGTGCTGGTGCATGGGGTGAAACTCACTATGGTGGAGGCTTATGCAATAGAATCCCCCTGTTATATCCAAAACCAGTATATTGTGCGTATGCCACATTAACAAGACAAACCAACAGAATGAAGTATTCAAAAATGATTCATACAGGAAGCAACACAGTTTTTTGTTTGCAATTCAAGCATTACAAAACAGGGAAAACACTCCATGTATTGTGGACAATTAGAGGAACGAGACAAATTATGATAGATGCTCAAAAAGGCACCTCAATACAGGTGTATGACTCTATGGATAATCCTTTGACTGTAAAAGAAAGAAATGGAAAATATACAATTACTATCAGCAGTTCTCCTGTATATGTCTGGGGTATTGAAAAGGATCCTTCTATATCACTTGGACAACCCAATCATAGTGATGCAAAACCCTCAAAATATTCAATTAAAATTGGAAACCTGGGAAATGGTTCATGGAGAATTATTTCTGAAAGAGACATGGACTATGAAAATGTGCATACAGAATTTGTAAAAAAATTTTTAGGTAACATGAAAGCCAGCATCACGAACGCGCCGAGCCAACAGGGGGCTACAGCACTATCCATTTCATTTAGTAAACAGGAGAAAGAGAGGAAAACGATGCCCTACTATACAACGATTGTACCAGAAAAACCGATTGTAATACCTGGTAAACCAAGCCATCTTGGATTATGGATAAAAGCAAACAGTGATTGGGGCAGAATCGTTTATTGTCTGAGAGATGCCAAAGGTGAAAAGTGGATCAGTAATGGAAAAAATGGAGAGTGGAACGTGGATGATGTCCATTGTGCAAGCATGTTTTGTTTTGATGGATGGAGATACTTAAGATTTGAATTACCTGGTAATCATCCTTATGACTGTTTCAGGGAACCAGGAACTTGCTGGTGGGGAAACTACGGAGGCGATGGTATTGTTGATCTTCCCCTCTCAATTGAAAAAATTTTTGTTGAAAGACGAACCCATGTAATTGTTGGTGATGAACTTATGCCTGCGAATATGGCTGACACCTTATTCGCCGACCTATATGCAGAATACGCATGCAATGAAAATAAAACAGATGAAGCGATAAGGCTTTCAAAATTGAGAATGCCAGTGGCAAACGATATTCCTGAAATTGATAATCCAATTGTAAAATTTCGGGAAGCAGGAGTATTTCCTTCAACTGAGATAACATCAATAACTATACCTGAACGGGAATACGATGGTACGAAATGCCATGTCTGGTTTAAAAAAATGGAAAATGCAAACTTGTATGAAATCTGGGTAAGTCCCTACGAAAACGGCGCTGGAGCTATTTGCCTTGGAGAAAAATGGACAGAACCCGGAGGATTGCTCACCGGGTTGAATCCAGATACAGATTTATACATTTTTGTGATTTATCGAGACAAAAACGGCAGCCCATCAAAACCATCTAACGCATTTCACATAAAACTAAAGGATATGTTCCCGATGAAATAAATTCAAACAAGGTTCATCTCAATCATTGCTTCTGCAATCTGAACAGCATTCTGTGCAGCACCTTTTTTGATATTGTCTCCAACCACCCACATATCAATGGCATTATCAAGCGCAGGATTTTTTCTGAGCCTGCCAACATAGACATCGTCCTTTCCGGAAACTTCCAGGGGTAATGGATATTTTGCATTTTCAGGTTCATCAAGCAATTTCACGCCTTTTGATGACTTCAAAATCTCACGGCACTCATTGATATCTGGCGTGGTCTCAAATTGAACCGTAATTGCTTCAGAATGTCCATTAAAAACAGGAACTCTGACGCACGTCGCTGAAATCAGAATATCAGACCTGTCAAGAATTTTTCTTGTCTCGAGAATCATTTTTACTTCTTCTGTATAGTATCCTGGAAATTCGTGAGAAATGTTTCCGATATGAGGAATCACATTAAAAAGAATTCTATGGGGATAAACCTGGAAAGTAACTTTTTGACCTTTCTCAAACTGGTGCAATTGATTTTCAAGTTCTTCCAGTGCTTTGCTGCCTGTTCCAGAAACGGCCTGGTATGTTGAAACAATAATTCTTTTTGCTCTGTATTTTGTGTGAAGTGGTGCAACCGCCATTAACATGATGATGGTAGAACAATTAGGATTTGCAATAAAACCTTTGTGTCTTTTCAAGTGTTCAGCATTGACCTCAGGAATTACAAGTGGAACATTCGGGTCCATCCTAAAATCACCACCATTGTCAATCACAATTGCTCCTTTTTCAACTGCCTTCCAGCCAAACTCAACGCTTGCCCCTTTTTCTCCCTCAGTACCAGCAAAAAATGCAAAATCCACACCGTCGAAAGAAGCATCGTCAGTTTTCCTAATCTGAAAATGTCTTCCTGCAATCATTTCATCTCTTTCTCTTGTTGCCAGAACCTTCAGGTTAGAAATAGGGAAATTTCTTTCAAGTAAAACTTCAACCATTTTTTTCCCAACAAGTCCTGCTCCAACAACTGCAACATTATACTTTTTCATTGAAAAAACCTCCGCCTATTAAATCTTCAAAACCAATTCTTCATTTTTCAGTGAAATACTGAACAAACAAGTCCTGACCGCAGCCGTTAATTTTCGGAACGCGAAATAATTGCTGATGCTAATAAAGCAACCAAATATGCTTTCAAAATATCAAATGGAATAAACGGTATAACTGAAAGAAGCAATGTCTGCTTCAAATCAGTCCTCATTACAAAAGAAAACCATGTCGCTCCGAAAATGTAAATTATAGAAATTCCACATAGCATCAGTAAAACCAGATTAGTAAATTTGAAAGATTTTGTATTCGTGCTGGTAATATAGCCGACAAAAAAAGATGCCGGAATAAAACCAATAATGTACCCAAGGGAAGGAAGAAAAATATGAGTCAGTCCGCCAGTTCCTCCAGAAAACCATGGAATTTTTGTTATCCCGCCAATCAAATAAGTACTTTGACTGACAACTGCCCAGTTTTTCCCCAGTAACACACCAGTTAAAAGCACCATAAAGACCTGGCCTGTTATGGGGACAGGTGTAAATGGTAATTTTATTACAATTTGTGCAGAAACACCTGTGAGAAAAGAAAAAGCCAGAGACATTATCACTTTTTCGACAATTGTTGCTGAACGTATCCAATCAAAATAATGTTGCCAGACAAAATTCCACTTTTTTATAACATGTTCCATCATTACCCCCAGAATTAAATACTCGAAACAAATCCAGCAATTAATGCGCCAACCTCTGCAGTACCCATCCCCATCTTACCCGCTTCAAGACTTTTGATATAGCCTTCTGAAAGCGTCTTGCAGATTGCTTTTTCTATGGTTTCTGCAGCCAGTGTCTCCCCAAGCGTATCAAGCATCATAGCGCCTGCTGCTATCGTGGCTATTGGACAGATGACATTTTTCCCGGTATATTTGGGGGCAGAGCCATGTATCGGTTCAAACATACTTACTCCTTCAGGATTGATATTGCCTCCTGCTGCAACTCCCAGACCTCCCTGAGTAATAGCGGCAAGGTCTGTAATAATATCGCCAAACATATTATTTGTTACGATTACATCAAACCATTCAGGATTCTTCACCATCCACATGCATGTTGCATCGACAAATGCAAAATCAAGTTTTATATCAGCATACTCTTTTTGCACTTCCTGACATGTCCTTCTCCACAGGTCTCCAGAAAATGTTAAAACATTGGCTTTATCAACACATGTTAATGTCTTGTTTTTGTTTCTTTTCCTGGCAAGTTCAAATGCATATCTCACGCACCTTTCAACACCCTTTCTGGTGTTGATATCTAATTGCGTGGCAATTTCATCCATGGTTCCCTTCTTGAAAAAACCGCCTATTCCACAGTAAGCACCTTCAGTATTTTCCCTCACAACAACATAGTCAATATGTTCAGGACCTTTATCCTTCAAAGGTGTCCAGACACCTGGATATAATTTTACCGGACGCAAGTTTATATACTGGTCGAGTTCAAATCTAATTTTCAATAATATTCCCTTTTCAAGTATTCCGGGTTTTACATCAGGATGTCCAATTGCACCAAGATATATCACATCAAGCTTTTTGAATTCTTCTATTGCAGAGTCAGGCAAGGTTTCACCCGTTTTAAGATACCTGTCTCCTCCAAAGTCATAGTAAACTGTATCCAGTTGAAAATTAAATCTATCAGCGGCTGCCTTTAAAACCTCCATTCCTGCACTAATAATCTCTGGACCAACACCATCGCCCGGAATCACCCCTACCTTATATGTTTTTCCTTTACCCATGACATTAATCCTCCACTTTCGATAATCTGTTGAAGAAAATCAGGATATTTCATAAAGGTTCCTGTTTCACCTCTTGTTAAATTTACCATTGTTCCGGTGTCAAAATCGATTTCCAGGATATCGCCTTGTGAAATCTGTTCAGTAAACGGTGTCTCAATAATTGGAAGTCCAATATTGATGGCATTCCTGAAGAAAATCCTTGCAAAACTCTTTGCAATAACAACTGAAATACCACATCCTTTTATTGCTAGGGGCGCGTGTTCCCGACTTGAACCGCAGCCAAAATTTTCACCAGCAACGATAATATCCCCTTTCTCAATTTTCCTTGAAAAATCAGGAAAAATTGTTTCCATACAATGAGAAGCCAGTTCTTTAATATCAGTCGTATTCAGATATCGGGCGGCTATAATGTCATCTGTGTTAATGTGATCACCAAACTTCCATACTTTTCCCTTAATAACCATGTTTCACCTCATCTGGGTGTGAAATTCTGCCCATGATTGCAGATGCCATTGCAACCTCAGGATTTGAAAGATAAACCATACTTTCAGGATGTCCCATTCTGCCGATAAAATTTCTGTTTGTGGTCGCAATCGCCACCTCACCTTTCCCAAGAACTCCCATGTGTCCACCAAGACACGGGCCACAGGTAGGAGGGCTTATCACGCAACCGGACTCAACAAAAACATCAATCAATCCTTCCTTTAACGCCTGCTGGTAAACCTTCTGTGTTGCAGGTATAATAATTGTCCTCACTTCTGGATGTACAGTCCTGCCCTTTGCAATCATCGCAGCTTTTCTGAGGTCTGAAATTCGCCCATTTGTGCAAGATCCAATAACAACCTGGTCAATTCTCACATTTGAAAATTCTCTGACATCTTTTGCATTGGATGGCAAATGAGGTGCTGACACCTGAGGTTCAATAGTTCCCACATCTATTTCAATAATGTTTTCGTATTTTGCGTCTTTGTCGCTTTTATAAAATATTCCCTTTTCACTCGCAACAGAAACCAGAAATTCTTCTGTAATTCTATCTGGCGCAATAATACCATTTTTCCCGCCTGCTTCAATCGCCATATTACAAATCGTCAATCTGTCATCCATAGAAAGATCTTCAATTGCTTCTCCAGTAAATTCCATTGCCATGTATCTGGCACCATCAACACCAATTTTGCCAATAGTGTAAAGAATAATATCTTTGCCACCCACATATCTACCACACCTACCTTTATAAATAAATTTAATTGTTGATGGAACTTTTAACCAGATTTTTCCAGTAATCATAGCGAATGCAACATCTGTGCTGCCCACACCGGTTGAAAAAGCCCCAATAGCGCCATAAGTACATGTGTGACTATCTGCTCCAATTACAAGGTCTCCAGCATGAATAAGACCCTCTTCTGGGAGAAGTGCGTGTTCAATACCAACCTTCCCAATTTCATAGAACCTTACACCATGCCTTTTGGAAAAATTTCTCAGAAGTCTTACCATTTCAGCACTCTTAATATCCTTGCAGGGTGTAAAGTGGTCAGGAACAAGGACGATCTTCCCTGGATCAAAAACTTTATTTGCTCCTGCCTTATTAAACTGCTCAATTGCAAGTGGTCCAGTAATGTCATTGGCAAGAATTAAATCAACATTCGCTTCTATGAACTGTCCAGGAAAAACTTCCTTCGATCCCGAATGTGCCGCAAGTATTTTTTCAGTGATTGTCATCGAAATCCTTTCGATACCAATGTGTTAGGAATTTAAGTACCACGATATTTCTTCTTCACCAGATTCTTTCTTGATAAATATTGATTGATGGCATTAAGATAAGCTCTGGCACTTGCTTCAATTATATCAGTACTTACTCCTTTCCCTGCAACTCTCATGCCATCAATCATAAGTGAAACAATTACCTCACCCTGAGCATCTTTTCCACCGGTTACTGCTGAAATTTTATACTCCTGTAATTTTGGTGATATTTTTACTATCCTGTCTATTGCTTTGTAAAGAGCATCAATTGGACCATCACCAAGAGAAGCATCTTCAATAATTTCGTTCTTTTTTCGAATTCTTACTGTCGCGCTTGGCAATGTGGAAGTACCTGAAATGATATGGAAATACTCCAGAGTATAAGTCGGTTCAACAGCAGATATTGTCTCCTGCTCAGCAAGAACAAGGAGGTCAAGATCATTGACTTCTTTCTTCTTATCTGCAAGTTTTTTGAACTGTTCGAAAATCTTATTCAGTGTATTTTCGTCAACAGAAACACCAAGAGATTCCAGTCGCAATTTCAATGCGTGCCTGCCGGAATGCTTTCCAAGAACAAGAGTACTTTCTGGAATTCCTACCATCTTTGGATGCATAATTTCATAGGTCTCTCTGCATTTTATTACACCATCCTGATGAATCCCTGATTCGTGTTTGAAAGCATTATCTCCCACTATGGCTTTATTCGGTTGCACAGGAATCCCGGTAAGAGAAGACACAAGTTTGCTAATTCTGTAAATGTGTTTCGTCTCCAGGTCAACCCTCACTCCGTAATATTTTTTTCTCACAATGAGATTCATCGCTATTTCTTCAAGAGACGCGTTTCCAGCCCGTTCACCAATACCATTGATCGTGCACTCGACCTGTCTGGCACCATTTTTTACAGCAGCAAGCGAATTCGCAACCGCAAGTCCAAGATCGTTGTGACAGTGCACACTGATAACAATTTCCTGTGGGATTTTTTCTCTTAAAAACTTAATCAATGCTCCATACTCTTCAGGAACAGCATAACCAACTGTGTCGGGTATGTTAAGAGTCCTTGCACCTTCATCTACAACAGTTTTGCACACCTCGAGAAGGAAATCGGGTTCAGTTCTGGTGGCATCCTCAGGAGAAAATTCAATGTCGTCAATAAACTTTTTCGCAAAACTTACCATCTCTTTGGCAATCCTTATTATTTCACTTTTTGCTTTTACAAGCTTGAATTTTCTATGAATTTCTGACGTTGCAAGAAAAAGATGTAAACGTGGCTTTTGCGCACTTTCAAGAGATTTCAGTGCAATTTCTATGTCCTTTGGTACACATCGCGCAAGTGCGCAAATTACAGGACCTTTAACCTCTTTTCCAATCAATTTTACGGCATACGCATCGTCTTCTGACGCCACCGGAAAACCCGCCTCGATTACATCGACATTCAATTTTGCAAGATGTCTGGCAATCGTCAGCTTGGCGCTGCTTGTAAGGCTGGCTCCAGGAGATTGTTCGCCGTCCCTTAATGTTGTATCAAAAAATATTATTCTGTCCATGATATTGTTGTAAAAATATTATTTGGTGCCACAAATTTTACTTAGAATTATATTTTATACTTACTTGACAGAAAAATCAAAAATGAATATATTTATTAACATGAACAAAAAAGAAATCTGCAAAGTCGCTCTTGCAATTTTAATGGTCGGTATGCTTTTTTCCGGGTGCTCAAAAGAGAAAAAGCCCTCAGTAAATATTGATGAAAAATTATTGCAGGAAGCCATCGAATATGGCAAATCAAAAGCAGGTGTTTCTAACTATGAATTCATGGAACCATGGAGTGTTTATCTTGGATATGAAATAGGCAAGGGTAGAGCGGTGTACTTTACTCCGTTTTTACATGCCGCACAAATGGCAAAAAATGCCGCTGAGAAAAATCTTAAACCTGATATAAACATAATAAGAAAAGCGGTTGCTGCGAAAAGCAATACTCTTAATTTTCTGATTTTGACCTATGGAAACGAACCTGACGCTTCGAGAAGAATAAAAGCTTACCTTATTTATGATAAGACACGAGTTGAACCTGTGTATGCCCATTTTCCCCCTTTTGGAGAGTTTAACCGGGATTATTATCAACAGATTAATGGAGAAGTAAGATTTTCTAAAAAGGATATTCCCGAAAACGCCATAGTTAAATTATGTATTGAAATTCTTCCTAAGGAAGAAAAAGAACAAAAACCTCATGAACACGAACATCATCATGAGTCAGAAATAGTCGTTGGGCAACAAGTACAGCAGCATATCATCACAGAATTCATATTTGATCTGTCTAAATACAAATAGATCTGCATACTGAACAAAGCCAAATGGAATACGAATATCTCAAGGAACCTTTGCAAAAATATATTGATCGACTTTCTGGAAAATCACCATGCCCTGGCGGCGGCAGCGCGGCAATCTTATCTCTCGCCCTCGCAAATGCCTTGATTGTGATGGTATGTAATTACACGGTTGACAGTTCAAAAGTAGGAGAAAATTCCCGAAAAATCTCGAAAGATATTTTAGATAATGCCTTACAAATACAACCAGTATTAAACAAATATGTTGAACAGGACAGTATCATCTATAGACAAATCCAGGAAACAATGAAGCTTCTCAGAAAAGACCCAACCAGGACGAAAGAACACGAAGATGTGTTGAAGAAAAGTATTGATTTACATATCCAGATACTTGATTATTGCAAATCCATGTTACATTGGAACGAAATGCTTATGGATCACTGTAATCCTTATTTGATAAGTGACGTCGGAGTGTCCACTTCATTGATCGAGGGTGTGATAAGAGCAACAGTAATTAATGTTTTAATAAACCTTGTTGAAATTAAAGATGACAAATACGCAGCAGAGATAAAAAACAAATTACAAATTTTGTCTTTATTAACAGACAAAGCAGTTGACATAATAAAAAAGGTGGGAGCAAAAATCTCTTTGAGAACATAATCCAAACAATGGAGGGAAGATGGCTGCTCAAATTCTTGCAGGAAAAGAAATTGCTGAGAAAATCAAGCAGATAGTAAAGAAAGACCTTGAGCAATTAAAAACAAGGGGAATCGTTCCAAAACTCGTTGCTGTACAGGTGGGAGAAAATCCATCGTCTCTCGTTTATCTTGGTGCGCAGAAAAAAAGCTGTGCTGCAATTGGTATAGAGCACGAAGTAAAAAATCTTGATGGAAACGTTTCTGAATCTGATCTGATTCAATTTATAAAAAATTTAAACGAGGATAGAACAGTTACCGGCATTATATTACAAATGCCACTGCCACCAAGTATGGATGTAAGAAAAGTTCAATCTACTATCAGTCCGGAAAAGGATGTGGAAGGTGTTAATCCAGCAAATTTAGGCTGGATCGTGTATGGTAGACCGGTGCTGGCTCCATGCACTGCACTTGCCGTAAAAGAATTGATCGATTCCACTGGCGTTAACCTTTATGGTAAAGAAGTTGTGATGGTAGGTCACAGCGACATCGTTGGCAAACCAGTTGCGCTTTTGCTTGTTGATAAATTTGCCACTGTGAGTATATGCCATATTGGAACCAGTGATAGTGGTATGCTCGAAACCCATGTCAGTAGAGCAGAAATCCTTGTGGTTGCTGTTGGAAAGGCTCATTTAATCAAAGGTAGTTGGGTAAAGAAGGATGCAATAGTTGTAGACGTTGGAATCAATAAACTGGGTGATAAAATTGTGGGAGATGTTGAATTTGAAGTTGCAAAAGAAAATGCATCGTGGATTACACCTGTCCCTGGTGGGGTAGGACCAGTAACCACTGCAATTTTATTGAGAAATACTGTGCTTGCGGCAAAGATGCAATTTCTAAACTAATTTTTACAAACTCACGAAAGGGAGGAAAAATGTTATCAGATCTTGAAATTGCACAAAAAGCAAAAATAAAAGACATTCGAGAAATCGCTGAGAGTATTGGTATTGATGAGGAATTTCTTGAGCTTTATGGAAATTATAAAGCAAAGGTTTCTCTTGAAATTATGAGGAAGATTGAACACAACCCTCTGGGTAAATACATTGATGTTACTGCCATTACACCAACCCCACTGGGAGAAGGAAAGACGGTTACCACAATAGGACTCTCGCAAGCAATTGGAAAGCTTAAAAAAAGGGTTTTCACCTGTATCCGTCAACCATCTCTTGGACCTGTATTCGGCATTAAGGGAGGTGCAGCAGGAGGCGGATACTCACAGGTTATTCCGATGGAGGATTTCAATCTTCACCTAACAGGAGATGTTCACGCTGTTGGGATTGCTCATAATCTTCTGGCTGCATTTATTGATAACTCTCTTTTAAAAGGCAATCCTCTAAATATTGATCCACTTTCAATCACCTGGCCAAGAGTAGTTGATGTAAGCGATAGAGCACTTCGCCACATCATTATAGGCCTTGGCGGAAAAGATGATGGAATTCCAAGGGAAACAGGTTTTGATATCACAGTCGCCTCAGAAGTAATGGCAATTCTTGCGTTAACCAGCGATATTTTTGACTTGAAAAAAAGATTATCAAACATTATTATTGGAACAACAAAAAAGGGTGCACCTGTAACAGCGGCAGATTTGAAAGCTTCTGGTGCAATGACAGTTCTCCTAAAGGATGCAATTAAGCCAACATTGATGCAAACACTTGAACATACCCCTGTGTTTGTCCATGCGGGACCTTTTGCAAATATTGCGCATGGAAACAGTTCAATTATAGCAGATAAAATTGCACTTCGCCTCGCAGATTATGTTGTAACAGAAAGCGGTTTCGGCGCAGATTGCGGATTTGAAAAGTTTGCAAATATCAAGTGCAGATATAGCGGATTGAAACCAGATTGCGTGGTAATTGTTTGTTCCATCAGGGCTTTGAAAATGCACAGTGGACAATTCAAGGTTATACCAGGAAAACCTCTCGATAAAGGACTGATTGAAGAAAATCTGGACGCTATAAAAAAGGGTTCAACCAATCTTACAAAACATATCGAAAACGTTAGTCTTTTTGGAATTCCCGCTGTGGTGGCAATCAATCGATTTACCACTGACACAGAAAGAGAAGTTGAGCTGGTAAAAGAATTGGCTCTTAATGCAGGAGCAAAGGCAGCAGAAGTAAGCAATGTCTGGGCAGAAGGTGGGAATGGCGGACTATCTCTTGCAAGCAAGGTTCTGGAGGCATGCGAAGAAAAACACGACTTCCATTTTCTTTATCCGCTTGAAAAATCTATAAAGGAAAAAATAGAAATCATCGCGACAAAAATTTATGGAGCTGAAAGAGTTTCTTATTCGCCAACGGCAGAAGAAAAAATAAAATTGTACACCCGCTGGGGATTCAACAGTCTACCAATCTGTATGGCAAAGACCCATCTTTCTCTATCCCATGACCCTAATCTCAAGGGTGCACCGAAAGGATTTACTCTACCGATAGAAGACGTACGGCTTTCAGCAGGAGCTGGATTTATATACCCGCTCTGTGGAAAGATGAGGACCATGCCCGGACTCCCGACAGAACCTGCAGGAACGCGCGTGGACATAGACGAAAAAGGTAGAATTGTTGGCCTCTTTTAGGAGATTTATGACAGTATTGCCTGAACTCATCATAGAACAGATAAAAAATATTGGTATTAAGAGCGGTATAACACCTTATCTTGTTGGCGGCTATATTAGAGACAAATTTTTAAGACGCAGAACGCATGATATTGATGTCATGGTAGAAACTGATGCCCTTGAGTTTGCACGACTCTTTGCAAAAACATACGGATATCCCTCACCAATTTTTTACGGAAGATTTGGCACAGCAATGATTGAAATTAACAAAAACAAAATAGAATTTGCAACCGCAAGAAAAGAAAGTTATGACGAAAACTCTCGAAAACCCCATGTAAAACCAGCCACAGTACTTGAAGATCTGGCACGTCGAGATTTTACTATCAATGCGATAGCGTTGAATTTATTAACTGGCCAGATACTTGACCCATTTGGCGGAAAAAAAGATATCCGGGCAAGAATCATCAGAACACCAGTTGACCCTGATAAAACATTCTATGACGACCCACTCAGAATTCTTAGAGGTATACGATTTGCAACAACATTAAATTTCAACATAGAAGAAAACACAAAAAGAGCAATGGCAAATAATGCAAAACGTTTGTTAATAGTAAGCCAGGAAAGAATTGCAGATGAAATAATGAAAATTATTGCTGCCAGAAAGCCATCAAAGGGATTTTTTCTTATGGATGAAATTGGTATACTTGAATTAATTCTACCCGAAGTCGCATTATTGAAAGAAAAAAGAACAAGTCACCCATGCAAGGAGCTTTTCGAACATACACTTCAAGTACTTGACAACACTGCTTCCCTGACAAAAAGTCCGGTATTTCGATTGGCAGCTCTTCTTCATGATATAGGTAAACCCAAAACATTAAAAGTTGAAAACGGCAAAGTATCGTTTCACAGACACGAAATCATTGGCGCAAAAATGAGCATAAAAGTTTGTGAAAAATTGAAAGTTTCACAAAATGACACAGAAACAATTGGATTACTAATAAGACATCATCTCAGACCTCATCTTCTGGCAAAAGAAAATCCCACTGATACTGCTCTTGCCCGATTTATTAGAGAAATAGGTGCACATATGAAAGGACTTTTTATTATTGCCAGAGCAGATATCACAAGCAAGAACGAAAAAAAGGTGAATCAGGGAAGAGAAAAGATTCTCGCTCTGTATGAACGGATAAAACAGGTAAACAAAAAGATGCGTCTGGCAAAATTCAAACTTGCGATTGATGGATTTGATATAATGGAAATTCTTAATATCAAACCAGGAAAGCAAGTTGGACTAATTAAGAAAAATTTGGAAGAACTGGTTTTGAGTGGTAAGATTGAAAATAAGAAGAAAGTGTTGAAGGAATATCTGAAAAAAGCAGGTACCGATATTTTAGCAGGTGTAAACGATGAAAAAAGAAACAATGAATATCCTGTGGGCACCATGGAGAATAAATTTCATTAAGAAAGTAAAAAGCAAAAAATGTTTCCTCTGTGAAATCAGTAATAAAAAAAGAAGCGAATTTCTTTTATGGAAGGGCACCTATACCATGGTTGTTATGAATATCTATCCCTATAACAATGGACATCTCATGATAGCACCCATTAAGCACAAGAAAGATTTTGACAAAATACAGGGAAAAGAGGTCTGCGAAATGTTCAATATTCTGAAAACAGCCATTCAAATTCTAAACAAAACATTAAAACCACATGGTTTCAACGTAGGCGTCAACCTTGGCAGGTGTGCAGGTGCAGGACTTCCAGGGCATCTTCATATACACATTGTTCCAAGATGGAATGGGGATACTAACTTTATGCCGTCCATTGCATCTACAAAAGTTATTTCTCAATCTCTCGAAGAGTTGTCCAGAATACTGAAAAAAGAATTTTTAAAAATTGAGAAAGGGTAAACATGTACATTGCAGATTTTCATATCCACTCGAAATACAGCCGTGCCACCAGCAAAAATATGGATATAGAACACCTTACCCGCTGGGCAAAAAACAAAGGCATCTCTTTACTCGGAACCGGGGATATTACACATCCGTTATGGTTTTCTGAACTCAGAAAAAAGCTTCAACCTTCAGAACAAGCAGGAATTTATAAATTTGATAACATTGACTTTATTTTAACAGGTGAAGTAAACAACATATTCACTAAAAATAAGGTGGTCAGGAAAATTCACAATATTGTATTTTTTCAATCGTTTGAAGGCGCTGAAACATTTAACAAGAATCTGGAAAAGTTTACAGATTTGCTTATTGACGGTAGACCAATTCTTCAGATTGATACAAGGACACTTGCTAAAATGGTTAGAGACGCTGATCCAGAAGGTTTCGTTGTCCCGGCACATATCTGGACACCACACTTTTCGCTATTTGGAGCAAATTCTGGTTTTGACAGAATCGAGGACTGTTTTGAAGAAGAAATTAATAATATTTTTGCGCTTGAAACAGGTCTTAGCAGTGACCCTCCTATGAATTGGCTACTTTCAATGCTTGACCAGTTTACATTGATTTCAAATTCAGATGCTCATTCGCCACAAAAAATCGGAAGAGAGGCAAATGTTTTTTCAAAGCCATTCTCTTTTATGGAATTAAAAGAAATTCTTAAAACTCAGGACAAGACAAGATTTTTATTTACAATTGAGTACTTTCCTGAAGAAGGTAAGTATCACTATGATGGTCATAGATTTTGTAAGGTTCGGCTTTCTCCGGAAGAGACACTAAAGAATAAATTTTTATGTCCTGTATGTGGAAAAAAGGTGACAGTTGGCGTAATGCATAGAGTGATGACTCTTGCGGATAGAAAAAATCAGAATCAACCTGCAAATAAAATTGGATATAAACGCCTTGTTCCCCTTGATCAGATTATCGCTTCTGTTTATCAAAAAGATATGGATTCAAATTTCACAATGCAGATGTATACCCAGGTTATCGGCAAACTGGGTCCTGAATTGAAAATTTTACTTGAGATATCAGAACAGGAGCTGTTTTCAAATTTGCCAAAAGAGCTCGCGACTGGTATAAAACTTGTCAGAGAAGAAAAACTTATTGTTATACCTGGATATGATGGAGAATTCGGAACAGTTAAGATCAATCCGCTACTTTCTGAGAGTCAGGTCCAGCAGACCCTTTTTTAAGAAATCGCACGATGCTTTAATATTGATTCAGAACAATAACATACTCTCAAGAATCTGGGCGATTTTGTTTTATCCATTATCTCTTTTGTGGCTTTTAGGTTGTTATATCAAATATATTAGAGCAAACAAGGAGGTGGTAAAAACAGTAGTAGTATCCGTTGGAAATCTGGAAGTAGGTGGTACAGGCAAAACACCCGTAACAATAAAAGTCGCAAAAATCCTTAAAAATTCTGCATCAAAAATCTGCATTATAAGTTATGCAAAGAATAGAAAAAGTGTAGACGAATCTATTGTTATCTCAAATGTATTACCAGAATTAGAGGTTTTGTCCGGGAAAAACCGTAAACAGATATTCTATGAAACTCTTGGCAAAAACCCAGAACTTGTTATTATTGACGACGGGTTTCAGTATTTTGAAATTTCTAACAAAATTAATATTGTTCTTGTTGATCCAAAAACACCGGTCAATTTTTTAATTCCATCGGGACGAATGCGCTTTTCCATAAGTTTTCTGAAGTATGCAGACGCAATCATTGTGAAGAAAAGAAATACCAATCGAAATTATTCCAGGTTTACTAATCAGATTAAAAAATTCAACAAACCGATTTACTTTTTAGAATACTCTCCGTTATATTTAGAAAATGTGCAGGGAGAAAAAATTTCATTGTCTATAGTTAAGAATAAAAAGGTTCTTGCATTTTGTGGTATCGCAAAACCTTTGGATTTTATCGACAAGGTTGAACAACTTGGTCCTCAGGAAATTTACGCAACATGGTATCCTGACCATTTTCAATATTGTGAAAAAGATGCAGAGGAACTACAGGAAATTTTCTTTCGGATGAACCTTGATATTGCAATCACTACTGAAAAAGACCTTGTAAAACTTAAAAATCTGAAGATAATTATACCCTTATATGGGCTTGTTATCGAAACAAAAATCGAACCCGATCAATCTTTTAAAAGATGGCTTTTTGAAAAATTTTTTAATACGAAAGAAGAATTGCTCAACTATTGAAATGCAGAAATCTATGTTATAATTAGTATAATGGAACGATTTGAACCAAAAAAATTTATCACCAGGAAAATTCAGAATCTCCGTTCCCAGGCCAGCGGAAAACGCATCATTGTGGCTGTTTCTGGTGGAATCGATAGTATGGTTTGCTTTGAAATCGCCAGAAAGGCAACAATAAAACAGGAGGGGCAAACAATACCTTTTATTATTGATACAGGTCTAATGAGACAAAACGAAGTTAAACAGATCGAAGAATATTTCAGAAAGAAATACAATATAGAACTTCAACGATGGGATAAACAAAATGACTTCATTTCGGCATTAAAAGGAATCATCTCGCCTGAAGAGAAAAGGAAAACTTTCAGAGACGTTTTTTATAGAATTATGAGTCAGGCAATGAGAAGTTACGCAGCAGATTTACTGGTTCAAGGGACAATACTTTCAGATATCGTTGAAACCCAAAAGGGAATAAAAACACATTTTAATGTATTACACGAAGCAGGAATTAATCCTGCAAACTATGGATTAAATCTATTTGAGCCCCTGAAAGAATTGACAAAATCTCGGGTTAAAATGGTCGCCAAAAATCTTGACATCCCACCAAAGTTTTTAAGAATTCAGCCATTTCCCGGACCTGGTTTTGCATTGCGAATCACAGGAGAAGTAACCTATGAACGAGTTGAAAAAATCAGGAAGGCCACTGAGATTGTGGAATCAGAATTGATGAGTCCCAAAATTTTTCAGGGTTTTCCTGTATTACTCACTGATAAAGCAACAGGTATTCAAAACGAATCTGCATTTGTGGGCGATATCATAGCAATCAGGATTGTAGAATCCAAGGATTCTCTGACCGCCAGGTCATATAGAATACCCTGGATAAAACTTGACAAAATTGCAAAGAGAATTCTTACAGAAATTCCGGGTATTGCAAGGGTTCTTTATGATGTAACACCGAAACCGCCTGGTACTATAGAATTTGTATAACTGTGTGTTTCTGTAACTTTTAAATTCTAATTCAGATATGACTGGCATAATAAACTACGGCGCTGGTAATATTTTTAGTGTTATCGTCAGCATCAGAAATTTGCATGAGGAAGTGATGGTTGTGTCAAAACCAGAAATGTTGAGAAATATCGATAGGATTATACTGCCAGGAGTCGGAGCTTTTGACCATGCAATGAAATATTTAAAAAAAACAGGCTTATCTGAGGCAGTAAAAGAAGAGATTAAAAAAGGTAAGTTTCTTCTCGGGATATGTCTTGGCTTACAGATGTTTTTTGAACATAGCGAAGAAGGAAAATTAAAAGGGCTTGGACTCATAAAAGGAGAAGTAAGAAAGTTGCCGGGTAAGGAAAATCTACCTGTTCCCCATATGGGATGGAATACTGTCAATATAATCCGTGATTCAAAGTTTCTCAAAAATTTACAGGATAATTCCTTTTTTTATTTCGCCCATTCGTTTTACTGCGTTCCTGAAGAAAAAAGCACTGTAGTAGCACTTACATCCTATGGAATAGAATTTGCTTCTGTCGTACAAAAAGATAACATTATAGGGGTACAGTTTCATCCTGAAAAAAGTGCAAAACATGGATTGCGCTTGTTAAAAAATTTTTTGAGAATGAAATAATATGCTTGCAAAAAGAATAATTCCCTGTCTTGATGTCAAGGATGGAAAAGTAGTAAAAGGAATTCATTTTAAAAATCTCAGACAGGCGGGAGAAGTCGTAGACCTTGCGAAGTATTATTCCGACCAGGAAGCTGATGAACTTGTATTCCTTGACATCAGCGCAACTTCCGAAGGACGTAAGACCTTGAAAAACCTGGTGAAAAATGTGGCATCAAATATTTCTATACCCTTCACTGTGGGCGGCGGCATCAAATCAATTGATGACATTCTCATTCTTCTTGAAAATGGCGCCGATAAGGTCTCCATTAACACTCAGGCAGTAAGGAATCCAAATATCGTCTATGAAGCAGCAAAGAAGTTTGGAAGCCAATGCATTGTCGTCGCAATTGATGCAAAAAGAATGGGAAGTCATCGCTGGGATGTTTATATCGAATCCGGGAAAATTCCAACAGGGATCAATGTAAAAGAATGGGCTAAACAGGTAGAGGACCTTGGCGCAGGTGAAATTCTTCTTACAAGTATTGACACCGATGGTACATTAGCCGGATATGATTTTCAATTGTTAACGAACATTACAAAAGCAGTAAAAATTCCGGTCATTGCTTCAGGAGGGGCTGGCTCGCTCGAGCACATTTACAAAGCTGTTACGGAATGTCGTGCTTCAGCCGTGTTGCTTGCATCACTGCTTCACTTTAAAACCTTTACAATAAAACAAATAAAAAAATTTCTTGCTGAAAGAAAAATCCCTGTTAGAATGAATTAGAATACCATGGATATTCTTGTGCTGGATGATGGTATTCCTGGAAATACTAACCAGTCTGTTGGAGTTGCCGAAGCCACTGGCTACAAATTCCACATTCTACGCGTAAAATTCAAAGGGCCATCATACAAACTACCAGGAAGAAAAGGCTCTACAAAAATTGTAACAAAAATTATTGCTTTCTTATTAAAAGTCAGGGCTTACAAACTTGCTGAGATGATTTTCAGAATATTCTCAAAAACTAATATCCCTGCGAAAAAATTTGATATTGTAATCTCCGCCGGCTCTTTTCTTGCGCCTGTAAATCTTATTATTTCCAGAAAACTGGCTGCCAGGTCAATCTGTATCATGACACCTGAAACGGTACCACTAAAACAATTCGACCTTTTAATTGTTCCCGTACATGATGTTGTTCGTTATCCTTTTCTTGCAAAATTTAAAAACACTCTCGTTACCATCGGGGCACCGAATAGAGTAAATGCCGATTTATTGAAATCCGCAAAGTCAAAAATGCTGAACAAAATAAAAATACCCGAAAAAACCAAAATAGGAATTATCATAGGAGGCAATGACCAGAACTATTATATAGATACTGAATGGGCAAACAAACTCTTGTCCGTGTTGAAAATGCTGGCAGAAAAGGATTTTGCCTTTTTCCTTACAACCTCAAGAAGGACACCAGAAAGTATTGTTTATTTTCTAAAAGAAACAACAAACATTCAAAATTTCGTATACCGAGAGTTTCCAGGAATAAGCTTTGATTCACATTATTTTGGAATTCTGGCAATCTGTGATATTCTTTTTGTAACTGAAGATAGCATCACGATGATGTCTGAGGCGTGTTCCACCGGTAAACCTGTAATTGTTCTGGGTACCGGTAGAAAAAGAAAAAAGATTGTTTTCGATACAACCATAGAGACACTTGTTAAAAACAAATATTGTTTGTATATCTCGGCTGACGAATTTGAAAAAATTCCAGAGTTTCTATTAAAAATTTCCAATTTAAGAACTTTTTCAATCCTTGATGATTCAACACAATGCGCAAAGAAAATCATAAATCTGGTGAATCAGTAAGGGTCCTGATTATTGATGGAACCAGCATCGAAAGTTGTTTATTGTTAACTCCAGTGATAAAACAGATCAAAGATCATGATAATGTCGCCAAAATTGATATTGTTGCAACAGCCGAATCAGAAAAATTTCTGAAAGAGTACAGATGGTTTGATCGGATTATTGTCCATAAAAAACACGGTTTTATACGAACCTACAGGACACTATGTACAGAAAGATATAAACTCATCATATCGTTTCGTCCATCAATAATTCCTTATATTTTGCGGGCAAAAACAAAACTGAATTTCCTGAAAATCAGGATATTTACTGATAGGTTTTTCACTCACGAAAGCATTAACTTTTTACGATTGATTGAGCCAGTATTTGGAAAACCCGAAAAAGTTGAACTATTTTTCCCTGTTTCTGAAATTGATAGAGAAAAAGTGAAAGAATTTTTGAAGTCAAAAAATATAAGTAATTCGTCAACACTGGTCGCAATTCATATAGGCAATACAGACATTCTGGATCAGTGGGATGTTTCTAATTATATCAAGGTTTGCGACACTCTCATTGAAGAATACAATGCAAAAATTCTTGTCTTCGGAAATAAAAATGATCCTGTTGTCAGTGAAATTATCAATTCAACAAAATATCCACACGATATTATTGATATGTCACAAACTGTTAACTTTCGTGAAATTGCTGCGTTTCTATCCAGAGCCAATCTTGCAATTACTCGAAACGGCTCTTTTTTGTATCTTGCCTGTGCTGTAAAAACACCTATTGTTGCTATTTTTGGGGCTGGCAATCCATACAGATTTGGTCCTGTAGGAACGCGATACATTAACATACATAGCCAAATTGATTGCTTTCCATGTAATAGGAAATATAGATGTACCAAAAATTACCAATGTATCAAAAGTATAACTTCTGATGCTGTTATCGAAGCTGCCCGTCTTATCCTTGATGAAAACAAACAACTATATCTGTTTGAATAGCATGAAAGTCTTTCTCATGGTTCCTGAAATGAATCTTGGTGGTGTGGAAGAAGGAAGTTTTGATCTTGCATGCGGTATGAAGAAAATGGGTGTCGATGTCACTATCATTTCAGGACCCGGCAGCTACATCCCTCTAATAGAAAAAGAAGACATCAGATGGTTCAATCTGCCCATGAATAAAAAAACACCAGTTATTTTTTGGAAATCTCTGAGAATTTTACAAAAACTTATTGCAGATGAAAAACCAGATATTCTCCACTGCAGGAGCAGATTTCCTGCATGGATTGGCTATTACGCACTGGCAAGATATCAGAAAACACGGTTCATAACAAGTATCCACGGCTTTTACAGCCCTTCATACTATAGTAAAATCATGGGCAGAGGAGAACGAGTGATTGTAATAAGCAATACCCTTGGCGAATTTGCGATCAAAAAACTGGGAGCACACCCGGACCGTGTTCGAGTCGTACATAATGGAATAAAATTTGAACCGTACGTCAGTCTTCCCAGAAAACAACACTCTGGATTCATTATAGGTGGTATTGGAAGACTGACAAAATTAAAGGGATTTCAGTATTTGATCCGCGCAGCTGCGATAGCAAGACAGAACGCGCCACATATAAAAATTCACATCATAGGAGACGGCCCCTACAAAAAACATCTTGAATCTCTGGGTAAAAAACTTGGCATTGAAGTGTTGTTTCTACAGGGTAGAGCATCTGACTACCTACCTGAAATTGATCTCCTTGTAGCACCTCATATAGAAACGGAAACATTAAGAAAGGGAATTATCCCATGGCTGGGTAGAAGTGTTTATGAAGCACAGCTCGCTGGAGTTCCGGTTTTGACTACATTGAATGGCATAGAAAAAGAAAGATTTATCAAAACAGAAACAGAACTTCTCACAGCGCCGTGCGATATCGAAGCGATGGCAAAAGCGATCGAATTCGTTATTCAATATCCAGAGGAATTAAATCACATGGTAATCAACGCCAAAGAATTTGTTATAAATCATTTCTCCATTCAACAAATGGTAGAGAAAACTGTAAAGGTATACCAGGAACTGCTCTGAATAATATGAAACACGTACTTTTAATAAAAACAGGCGCATTCGGAGATATGATTCTTTTTTCTGTCTCTATTGATATCGCAGCAAAAATTTTCCACAATTCAGAAATTTCTCTTCTTACAACCGAAAATTATGCCGAAATCTATCGGGATTGTCCCTTGATAAAACAAATATTCACATTACCCAACAAAAAAAATATTTTTAAATTTACAAAGATAATGATGACTATCCGCACAAGAAATTACGATGTCACCATTGACTTACAAGGCAATTTAAAAACTAATTTTTTTACTTTTCTAATTGGAAGTCGTCAAAGAATTGGCCTTTATAAAAAACAATTGGGAAAATTGCTGCTAACCCAGGGGATAAAAAAAGCGACTGGACTTGATCCCATAAATTCCCAGTTAAAATTCTGGAAACAAGTCACAGGTTCGTCTATATCTGGATATTTGCAGGTCTGGATTTCTAATGAAAAAAGGAAGGATTTTGAAAAATTTCTTGAAAACTATGGCCTGGAAGCAAAAAAATATATTGTGTTTCATCCCGCTGCGTCAACGCAATGGCAAACAAAACTCTGGTTGACAGATCACTGGGTCAATTTGGGAAATTCTCTTATAAACAAAGGATTTTCTATTGTCTTAGTGGGCGATAAGCATGCCAGACCAATAAATAGTAAAATTGCATCTCAAATCGATGGAAAAATTATTGACATTTCAGGCCAAACAAGTTTTTCAGATTTAGCGCTAATTATAGAGAATGCGAAGACGATTATCACCACTGATAGTGGTCCGATGCATCTGGCAGCCGCAACCAGGACCTTTACAGTAGCAATATTTGGGCCCACAGATCCAGAAAATCATTGTCCACCAGGAATTGTCTCTGTTCGTGCAAAAAATATATGCCCGCCCTGCTATCAAAAGAGGTGTTCTCATCATTCCTGTATGAGACAGATTGATGCAGATATAATTTTGAATTTGCTCTCAAAGACAATATTGAAAATATCAGAAGATAGTGTATAATCTTATCCATGAAAACTGTTTCAGGCATCGTACTTGCAGGGGGGAAAAGTTCTCGGTATAAAGAAAAAAAACACAAATTTTTAACCGAGTATCAAGGTAAACCTCTGATTGTAAAAATTATTGAAGCTATACAGCCGGTGGTCAATAAGATCGTGGTCGTGGTTGGTCCATATCATAATGAAACAAAAAAAGTGCTGGGTAAGTTTGATGGAATTGAATACGTTATTCAAGAGATACCACTTGGCACCGGACACGCACTTTTGACCACATCCAGAATTTTTGAAAATTCAGATTACACACTTCTTGTGACATATGCGGATAAACCACTTATTACGACTTCAACATTTAGCAATCTTGTCGACCAGCACATTAAAAATCACGCTGATATCACTATAGCTACTGCAATATTGCCTAATCCAGGAAGTAAAGGAAGGGTGGTGCGGATTGATGGAAAATTCGCAGGCGTTGTAGAAGCAAAAGATGCTGATGAAAAAATCCTTCAAATCAAAGAGGTCAACGCGGGATTCATTGTTTGTGAATCTAATTCAATTTATCAGGAATTGCGAAAAATTAAGAATAACAATGCCGCTGGTGAATATTATCTCACAGACGTTTATGAAGAATATCTAAAAGATGGGCTTAAGATACACACAGTGGAAATACCACCTGAGGAAAGCTGTGATATCAATACCTATGAAGAACTTAAAAAAATAGAAGAATGGATAAAAGTTGTAAAAAATAGTAATAGACTGTGAATTGTAGTTACCACAGACCTGTCTTGAACATGACAAAGAAGTAATGATGATTAAAAATAAGAAGTTTTTTATTACAGGTGGCGCAGGTTTCATCGGAAGCAACTTGATTAAAAAATTGATCCCTTCTAATGAAATCGTGGTCTATGACAATCTTTCGAGGAATGCACTTAAACAAACTACATTTTTTACTCATCCTAATTTACATATTATCCAGGGAGACATTCTTGATTATGAGTTTTTAAAAACACATATACCACAAGATATTGACTTTGTTCTTCATATGGCTGCAATCGCAGGTGTTGATAATGTAATTAAAAACCCGACAAAAACCATAGAAGTCAACTTAGTTGGAACCTATAACATTTTGAAATCTCTAAAAGAGCTGAACATTTTAGACAGGATTGAACGATTCGTTAACTTTTCTACCAGTGAAGTGTTCGGAATTAATGCTTTTCGTGTAGAAGAAGACGCATCAATAAATCTTCAACCTGTCGGTGAAGCTCGGTGGACATATGCAGTAAGCAAGCTTACGGCTGAACACTTAGTCCTCAGTTATTATAAGCAATTTAGGCTAAAAACTGTAACATTGCGTCCATTTAATATATATGGACCAGGCCAGGTTGGCGAAGGTGCCATTCATCAATTTGTAATTCGTGCAATCAAGAATGAACCCCTTATCATCCATGGAGATGGCGATCAAATAAGGTCCTGGTGTTATATCGATGATATGGTAGAAGGAATACTTCTATGTCTTGAAAAGGAAGAAGCGATCGGTGAAGTATTCAATATCGGCAATCCAAAAGGAACTATTACAATTCTTTCACTGGCAGAAAAGATTATACAACTTGCTAAGTCTTCTTCTCCTGTCATTCATGTTTCTGCTCCCTACGTCGACGTTAATCTGAGAATCCCCAGCATTAGTAAGGCCAGAGAAAAATTGTGTTTTGAACCTAAGGTAAATCTGAATGATGGAATTAAGAAAACTATTGAATGGTATAAAAATACAATAGAGCTGATATGAAGAAGAAAATAAGACTTTCGAGGCCCTGCATCGAAAATAAAGATGCTGTATTGGATTTAGCCAGAAAGATACTGGAAACCGGGTTTTTCACTCAGGGGAAGTATGTATCCCTTTTTGAAAATCAAATTGCCAGATACCTCGGAATCAAATATGCAATAGCAGTTTCTTCAGGTACTGCTGCACTCCATCTTTCGTTGATTGCAACTGGTATCAAACCTGGTGATGAAGTTATTGTACCCGCTTATACTTTTCCTGCCACTGCGAACGGGGTGGAATTGCTTAATGCAAAACCTGTTCTTGTTGACGTAGATCTGGACACATTTAATATTTCGACCAACCAGATAGAAACACGCATTACATCCAGAACCAAAGCTATTATACCAGTACATCTTTTTGGTAATCCCGCGAACATGGATGAAATCTTAAGTATGGCTAAAAAGTATAATTTATGGGTAATAGAAGACGCCGCTGGCGCATTTGGTTCAATTTACAAAGGGAAAAAATGTGGCACTATAGGTAACGTAGGCTGTTTTAGCTGGCACCCACGGAAACTAATAACCACATGTGAAGGAGGAATGATAGTAACAAACAATTGTAAAATAGCAGAGGCTGTATACATCCTCAGAAATCATGGAATAAAAAAAGTTGGCTCCCACTATGACTTAGCTATCCCAGGTTTTAACTATAGAATGAACGAACTGGAAGCAATACTGGGATTGGTTCAGATGAAAAAAATAAAAAAAAGATTGAAAGAAAGACAAAAGCTAGCAGCGTTTTATTTGCGTAAATTAAACAATATCGAAGAAATTGCAGTGCAAAAGGTTTACCCGGATTGCATAAATTCCTGGCAAGCTTTTGTAATAAGATTTCTTAATGCAAAAGACCAAAAGCTGGTCATGAAAAAATTTCAAGAATTACATATTGAAACTGGTATCGGCACATATGCTTTAAACCTTCTGAGTTTTTATTCATCAAAATACAATCTCCAGCCTTCATCTTATCCAAATGCAAAAAACCTATATTCTAACAGTCTCGCAATTCCATTTTATAATGGAATGAAAAGGACCGATGCCTGTTTGGTAGTCAAAATTTTAAAGGATTTTCTGCATGAAATTTGATTTGCATAGACATAATAAAAGTCATGGCACTGGAGAATTCAAGTTAGAAAATTTCAAACACCTGGGACAGGACGTTATTTTTGAAAAAGGGGTACTTGTGTTCCATCCAGAAAATATCGAAATAGGTAATAATGTGTACATTGGACATGGTACAATACTAAAAGGTTATTATAAAAATCTCATGGTTATTGGAGATTATACATGGATAGGTCAACAGTGTTTTCTTCATAGTGCAGGGGGTCTACGTATTGGTAAAGCCGTTGGCATAGGACCAAAGGTTATAATTATAACATCCCAACATGAAGGAAGGGAACTTGATATTCCAGTTTATTTTACACCTTTGAAATTTGAAATGGTAGAAATTGATGATGGATGTGATATTGGTGCTGGTGCAATTATTCTACCGGGCGTAAAAATTGGAAAAGGCGCCATCATAGGTGCTGGGGCTGTCGTCACGCAAGAGGTTCCATCCTACGAAGTTTGGGCAGGTGTTCCCGCGCGTAAAATTAAAACACGGTAGAAAATTTTATGAAAGTCCTACATTTGCCAGTAAATATCGCTTCTATTCCTTCGCACACAGTACGAGGGCTTAGAAAAATTGGAATTGACGCCCGTGGTCTGATATTTGACAATAAATATTGTCAGTTATCTGAAGGACTGAACGTCATCAATGTTTCAGAAAAACGAAAACTGGAAAAGGATTTAAAAAAATAATCTTTGCATATAATTTTTTTAGATGGGCCACGTGGGCTGATGTTATTCACTGGTATTTCGGACATTCAGTACTGCCATGGAATGTTGACATTAAATTCATCCATCTACTAAAAAAACCTGCAATAATCGAATGGTTGGGTTCTGATATAAGAATTCCGGAAATTGAATTTAACGATAACCCGTATTACAGGAAAATTTTCAAAAATATCAAAACACCCAGTGCGCAATTTAAAAAATCTATAAAAAAACAGAAAATTTTTCTAAAACATGGATTTGTTTCGTTAGTACCACCGTGTATGGAACAATATCTTCTAAAAAAACCATGTACAGAATTCTTTATTTTGAGACAAAGAATCATGGTATCTGATTACTCGCCATCTTTTCCGTCTTCCGATAATCAACATCCTGTCGTTGTCCACATTTCAACGAATCCGTTTATAAAAGGTACCTCGGCTATAGTTGAAATCGTTAGCAAATTAAAAAAAAGATACAACTTCGAATTCAAACTTGCTTCAGGCGTTTCATATTCCCAAGCGATGAATTTAATCCAACAGGCAGATGTTTTTCTTGACCAGTTTATACTTGGTTCTTATGGTATGGCTTGCCTTGAGGCAATGGCGTTTGGTAAACCCGTCGTAAGCTATATTAAACCATCTCTGATTACAAAATACCCGCATGACCTTCCAATAATAAATGCAAACTTAGAAAATCTTGAACTCGTGCTTGAAGAGTTACTTTTAGATGGGAGAAAAAGGCAAGAATTGGGCATACGTGGCCGTACTTACGTTGAAAAATATCATGATGCAATAAAACTTGCTAATGACCTTGTTCGTATTTACTCAACCTTGATTTCGCAAAAAAGGTAAAGTTTTTAATCGATGTGCCGAACCTTCTCATCTTTTGGACTGATAAATGCAGTGCACTCGGCTATTTGGTTATCGTTGTTTTCCTGGACCCAGTTTCCTAAAAGAATGTACACAATTTTCAGCACCCCTTGACGAAAAAAGTAGCCAAGAATATCTTTTTTACCACTGTAATAACAAGCAAGTGGCAATCGTGATGAGGAAATGATAGATATTGAGGAATTCTATATAACTGAGACTAGAAGTTTTTCACAAATAAATTCTATCTATCCACAAATAGGTCGGATTTATAAAGCACGCTGGCAGATTGAACGATTTTCGAATGGCTAAAACAAGAAACGTACCTTAGAACCAGTAAAGGTGTAGCTCTGGATCCCACTATGTAAAAAAAATCGTCCTGGAATATGTTGATTTCTTGAATAAAAAATTGACAAAATTGTCTATCACTGTATAATGGTTTTCGCAACCGTAAGACCTGGAAGAAAAAGTTTAGAATCAGCATAAACCACAGTGATATTTTACACCAAGGAAAATTTTACACCTTATTAAAAGATGAATATAAAAAAGAGAAAAATCCTTTATATTACATATCATTTTCCACCGTCGAAAAAGATCGGAGCCATCCGCGCCCGTGGTTTTGCTAAATATCTTCCTGCATTTGGATGGGATGTAATTATCCTTACTGCTCTTCTTCCTGATAATCCGGATTGCCTTTTTAACATTGTTGAAACCCATCCGCCTTACCAAAAATTTCTTCCCTATATTTTCAACCCTGACCTACGAGAAAGATTAAAATTTATGAAAGGTCCATTCCCGAATTTTTTTGAAAGAATTTACTCGTTTTTCAGAGGGATGATAGATATACCCGACAGTAGAATTGGATGGCTTCCTTTTGCAGTATCAGTGGGTAAAGAAATAATGAAAAAAGAAAGACCCCAGGCAATTGTGAGTAATTTTGGCCCGGCAACCTGTCATATTATCGCATCGCATTTAAAAAAACTTAATCCAAATATATTTTGGCTTGCTGATTTTAGGGACCCATGGACACAATTCAGACCAGACTCTTTTAGAACTTTCATTGAACGCCATCTTGAGTATCAAACCCTTCAAGTCGCTGATGCGTTTTCCATCGTTTCGGATTACCTTGCAAACGCACTTCAAAAGGAATTCCCCAATAAACCCGTATACGTAATCCCAAATGGGTTTGATCCTGACGAAATTTCGCCTTTTACCAATCCAGTCACAGAGAAATTTATCATAACTCACACAGGGTCATTACATCCTGTATATAGAAGTCCCGAAAACTTTTTTAAAGCTTTAGCCAATCTTATTTGTTCAAACCGCATTAATAAAAAGGATTTTTTGATCCAGTTTTACGGGGACAAACAAAACTGGGTTATTGACCTAGCAAAGAAGTTTGACATATCCGATATTGTTAGATACGAGGGTTTCAAAAATCGCGAGGAAATACTTAATCACCAGAGAACAAGTCAAATTCTTCTCCTTTTCTGGCGTAGTGGTAAAGGTGAAGAAGGTACCCTGACCGGCAAAGTTTTTGAATATCTTGCCGCGCGAAGACCAATTCTTTCGATAGGTAAAAGAGCTACGGAATTGGTAAATTTATTATACAAAACAAATGCTGGGATCCATTGTAATAATATCGATGAAATGGAAAAATTTTTGCATGCTGCTTATTCTCAATGGCAATTACATGGTTTTGTAAAATACATGGGAATTGAAAATGAAATAACAAAGTACAGCCATTTGGAAATGGCAAGGAAATTTTCTGAAATTTTGAATAATGTTTAATCTTAATGCTTCACTTAAAATTTTGTTAGAACCATTTAATCCAACAGAGGATGAAATAAGTGGTTTCGCCTCTCACATAAAATTTAACGGGTATACTGATTCTCATTACAAAATTAAAAAAGTACTGATTCCTGCATTGAAAGAACAACAGTACCTCAGGGTATTTAAAAAAATTGAAGGAATAAGGAGCCAGTTTAAGGATTTTACTGGCAGAATACCCTTAATTTTTGATGACATGTATCTCGTACGAGTGGATGATTATCCTCACTGGTCCTGCAATATTGAGCAATTCACAAAATTTTTAGATATCATGGTTCAAAATGACATAACGTTTCTCCTGGGAGTGACTCCTATGTTAAGTTATGAGCGGCACAGTATTTCTAACGACAGATTTAGAACACTTACTGAAAATGAGGTTAATTTGCTAAAAAAATATAAAAATGTCGAGATAGCACTGCACGGGCTGACACATCAAACAATTAGAAAAAAACCTTATTCGGAATTTGTTGGTCTTTCAGAAACCCAAACCAAAGAGAAAATTATTGAGGGAATAAAGATTTTAAGTAGTTTCGGTCTTTATCCCTTGTCATTTATCGCTCCTTTTGACACATTTGACAAGACGAATTTTCAAGTTCTTTTACCATATTTTCAAATTATATGTGGTGGCTACCCGACAGCGTCGACATTTGGATTCTGGATCACTCCCTGCGTTTTTAATGAAACTATTTACGTTGCCTCATATAAGCCATTTTCAGGAAGAATAAAAAATATATTAAATGCGGTCCTCAAAAAAGAAAACTATTCAACCGTAATAGGTATAACATTACACTGGGCAGCAGAAGTTGAAGACAAATTTGCCAATCTTAAAAAACTTGCTGAACTTCTAAAGGGAAAAACTCTTTCGTGGCAAAAATTTTATCAGAAAGCAAAACATAACAATACCTAATCGGCACAAAGGGATTTTTTGCATGCCTCAATGACTTCTTCCACTGTAATATCAAGCAGGCACTTTCTATTAAACGGGCAGGCAAGCTTCGCTTTCCTCGTTTTGCATGGGGAACACGGTAAATTTTTATAAAGTGCAATACTATTGTGACTCAAAGGTCCCCACTTTACAGGATTTTTCAGCCCATAGATACCAACGATTGGAGTGTTAACAAGTCCAGCAAAATGCACTCCACCACTTTCATTACTGATACACAATTTGCTCTTTGAACAAAACAATGCCGCATAAACAGGATTTTTTCCAAATTCATCATTGATAAAAACTGGAATAACCGGCTGATGCTTCATTTTTCCCCTGACCTGCGCCAACAGTTTCTTTTCCTTTAAGCTTCCAAGCAACAAAATAGAATATCCCATTTCCACCAGAGCATCTGCTACTGCAGCAAACCTTTCAAATGGCCAACACTTTACCTTTTCTGATGCACCAGGGAAAACAGAAACCCATCTGTTTGATTGAGAAATTATTGGTTTGACTTTATCTTCGTAATCTTCAGGGAACCTGATATCAACATACAACTTTATGTCAGATTTACCCAGAACTCTGCAAAGAGCCAATAGTTGAAATATATCATGAATGTTTTTCCTGCCTTTCTCGCTAAATTTCCAGTTGGAGAAGAAACACTTTGTTCCGTAACCAAGTCTGTATCGCACAGGTAAACAGGCGAGCAATAAATTAACAATAGAATATCTCTGGGTATCAACCAAAAGGTCAACATGTTCTTTTAAACACAGATGAAATAATGAACACCATTTAAATAAAACCTCTCTTTTTTTTCGCATCCTCACTTCGTAGTAAATATCAACGAATGGTAAAATCTCAGAAAGTTTTTCAAGGCCTTTCAATCTATGGCCCGCAAAAATTATTTTTGACTTCGGAAACATTTCTTTCAGTGCCTGGAAAAATGGCAAAGAAAGCATAAAGTCCCCATAATGGGATTCTCCTATAAAAACAAGTATACTTCTTACACGTTTTTGCAACGTAAGATACAGCGGATTTTTATAAAACCTTTCAAATCGTTCTGAAGGATAATCAACCGGTTGATAAAATTTCATAGAAAACCTTTTCCAGTGTTTTTGCCTGTAAAGTATAATCAAACTTTTGAATAGCAATGTTGCCATTTTTTGCCAATTTCACCCAGAATTCAGGATGAGTAATCAGATGTTCAACTGCCATCGTTAATTCTTCAATATCTCCTGGAGTACAAATGATTGCAGTTTCACGGTCCTTCGCAAAATCCCTTACACCGCCAATATCTGTTGTCACAACCGCACAACCACATGCCATTGCTTCCATTGGTGGATTTGGCCATGCATCTGCCAAACTCGGATAGAGGAAAATATCTGTCTTTCTATAAAACTGTAACATACCATTACTTGTTAGCCCGTCAATAAATTCAACAAAGGCAGGGATATTTCTTTGTTTTTTCAATCCAGCAACAAAAAACCGCAGATAAGGAAACTTCCCCTTGATTCTTTTCATCACCTCAAAACCTATATCCACACCCTTATGCTGTGAATGTTCACCTTCATAAAAAACCATTCCAAGTGATACTGGTCTATCATAAGTCCTGTTTCCTGGAGAAAAAAATTCGCAATTAACGCCATTACCCACCCTGTAAATTTTGTGTCCTGGATATAAAATTTTCAATTTCTCATATACTGTTGTGGACGACGGAACAAGAACGATATTCTCAGGAATTCTGATGGGGCTGTCAAATATATGAATATTGGAAACTCTCATCACTTTTTTTCCTTTTCCGGTACTCCAGTTAGAAACATCTCCTATAAGATTCGATGAACGAAAAAAAGTAATATCTGCATCACGGATCCATTTTTCACTATATCTTGGTATAATCAATACAGGGACTTTACACTCCATCCAGTTCAGTGTAAATTTACGTCCTTTTAACAAAAAACCAATCATTTCCCTCAAAAAATATTCGCAACCCTTTTTGTTAGGATTATATGCTTTATAAATGACAATATCGTGATCTTTTGTTAAATTATTAAAAAACTCAATAATTGGTCTCAGCGCGCCACTTGGTTTTTTACCCAAATTTAACAGTACATTGATTTTCATTGAAATATTTTACAAAATAATATCACAGATTAACTGGAACTGAAAATATTTCTTTGACCAAAAAACTTTTTCCCTGTATAATGTTAATGGAGGTGTAAGATGTCAGATATTGATAGAAAAACTGTGGAATATCTTACAAAACTTGCAAGAATAAAAATAGAAAATAGCGAAATGGAAAAAATTATTCTTGACCTTAAAAGTATACTGGATTATATTTCTCAACTCAACCAGTTGAATACGGAAAACATTGAACCTGCAAAACATGTTTTATCCTGCGCCAACGTTTGCAGAAAAGACAAATCCAGACCATCACTTCCTGTTGACAGTGTCATGAAAATTGCTCCAGAAAAAACAGGGAATCTTTTTAGGGTTCCAAAAATCATTTAAGAAAATGGAAAGAAAATATCTTGATTTTGAAAAACCACTTGAGGAAATAGAAAAACAGATACTCAGTCTTCAGGAAATAAAAAAAAGAAAGAATGTTGACAATCAGCTTCAAATCACCCAGCTCCAACAGCTTTTTCGTGAAAAAACAAAAGAAATTTACTCAAATCTTACTCCGTGGCAGAAAGTTCAAATTGCAAGACATCCACAGAGACCTCATACATTAGATTATATCTCTGGTCTGATTGAAAATTTTTACGAACTTCATGGTGACCGCATCTGTGGCGATGACCCTGCGATTATTGCTGGTATCGGAAAATTTAGAGGCCTTTCACTTGCTGTTATTGGCCACCAGAAAGGGAAAGACACTGAAGAAAATATCAGAAGAAACTTTGGTATGGCTCATCCAGAAGGGTATAGAAAAGCACTCAGAGTAATGAAAATTGCTGAAAAATTCTCATTTCCTATTATCACTCTGGTGGACACACCTGGCGCACATCCCCATATTGAAGCTGAAGAAAGAAATCAGGCGCTTGCAATTGCAAACAATCTTTATGAAATGTCAGGAATCACCACTCCAGTTATTGTTGTAATCATCGGAGAGGGTGGAAGCGGTGGTGCTCTCGGGATAGGAGTGGGTGATAAAATTTTAATGCTTGAATTTGCAATATACTCTGTGATATCACCAGAGGGTTGCGCTTCAATACTATGGAAAAACCAGAACGCAGTGGTGGAAGCATCTGAATCTTTGAAGCTCACTGCACCTGATTTATTGAATCTTGGATTAATAGATGAAATAGTTCCTGAACCTCAGGGTGGAGCACACTCACAACCGCAGGAAATGATAAAAACCCTCGGTGATTACATAGAAAAAAACCTGAATGAATTGCATTCCGTGGATATCAAATTTCTAATGGAAAAACGATATCAAAAATATAGGAACATCGGTTTTTATAAAGAAAAACAGGAAATTATATGAATCAAAAATTAAAACTTGCAATACCAAAGGGTAGTCTTCAGGAATCCACAATCAATCTTTTTATCAACGCTGGATTTGAAGTTTCAAGTATCAGCAGAAGTTATTATCTTTCCTTTGATGACAAGGAAATAGAAGCAATTTTAATAAGAGCCCAGGAAATTCCAAGATACGTGGAATTAGGAGTTTTTGACGCAGGCATATCAGGAAAGGACTGGATCCTTGAAAACAGAGCAGACATTATTGAAATATGCGAATTGTGTTATGCAAAACGAGGTTTGAAACCAGTAAAAATTGTCCTTGCTGTTCAAGAAAATTCACCTGTGAAATCCGTGAAAGATCTTAAAGGAAAAATTATTGCGACAGAACTTGTCAATCTAACCAGGGATTACCTTAAAAAACACAGGGTGAATTGCAATGTGGAATTTTCATGGGGTGCAACAGAAATAAAGGCTGGCCATCTTGTTGATGCAATTGTGGAAATCACAGAAACCGGAGCAACGCTTGCATCTCATGGATTAAGAATCATTGATACCATCATGGAATCAACTCCACGTTTCTTCGCTAATAAAAATTCATGGAAAAATCCCTGGAAAAGAACCAAGATGGAAAACATTTCATTACTTCTCGAAGGCGCACTGAATGCAAGCAGAAAAGTTGGATTGAAGATGAATGCACAGAAAAAAGACATTCCATCGATTTTGAAAAAACTACCGGCAATTAAAAAACCCACCATTGCTCCGCTCGCAGCAAAAGGATGGTATGCCCTTGAAACCATCATTGATAAAAAAGAAGCAAAGGATATCATTCCTGAACTAAAAAAACTTGGTGCGTCTGGAATAGTGGAATACAATCTTAATAAGCTGATTTATTAAAAGGAGAGACAACATGCCATGTGGAAGGAAACGGAAAAGAAGAAAAATCAAAACACACAAAAGAAAAAAGAGGTTACGCGCCCTTAGGCATAAGAAAAGAAAAAGATAAATGAGAATAATCTTTTTTCTTACTACTGTGCTTTTTCTTGCGGGATGTGCTTCAGTTCCACTGGATACAACGCGGGATGTGGCAAAGAAGTATTATATTCAAGGTCTTCTATATGAATCCGATGGAAATCTGTATGATGCGTTTATCATGTATCAAAAAGCACTTCTGCAAGATTCTCACAATAGTTTTCTGCTTGGAAAAACTGGTAAAATCTTGTTGAAAGAAAAAAGGTTCAAAGAAGCAGAAAAAGCATTTTTGAAAGCAATCTCTCTCAATGGAAATGAACCTGAAAACTTCCTTAATCTGGGCTTGACATATTACTATATGAAGTCCTATGATAACGCCATTAAGTGCCTGGAAAAAGGGTTGAAAATAAAAGAATTTCCATCATATAGAATGGTCCTGTGTGATTTATATGTTTTAACCAATCGGTACGAGAAAGCCCTAGCATCTTACAAAATTTTGATTGATAAATTTCCTTCAAATTTTTTACTTTATTTCAACTCAGGTCTACTTCTGGTAAAAATGAATAAGCCAGAAGAAGCTGAAAAATATTTTCTTGAAACGATAAAATTACAACCAGCGTTTGAAAAAAGTTATGTGGAACTGGCATCCATCTATTTGCAACGAAACGATACTGAAAATGCTCTAAAATATTATAAAAAGGCAACCGAAATATCTCCGGAAGACCCTGTACCCTATGAAAAAATGGTTGAGATTTACATGAAGCAAGGTGATTGGAATCAGGTAGAGGTAATTTTGACAAAAGCAATCAAAGAAAATCTAAAATCCGCAATGCTCAATCAAATTGTTGGATTCATAAGTTTTCAAAACAAACAATATCAAGAGGCAGAAATTTATTATAAACGCGCATTGATGATAAAAGAAACATCTGAAACATGGTTCAACCTTGGAGTTGTTTACGACAAAATGAATAAGAAAGATGAAATGGAAAAGTGTATTAGAAAGGCAATACAGATGGACCCCAAAAATCATCTCGCACTTAATTATCTTGGATACTCATTACTACTTGAGGACAAAAACATTGATGAAGCGTTCGAGCTAATCCAGCAGGCAGTTCATCTTAACCCTGACAATGGTGCGTATCTTGACAGTCTTGGCTGGGCATATTATAAAAAAAACAATTATAAACTTGCAGAAAATTTTTTGCTAAAGGCGCAAAAAAAGGAATCTGATCCCGAAATCTTTGAACATCTTGGATATCTCTATTACAAAATGAAAAATCCAGTCAAGGCAATTTATTGGTGGGCAAGGGCCCAGGAATTGTCCCAGAAGCCTGAAATATCAAATATGATAGATGTGGCAAGACAGCAGTTATTGATTCACAAGCAATGAGCACACTTCTTGAAAAAATCAATCAATCACCTGGCGCCATAAAACAGTTTACCAGGCAACAACTGGAACAACTATCTCAGGAAATCAGGAACGAAATTATAAACGTTGTTTCCAGCAATGGTGGACACCTTGCTTCCAACCTTGGAATCGTGGAAATTACTGTTGCACTTCATTACATTCTGAATATCCCGCCTGATAGAATCATATTTGATGTCGGCCACCAGACATATTCGCACAAATTACTTACAGGAAGATTCAGTCAATTCAGTACCCTCAGAAAATACAAAGGAGTTTCAGGATTTCCAAACCCCGAAGAGAGCGAAACAGACCTGTTTTTAATAGGGCACGCGGGCACAGCAATCTCAGCAGCTCTGGGTCTTCAGACCATTGAAGAAAGAAATAAAGGGAAAACGAAAACAGTGGTTGTGATTGGAGATGGTAGTTTGACAAATGGAGTAACATTTGAAGGACTGAATAATTTGGGTTCATCCGGGAAAGATATTCTTGTTATACTCAATGATAACAATTTTTCAATATCAAGAACTCGCGGAGCTTTATCTTATTATCTGACAAAACTGGTTACCATGCCCGCACTGATAAAATCGAAAGAAGAGATAAAAGAAATTATTGAAAAAATTCCTGCTATAGGTGAGCAAATAGTCAAATTGAGCAAGGATCTTGAGCAAAAAACAAAGCATCTCATTATTCCTGGCGTATTTTTTGAAAAACTCGGCATTCAATATTTCGGACCCATAGACGGAAATGACATCAATCAAATTTTAGATGTCTTACCAAATCTTTTGAACCAGCAGGGTCCAAAAATATTACACGCAATAACAAAAAAAGGGAAGGGATATATCCCGGCTGAAAAAAATCCTGAAAAGTATCATAGTATTGGACCTTTTAACATAGAAACAGGTGAAGTTCTTATCAACACAACATCCACAGGAACGTTTGTTGGAAAAATTCTTGAAAAGTATGGAGAAAAATATGATTTTTATGTGATTACTTCTGCCATGGAATACGGACTCGGGTTCGATGGATTTGCAAAAAAATTTCCAGATCGATTTTTTGACGTCGGTATAGCAGAAAGCCATAGCTTAATTTTTGCTGGAGGAATTGCAAAAACAGGGAAAAAAGTTTTTGTTGGAATTTACAGCACTTTTTTACAGAGAGCTTATGACCAGGTATTTCATGATGTTTGCCTTCAAAACTTACCCGTTGTGATACTGGTTGACAGAGCCGGCATTGTATCTGGTGATGGTCCTACGCACCAGGGTATTTATGACCTTGCCTTCCTCAGAAGCATTCCTGGCATTACAATATTTTGCCCATATTCTCTTAAAAATATCGAAGAAGTTCTCCAGCAATCTCTGAATTATCAAACACCTGTTGTAATCAGATATCCGCGCGATTTATTGCCAGAAGACGTGCAAGAGATAAAAAATAATGGTAAAATTCTTTGTCTCAGTCCAGGTTCAATGGCAGAAATTGCTTATCAGGCATGTATGTTTTTAAACCAACAAGGACTTCAAATAGATTTTATGCCTGTGAGCAGGATATGTCCGCTGGAGGAAAATGTGGAAAATATGTTACTATCGTATAAAAAAATTATAACCTGTGAAGAAACAATGCTTGCCGGAGGTTTCGGCTCATTGATTCTTGAAATATGCAATCAAAAAAAACTGTCGCCTGAAATTTTACGAATAGGAATTCCTGACACATTTGTTGAAACAGGTTCAAGAGAAGAATTGTTGAAAAATTTCAATCTTGATAAAGGTGGTATCATAGAAAAGGTAAAAAACTTTTATGAAAATATCTAACGTTTCAATAATTGAAAATCCAAAAATCCAAGATATATCTGGCATAAGAGATAATCTTGAAAAGATTATTCAACAGATGGGTGCAAAAGTTATTCCATGTTCTATGGACACAGATATTCTTATTTCACTTGGTGGAGATGGAACTGTTCTCAAAGGATTCAAAATGTTGCCATCTTTTGATATCCCACTTCTCGGACTGAACTTCGGGAAATTTGGTTTTCTTACAATAGATTGTAAAGATATGAAAAAAGTAATGCAGAATGTATTTTCTGGGAGTTTTCGTATTTCACCTCGTATGTATCTTGAGGGAAATATTATTGCTCCACGGAATGAAATGAAATTTGCTGGAAGGGCTTTGAACGAGATGATATTATTCAGAAAAGACATAAGAATGGTTGAATTTGAATTAACTCTTGGCTCCACAGTGTTTTATTTTAGAGCAGATGGAATGATCATTAGTACTCCGACCGGTTCCACCGCACACGCTTTCTCAGCAGGAGGACCTATCGTCTTTCCAGAATCCAGGTCAATAATAGTTGTTGCATTTGCGCCCTTTACTGCGACATGGAGAAACTGCATATATGAAGGAAGAAGGTTAACACTTAAACCATCTCGAGATTGTGACATTATTATTGATGGCCAAGAAAGAATAGACCTTCAGAAACAACAATTACTTGAAATCAAACCCGGTCAAGAATCATTCAAATTAATGGTTCCTGAAAACTGGGATTTCTGGAATACATTAAAGGAAAAATTTTCATGGGGAAAGGGATTAATCTAAAAGTTAATAAAAACAGGTGCAAAGGGTGTGGACTGTGTATTGAGGTTTGCCCTCAAAAAATTTTAATAATATCCAGATCATTTAATAAATTTGGCTATCATTTTGTTGAAGTGGCCAATGGTGATTGCAAAGGATGTAAAAGATGTGCTATTATTTGTCCGGATGCTGCTATTGAAATTTTTCTTGAACAGGATATATTAACAAAAACAATCTACAAGGAGAATAAATGAAGATTGGTGTTATTCCAGATTGCTTTAGAATGCCAATAAAACAGGCGATAAGAAAAGCAGCAGAATTAAATCTTGATGGAATACAGCCATATGCGACCAGAGGCGATTTGTCTCCTGAAAATTTATCCAGAACTGGAAGGGATGAGTTGAAAAAATTTGTCTCTGACCTCGGACTGGAAATATCAGCCATTGTCGGCGACTTTGGCGGGCACGGATTCACTGATTCAAAAACTGTTGATTGGCGTGTTGAAAAAACAAAAAAGGTCATTGACCTGGCTGTTGACATCGGAGTCAATATCGTAACAACTCACATAGGAGTGGTTCCTGAAAATACACAGGCACCTGAATGGAAGATTCTTCTACAATCGTTACCAGAAATTGGAAGTTACGCATACAACAAAGGTGTTGTCCTTGCTACTGAGACAGGTCCTGAACCAGCTGAAATTTTGAAAAAATTGCTTGATGAATTAAATAATCCTGGAATCAAAGTAAATTATGACCCCGCAAACCTTGTGATGGTCGCAGGCGATGACCCTGTAAAAGGCGTGCTTATTTTGAAAGATTATATTGTACACACACACGCAAAAGATGGCATAAAATTGCCTGACGAAAACGGAAAAAAGAAATGGAAGGAGCTTCCTCTTGGAGAAGGAAATGTAAATTTTCCTGAATATCTGAAAACAATGAAAGACGTTGGATATAAAGGTTTTTTTACAATTGAAAGAGAAGTTGGTGATAATCCCGAGGCAGATATTATTAAAGCAATGGATTTCCTGAGAGACCTTGGAAGAAAATTGAACTATTAATATGAAAAAGATCAGAAAACCGTCTGTAAGTGGCTACTTTTACCCTGGTGATAAAAATAAACTTGTGGATAATCTGAAGCAGTATATTGTTGCTGAAGGAGAGAAAATATCTGCGATTGGTGCAATTTGTCCTCATGCAGGGTACATATATTCAGGTAAAACAGCGGGCAAAGTTTATGGCAAAATCATACCTCCTGAAACTGTAATTATCGTGGGGCCCAATCACCATGGATATGGAGAGCCATACGCGATTGACGAGAATGATTACTGGGAAACACCTCTTGGTTTAGTTGAAATTGATAATGAAATAAGAAAACAGTTACTTGCACACAGCAGATACCTGCAAACAGATTCAACTGCTCACATGGCTGAACACTCGATAGAAGTCCAGGTTCCATTCCTACAGTATATCAAGCCAGATGTGAAAATTGTTCCTGTGGTGCTCTCAAGTTATCATGATGCAAACCCCTGGTATGAAATAGGATACACAATTGGCCTTGTACTTAGTGAATGCAAGACACATATAATGGTTATCGCCAGTTCTGATTTTACCCATTATGAACCAGCAGAAGATGCGGAAAAAAAGGATAAACTTGCAATTGGAGCAATTTTACAACTTGATGCCGATAATTTCTTAACAACAGTTTCGAAAAATGATATCAGTATTTGTGGATTTGTCCCTATAGTGACTGTAATTACAGCAGCGAAAGTTCTTGGTGCCAGAAAAGGTATACTTGTTGATTATTCGCACAGTGGTCAGGTTTCAGGAGATTTCCAGCAGGTTGTTGGATACGCAGGTATTATTCTTGACAAAGATTAAGGTAATGTTATAATTTTATTTAGAAAATTTCGCAGGTGCCTGTAGCGGGCCTAATAGGGAAGTCTGTGAAAATCAGACACGCTCCCGGCGCTGTGACCTGGTTCACACCCCTTGTGTGAACAACCCGGTCTGCGGTTCCACTGTCCGTAATGGATGGGAAGGATGACCAGGGCATCAGGAAGTCAGAAGACCTGCCTGCGAGACGGCGTAACGAATTCCTGCGGAGTTCAGGAATCGTTTAAGGGTGAAGAAATCAGGGTGCAGCCCGCCGAATGGCGGGCTTTACTTTTGCCCGCTTAACAAGGAGGAAGCATGAAAGCAGGTGAGGGCAAAGGTTTTACCCTGATAGAGCTGCTCGTGGTAATCGCAATCATTGCGATACTGGCAGCAATGTTATTGCCAGCATTGTCAAAGGCAAGGGAAAAGTCAAGAGCTGCTGTCTGTATGGGCAATTTAAAACAAATTTACCTTGCGTTTTCCATGTATGTTCAGGATAACGACGAATTTTTTCCACCGGCCTATTACTGGTCTTTTACCGGTGAGATTGACTGGGATTTTGCGACAGATGACTGGATAAACTGGCGGCCTGGAATTATTGGAATTTATCTCAATGAACAGGTGTTTCAGTGCCCTTCAAGATTTAAACTAAAGTCCTATGATAAACCCTTTACTGGCTATGCCTATAATGCCACATATATCGGCGGTGGATATTCTGTGTGGGATGGTCAAGCAGATTCTCCAGCAAAACTCAGTAGGATTCAGAATCCGTCTCAAACAGTCCTTGTAGCAGATAGCGCTATATGGTCGTCATGGACCATGGAAACAATTGCAAACAATTATCTAAGAGCTCCAGGGGACATTTATCATTTTGGTCCAAATGTGCATTTCAGGCATAATGGCAGAGCAAATGTACTTTTCTGTGATGGGCACGTCGAATCAATTGGAACAAAATATAACATTGACCCGAACGATAATACACTGGGCGATCTTTCTAAAGACGACTCATTATATGACCTGCAATGAAATGTAATGTGCTATAATCAACTTATGAGCAAAAATTTCTATCAATTATTAACAGAAAAAAAGGTACTGGTGGCAGATGGCGCCTGGGGAACAGAAATAGCAAAAAATCAGCAGATAAAATTTGCGTATCCTGAAATATTGAATTTGACACATCCTGAAATAATAGAAAAATTGGCGGCATCCTATGTGGAAGCAGGCGCTGATATCATACTTACCAATACATTTGGAGCAAATATTTTGAAATTAAAAAAATATGGCGCAGAGGATAGATTAAATGAAATTAACAAAAAGGGTGTTGAAATATCACTCAGGGTTGCAGGAAACAAAATTGTTCTTGCTTCAATGGGACCGACAGGGCAGCTGCTTGAACCGTATGGAAACATCCCTGAAAAGGAAATGATAAATTGCTTCGAACAACAGGCAGAGATACTTATTAAATCTGGAGCCGATGGCATAGTGATAGAAACAATGAGCGATGTAAACGAAGCTCTATGCGCTTTAAAAGCGGTAAAAAATATTACCGATAGAACCGTAGTTGTCTGTATGACATTTAACAAAACTGTAAATGGGTATAGAACATTAATGGGAACACGTGCTGATGAATGCGCAATTCTTCTTAAAAAATATGGAGCAAGTGTCGTTGGAGCAAATTGTGGTTCAGGAATTGAAGATTTTGTATCCATCGTTAAGGAAATGAACAAAGTCAATCTACCAGTATGGGTGAAACCAAATGCTGGAATTCCAAAACTGGTAAATGGAAAAACCGTATACCCTCACACTCCTGAACACATGGCAGGTTATGTCCCTGAATTAATAAAGGTAGGTGCTTCAGTCATTGGTGGCTGCTGTGGAACAACCCCGTTGCACATTCGTGAAATAAAAAAGGCCGTTTCGATTTATTTGAAGCAATGAAAAAAATTTCCTGTTTTACTATTGTGTTAATGTTAATCCTGTTTTCGTCGCAGCAACTGTCGGGAGCAAACGAAAAATATCCTGCACGAGTAGTTTCTCTTGGTCCATATGTAACAGAAAACCTTATCTTGCTGGGTGTGAACAAAGAAATTGTTGGTGTCACCATACATGAAAAAGAAGAAATAAAAAAAGATCGCGAAATTATTGGCACTCTGCTTGATCCAAATCTTGAAACAATTCTGAAACTAAAGCCAGACATTGTAATAGCCAGCAAGGAAGGAAACCGCAAACAAAGTGTAGAAAAAATTCAGAAACTTGGAATCAGGGTAGAAGTTCTTGATGAAGTGATCACGTACAATGATTTGAAAAAAAATTTTTTTACTCTTGCCAGAATATTCGGTAAAGAAAATATTGCCAGAGATATTGTTTCAGATATAGAAAAGCAACTTAAACAATATAACAGCCAAAAACAGAAATCAAAAAAGAAAATATTCTGGCAGCTTGGAACAAAACCGCTGGTGACTGCAGGCCGTGATACATACTACAATGAATTATCAATTTATGCAGGAGCAAAAAACATTTTCGAAGATATGAAGACCAAATATATCACAATCAATATAGAAGAAGTGGTCAAAAGAAATCCAGATATCATTATTGCCATGGGCATGGGTGAAAATGAATATGTCATCAATTTTTGGGATAAATTCAAAGATATCGAGGCAGTCAAAAGAAACAAAATTTTTCGCGTTGATGACTACATGTTTTGCAGTCCAACACCAGCAAGTTTTTTGCAATCAATAAAATTAATAACAAATTTTTTAAACAATTGAAAAAAATATCTTTTTTAGCAATTTTTCTTTTTGCGGCAGCATCTGTAATAATTGGTCTCTCCTCAGGCACAGAGAACTATCCACTGACCAAAATTATAAAAATACTTTTTAACCCCCCGTACAATACATTCGAAAGAACGATACTACTGCAAATCCGATTACCGAGAATATGGTGTGGATTTCTGACTGGCTCTGGTCTGGCAGTATCTGGTCTCATTTTGCAGGCGATTTTGAAAAATCCACTGGCAGAAAGTTACACGTTGGGCGTGTCAGGTGGCGCAAGTTTAGGAATCGCGTTCGGAATCGTATCCGGACATATGATGGTTGTACCGGTTTTTGCGTTCGCTGGCAGTGTCGTTTCTACTTTTATTCTTCTGTTGATTGCGTCTTTAAGAAAGATGTCATCAGGGACATTACTCTTGCTTGGTATTATGCTCAATTTCATTTTTTCTTCATTTTCACTTTTGATCATCACCCTGTTACAGAAAGAAAGGTTTATGGAAGCAGTGGTTTGGTTTATGGGAAATCTGAGTAGTTACCATCCAGAGACCCTGAAAAGCGCCCCATTGTTTCTCATACCAGCATATTTAATCACATGGTTATACTGGAAGCAACTAAACATATTTTCTCTTGGAGAGGAAAAAGCCATCACGCTTGGCATTGATCCTGAGAAAAAAAGATACATGTGGCTTACCCTGACAGGACTTATTACAGGATACTGCGTATCGCTGGCAGGACTTGTTGGATTTGTGGGACTTGTGATACCACACACCGTAAGGATTCTGGTTGGTACAGACCATAAAAAAACCATTCCGGCTGCGATACTGGCTGGAGGAAGTTTTCTTATCATTGCAGATACTTTGGCAAGAACTATTGTAAAACCTATCGAAATTCCTGTCGGCGTAATCAGCGGATTTTTCGGCGGGATATTTTTTGTTTTGATCCTTTTAAAAACCTCAAGAAGACAAAAATGGTAGTTCTTGAATTCAAAAATGTCAGTGCGGGTTATGGTAAAAACATCATCATTCATAACATTAGTTTTCAGATGAAAAAGGGCCGATTTCTTGGAATCATCGGTCCTAACGGAAGTGGAAAATCCACGCTCTTGAAAACTGCAACAAAAGTGATAAAACATTACACAGGAACAATCCTGTTTAACGGCGCAAACATAAAAAACATTCCAGTCAAGGAATTTGCTCAAAATATCTCTTTTTTACCATCAGACATTGAAATTGCTTATCCTTACACAGTTAAAGAACTACTTCTCATGGCTAGATATCCTTTCATATCAGGTTTTCGTAGTCCAGCATCAAAAGATATCGCAATAGTAAATTCAATAGCCAAACAGATGGGACTGGCACAATTTATGAACAGAACCATTCTTGAAATGTCAGAAGGAGAAAAACAGAGAGTGCTTTTAGCGCAGTGTCTTGTTCAGGAACCAAGACTCGTGATTTTCGATGAGCCAACTGCGCATCTTGACATTGGTTATCAATTTTCATTTCTTGACCTTTTGAAGCAATATCAGGAACATTCATCTCTTTCGATTCTTGCTGTTTTACACGATTTAAATCTCGCTTCGCAATATTGCGATGAGCTCATACTGCTAAACGAAGGTTCAGTGGTAATTTCGGGAGATCCCCAACAGGTTCTACAGTATAAAATTCTTGAAGAAGTTTATCATACAAATGTCCTGGTATATCCTCATCCTATTTCAGGTAAGCCCTATGTTTTCGGAGTTCCTGCATCCTGGAAAAATTTGACAAAAAAATAATCATCGTATTTAATATGCCAGTTCAGATATTGTTTTTAACTGGAGGAAAACATGAAAATTGCAATTCAACTGTACACAATAAGAGAGCACTTTAGTTCTCAGGAAGAGATTGTAAAAGCAGCGAAAAAACTATCCGGCATTGGATATAAATACGTAGAAACCGCAGGCACAGCAAATCTGCAGACAAAACAGTTCAAACAAATCATGGATGACGCCGGACTGACCGTTTGTTCAAGTCATGTGGGTGTTGATGCAATCTTGAAAGAACCAGAATTAGTAATTGAGCAACAATTAATCCTTGATGCACGAACCTGCAATGCAAGCTGGCCAGGTGCAGAAACAAAAGACATGGAAGGCATAAAGAAAACAGCAGAAAAAATTGCAAAGGCTGCGGAAATCTTGAAAAAAAATGGACTGACACTTGGTTATCATAATCATGGAATAGAATTTGCCAGATGCAATGGCAAAACATGGCTTGAGATAATTATGGAAACAGCAAGCCCGGGAATCCTTACTGCGCAGATTGACACATACTGGGTCCAATATGGTGGTGGGGACCCTGCCTACTGGATTAGCAAATATTCTCAAAGATTAAACTCAATACACTTTAAGGACATGGGGATGTCTGAAGATAATAAGCAAGCTATGGTTCCAGTGGGCACTGGTAATTTGAACTGGACAAAAATTCTTACTGCTGCCAGAGATTCAAGTGCAAAATATGCAATTATGGAAATGGATTTTTCACCTCTTGTCCCACTGTGGGACGCAATTAAAATAAGTTTTGAGAATATGAAGAACTGGGGCTTGGAAACTGATTGAATTTCAGTCAGACGTGAAAATCTTCGAAACGGCAACACATACATCATCTGCTGTAATATCATTCATGCATATAAATCCTTTTTTGCATTTTGACTCCACCACACAGGGGAAACAATCTCTTTGAGTATGCAGAACAATATTTTTGTTACCAATTGGTCCATATCTCATCGGATTTCCGGGGCCAAAAATCGCAATCACAGGGCATTTCATTGCAGAAGCAAGATGCATTGTGCCAGTGTCATTGGTAATTAATAATGCCGCACAGGAAAGAAGATATGCTAATTGTCTGAAAGTTATTTTTCCGGCAAGATTAAAAACTTCTGGATTATCAATTGCTCTTCTAATTTCCGCGGCAAGGTCGAACTCTTTATTGTTCCCAACTATCGCAATATTGATATGATAATTTTGAATAATACGTTTTCCTACTTCTATAAAATTTTCTTTATCCCATCTTTTCTTCTCAAAAGCCGCACCTGGATTCATCACAACCACCTTCCTGCTACCATCTATCACCCCGATGTTTTTGAAGAATTCAAAATACGAGTGAATTTCACTATCAGTCAACGGAAAATACAGTTCCACTTTTTCATATTTTCCGAAAAGTGGTGTAAAAAATCTCAGTGTTCTTTCTGCTTCATGAGTTCTGAATTTATCAGAAAATAATTCTTTTGTAAAAAATGTCAACCTGTATCTACTTTTAAGAAAAAATGGTATCAGAGAATTCCTGAAATCAACCACAAGATCATATTTTTGATGTCTGAGCATTTTGATAAGCATTATCATACCGGTTTTTTTATCCCAGACGTAAAAGTGTGAAAACATCGGATTATCTCTTGCAAACTCAATCGCTCTTGGACCAACAACAATGTCAAATTCTGCGTTGTATAGTGCATCACGCATCAATTTAATCGCGGGTGTTATAAGAAGGTTATCACCAATGGAACTCAAACCAATAATCAGTCCCCTGTTAATTATTTCCTTTTTGAATTTTCTTCGAAAAACCAAGTATATCTCCTTTCCTAGTACAGTATAATAACACAATTTTTGACATTTTGCTTATTTTTCTGTAAAATTAGTTGTCTCAATGGGCCGCTAGCTCACCCGGCAGAGCACCGCCCTTTTAAGGCGGGGGCAGCAGGTTCGAGTCCTGCGCGGCCTACTTTCTTTCTCCAATCTGAAAGCAGGACGAGAATTGGAGCGAAGATGTATAGGTCTGAGCAAGCGAAGACCTATGCGGCTGGCCGACCCGAGCCGTTGTGAGAGGCGAGGGCGCCGAGTCCTGCGCGGCCTATCTTTTTTGCCAATGAAAGCAGGACGAGAATTGGAGCGAAGTCAGGAATTGCGAGCAAGCGTAGCAATTCCAGCGGCTGGCCGACCCGAGCCGTAGTGGGAGGCGAGGGCGCCGAGTCCTGCGCGGCCTACTTTCTTTCTCCAATCTGAAAGCAGGACGAGAATTGGAGCGAAGTCAGGAATTGCGAGCAAGCGTAGCAATTCCAGCGGCTGGCCGACCCGAGCCGTTGTGAGAGGCGAGGGCGCCGAGTCCTGCGCGGCCTATCTTTTTTGCCAATGAAAGCAGGACGAGAATTGAAACCAGTGTTGAGGTATTTTTAAATCTGATTAAGTCCATCGTGTCCAGGTAAAAAGTTGAAAAATTCTACGAAACTATTAAAATAGATTTCGAGTTGACTGAGAGGAGACATCCATGTTTCATGGACCTGGCTTTCATAGAGCAGCAAGATTTAAATATGACATCGATGACCAGGTTAAGGGCACAGTCCGCATTACAAGATTGTTTGGATATCTTAAGCCATATAAATACCAGATCTCTTTTGCTTTATTCATTTCCATATGTGTCACAGTTTTGAATCTTGTTCCGCCAAGAATTATTGGAATTATCATTGATAGGGCGCTTGGCAAAAAAGAACTATCAATACTTGTTAAAATGTGCTTTTCTTTACTTTCTATCTACATTATCGTTAATTTATTAAATGGGGTAAAAATTTTCCTAATGGGAAAACTCGGTCAAAAAATCACATATGACCTGTGGCAGGAAGTGTATAGAAACATCCAGCGACTTTCTTTTAGATTCTTCGATGAAAATCAAACTGGTAACATTATGGCACGAATTACCAGCGATATTACAGCTGTTGAAAGAGTTGTTGTTGACGGACTGGATACCACCATTATCGCATCTTTGACCCTTGTCGGAATTACCTTCGTACTGTTCTGGATGAACTGGAAACTTGCATTGGTTACAATGATACCCATACCTCTACTTGCTTTTATGGCTTATTTAATTACAGTCAAGGCACACGCAATATACAGAGAAGTTAGAAAAAAAATGGGTGAAATAAGTGCGTTATTACAGGATAGTATTTCTGGTGTCAGGGAAACGAGAAGTTTTGCAAGAGAAGAATATGAAATTCATAGATTAAGCACAAAAAGCAGTGAATATGTGCAGACCAACATTCAGGCAATAAAATTATGGGCAACATTTTCTCCATCAATTATAATCACAACAACAATCGGAACTTTTCTGGTACTTCTTTTTGGTGGGAAAATGGCTATTATCAATCAGAGTATATCCACAGGAGAAATCATTTCATTTCTTTTTTACCTCAATCTTTTCTATCAACCAATTCATCAATTAAACATGGTCAATCACATGCTTCAGCACGCAAGGGCGTCAAGCGAACGAATTTTTGAAATCGTTGATGCAGAACCAGATGTCAAAGAAGCAAAAGATGCCGTACCGTTTAGACGACCCATAAAAGGTGAAGTCGTTTTCAAGAATGTTCTTTTTTCATACAAACCAGGTATAGAAGTTCTACATGGAATAACTTTTAAGGTAAATCCAGGAGAAACCATCGCACTTGTAGGACCAACAGGCGCAGGAAAAACTACTATTGTCAGTTTGATACCCCGTTTTTACGACGTTGATTCCGGACAAATCTGCATCGATGGGGTAGATATCCGTAAATATAAACTGAAAGAGCTCAGAGAAGCCATTGGCATCGTAATGCAGGAACCATTTCTATTCAATGGTACCATTTTAGAGAATATCGCCTACGGACGCCTTGACGCAAAAATAGAAGAAATCGTTGAAGCAGCAAAGCTTGCGAATGCACACAACTTTATCATAAAGTTACCTGATGGATACCATCACCAAATTGGCGAAAGGGGAGTTAAACTTTCTGTGGGAGAGAAACAAAGAATTGCTATCGCGCGCGCGATTCTCAAAAATCCTCCTATTCTAATTTTTGATGAAGCCACTTCTTCTGTTGATAATGAAACAGAAGCATTGATACAGGAAGCAATTTCCAGACTATTAAAAAATAGAACATCCTTCGTCATCGCACACAGGTTATCTACAGTAATGAACGCGCACAAAATACTGGTTATTAATGAAGGAAACATTGTTGAGACCGGTACTCACAGTGAACTTCTATCAAAAGGTGGCTTATACAAAAAGCTTTACGAAATCCAGTTTAAGAAAACAATCTCGAATTTGGAATATTTTAATGTCGTAAATACAAACCAGTAAAAAAAACGGTTTCCCTGAAACAGGAGGAAGCCATGATTGAAGCAGCAAATCTCAAAGCAGGAACATTTATAAGGAAGGATAGGGAAATTTTTAAGGTACTGGAAACAGAAATTAAGGCAGGGCCTGCGAGGTTTTCAAGCCACGTACACATCAAACTCTTGAATGTAAAAACAGGTAAAATGATTGAAATGAAGATGCCTCCAGAAGAAAAATTGGAAGAGCTTGCCCTTGAACTGGTCGTTCTTGAATATTTGTATAGCGATGGAAACAACTTTTGTTTCATGAACCCCCAAACATATGAACAATTCGAAATTCCAGGACACATGCTTGAAAATTTCAAAGAATTTTTGAAAGAAGGCATGGCATTGAAATTTGAGATCTATGAAGGAGTACCAATCAATGTTATGATTCCTGAAACCGTTGAGTTAAAAGTAATAAGTACAGGAAGCGGCGTAAAAGGCGAAACCGATGCAACTTATAAAAATGCTATTCTTGAAAACAATATGGAAGTCCTTGTACCTCATTTTATCAAAGATGGAGACATCATAAAAGTATCCACTTCAACAAGACATTATGTTGAAAGGGTTCATAAGTGATTTGTCAAACTTGCAAATATGCTATGATATATAACGATAAAGGAGGCGCATGATTCATGGAGTTAAGGTAAAGAAATTAGCATTCAATGTAGACGAAAGGGGCAGACTTCTTGAAATTTTGAGAAATGATGACGAAATTTTTGAAAGGTTTGGTCAGGTCTATATAACAACTTGCTATCCGGGTGTCGTAAAAGCGTGGCATCTACATCGTTTACAAAACGACAATATGACTGTCATTTCTGGAATGGCTAAAGTTGTACTCTGTGACCTTAGAAATGGTAGTTCTACATATGGTGAAATCAATGAATTTGTAATCGGCGATTTTAATCCAATGTTGGTACATATACCGGCAAATGTGTATCATGGCTTTATGTGCATATCAACAGAAGAAGCCATAATACTTAACTTACCAACACAACCATACAATCACAGATCGCCTGATGAGTATCGACTTCCTTTTGATACTGACAAAATTTCATATAAATGGGAAAGGAAAAATCGCTAATGAAAGGAGTGATACTCGCTGGAGGCCTCGGAAGTCGTTTATATCCCCTGACGAAAGTAACCAATAAGCATCTGTTACCTGTATATAACAAACCAATGATTTATTATCCTCTTGAGACACTTGTAAAAACAGGTATCAAGGATATTATGGTCATCACAGGGGGCACTTCTTCAGGAGATTTTCTCAGATTGCTTGAAAACGGAAGAGAATTTGGACTTGAACATCTTACATATGCATATCAGGAAGGAGAAAAAGGTATTGCCCATGCCCTTGCACTGGCAGAGCATTTTGCGGCAGGGGAAAAGATCGTTGTCATCCTTGGCGACAATATCATAGAAAAGGATATTTCAAAAGAAGTAGAAATATTTAGTAAACAGGAAAAGGGAGCGCGCATTATCCTCAAAGAAGTTGATGACCCACAGAGATTCGGTGTTGCAGAAATTCGTGAAGGCAAAATCGTGAAAATCATTGAAAAACCATCTATTCCACCGTCACGGTTCGCTGTCATTGGGATTTATATGTATGACAATCAGGTTTTTGATTTTATTAAAACATTGAAACCTTCTGCACGAGGAGAACTTGAAATCACTGATGTGAACAATATGTACATTGAAAAGGGTCAGATGACTTATGGCATCCTGGATGGATGGTGGACAGACGCAGGAACATTTGAATCATTGTTAAAAGCTAACATTCTGGTTGCAAAACAACGAGGGAAAAAATGAAAATTGCCGTTACTGGTGGAGTAGGATTTATTGGTTCAAACTTTGTCAGGTTTGTTTGCAAAAAATATCCTGAAATACAGGTTATTAATATAGATAAGATGACATATGCCGCAAATCCCCTTACGCTTGAATTCTTAAGTGAGTTTACCAACCACACATTTATGAAACTTGATATCTGCCATGCGACTGAGATTAAAGAAATCCTGAACGAATGCGATATCATTGTCCATTTCGCGGCTGAAACCCATGTGGACAGATCTCTTGCGAACCCCGAAACTTTTTTACTGACTGATATTCTGGGCACTTATCGGATACTGGAAGTGGTAAAAAATTCAAGGTCAATTACGAAGTACATTCACATTTCAACTGATGAAGTTTATGGAAGTATTGAATCTGGTTCATTCGCAGAGCATTCTCCGTTAAATCCCACAAATCCATATGCCGCAAGCAAAGCTTCTGCTGATTTACTGGTAATTTCTTACATTCGGTGCTACAAAATCCCGGCACTCATAGTGAGATTTACAAACAATTTTGGCCCATTTCAACATCCTGAAAAGTTCATTCCGCTTGCAATAACAAATGCTCTTGAAAACAAAAAAATTCCATTATATGGAGATGGACAACAAATACGTGACTGGCTATATGTACTTGATACATGCAGAGCAATTGATCTGCTCATTGAAAAGGGAGAACCTGGCCAGATTTACAATGTCTCAGCTTGCCAGGAAAGAAAAAATATTGATGTGCTCTGTAAAATCCTGAAAGCTCTTGGTAAAGACAAAAATCTGATAATAAACGTTCCTGACCGCATCGCTCACGATAAAAGATACAGTTTATCGTCGGAAAAAATTCAAAAACTTGGATTTTATCCTGTCTATGATTTTGAAAAAGGGATTGATGAAACAATCAGTTGGTATGTAAATAATGAAAAGTGGTGGAAGTTTATAAAAAATAGTCCTGAATTTCAGAAATATTACAAAAGTAGATATCCTGATTTATGAAAATTCTAATTACTGGTGGCACCGGACTTGTTGGACGATATCTGTCAGAAATTACTGAATCTGAAAAACCGGTTGTTCTATCAAGAAAAGAATGCAATATCACAGATTTTTTTTCTGTTAGAACCATATTCTATCAAATAAAACCTGATGTTGTATTTCATCTTGCTGCATTTACCAATGTTGACCTTTCAGAAAATGACCCGGTTTCAGCGTTCAGAGTAAATGTTTCTGGCACAAATAACATTGCGTTTTTTGCAGAAAAAATTAATGCGCATCTTGTTTATCTCAGTACAGATTTTGTCTTTGATGGAATGCAAAAACAACCTTATAAAGAACAGGATGTTCCGCATCCGCTTTCAATTTATGGAAAAACAAAATTTGAAGGAGAAAGAATTGTATCCAGTATGTGTTCAAAGTACACCATTGTACGAAGTTCAAGAATATTCGGAAAAAATGGAAATAACTTTGCAAGTGCCCTTCCAGGCAAATTACTAAGCGGAGAAAAAACTATAGTCACAACAGACCTTGTTAACTCTCCCACATACGCAAAAGACCTTGCGACAGCACTGTTTGAAATAGCAAAAAAACAATCTTACGGTCTACTTCATTTCTGTAATAGTGGTTTTTGTAACTGGCATGAATATGCACTGTACATATGTAATCACCTGCGTATTGATACATCTTTATTAGTTCCTGTGAGTATTAAACATTTTCACCAATCAATAGCAGAAAGACCTCGATTTTCTGCCCTTGATACAACATTGTTTAGCAAAAATTTTTATCAACCCAGGCCATGGCAGAAGGCTCTTGAGGAATACCTGGAACATGAAGTACTCAAAAGAAACACAAACATGATAATGAAACAATGACAGGGGAATAAAATGAAAGAAAAATTCGTCTACAATGAAGGTCAACTGCCAGAACCAGTATACGAAAAAATGCCTGAATTTATAAATCTTTATTACACCTGCTGGAAAACTGCTTTCCAGAATATCGAGTATCCTGAAAAAGCTAACTGGCTTCCTTTTGTAAGCTGTATGCCAGGCGTAGGAATTATCTGGCAGTGGGATTCATGTTTTATGGTTTTCTTCCTGAGATACTCCAACGAAACATTGCCAGCGACTAACAATCTTGACAATCTTTACAGACTTCAAAGGCAAGATGGTTATATCAGTATGGCTTACAGGATTAAAACAGAAAAGCCCGCCTATGGAGAAAGAATTAATCCACCACTTTACGCCTGGGCAGAATGGGAATACTATCTTGCTACTGGAGACAAATCACGATTCGAAAAGATTTTCCCTGTTTTGAAAAATTATTATTTATGGATTAAAAAAAATAGAAGCCGCAGCAGTGGCCTCTACTGGTTTGAAGATACTGGCTCCAGCGGCATGGACAATTCCCCGCGCAGCGGTTATGTTTCACAGTTTCTCAATGGAAGTGATGTGTGCTGGATAGACCTTGCCTGCCAGCAGGCATTGAGTGCCAATTATATCGCAAAAATTGCCCACTTACTCAATAAAAATAAGGATGAGGAGTTTTTTCTTTCAGAATTTCAAAATCTTAAAAATCTAATCAATAAATACCACTGGTGTGAAAAACATCAGTTTTATTATGACATTTTCTCACGAAACAGTCCCTCCCTCAGGCACAATTTTCTCAATGCAAAAACTGTTGCTTCATTCTGGCCAATGATTAGTCAAGTCGCAGACAACGACCAGATTAATGGCATGGTGCAGCATCTTTTAAATCCATGTGAATTCTGGACACTACACCCTGTCCCATCCCTGGCAAAATCTGATCCAAACTACGACCCATTTGGCGCGTACTGGCTTGGCGGAGTTTGGGCTCCCACAAATTATATGATTTTATCCGGATTGAAAAAAAATAATAGAGCCAGCATTGCAAAAAAGATTGCCCTGAAACATTTGATTGGTATGACTGAAGTTTTCAATGATAAGACGTACTCAGGTATATGGGAAGCATACAGCCCTGAATTTTTTATGCCAGCAACAGTAAAAGAAACCGGAGCCCTTGTAAGAAATGCATTCGTCGGATGGAGCGGACTCGGACCTATTGCAATGTTAATCGAAAACATTCTTGGCTTTACCCTTGATGCAAGCTCCAATACCATTTACTGGAATATATCTGATGAATGTACGCATGGAATCAAAAATCTGAGATTCAATAAAAAATCTGTTTCTCTCGTATGTAACAAAAAAAACGGTACCCAGAAAAGAAAAATTGTCATTGAAGCAACGGGTACATTAAACATCGAACTCTTTGTCGAAGGAACAAATACTTGTCTCAAAAAAACATTCGGTAAGGGACATCATCTTTTATGGATTTAACATCCAACTTAAAAATCTCAGGTCTTTATTAAAAAACGAGCAAAGATTCATTAGTATTTTCTCCCTGCTTTTTAAAAGAAGAATCGGGGAGATTTGAGTTCATCCTATCCCACAGGGGGAGAAGAAAAAGAAAGAACATGAGAGAAGATGAAACCCAAAGAAATAGAGGATGGATTTATTGCGGCACAATTCGGTTTCTTGACTGAATACAGGTTTGTCCTTATAATAAATAGGAACTAAATAGCCCCCATCGACTAGCGGCCAAGGTCACCACTCTTTCAAGGTGGTAGCGCCGGTTCGATTCCGGCTGGGGGCGCATAAAATCATAAAGGATACAGACAATGGAAAATATATGGATAGCAAGCTGGAAGCACTGCGACTGGGTAGGTAAAATAGACCTGGTGGTACTGTTTCTGCTTTCAATTTACAGCTGGGCTATTATGATTGATAAGTTTATACTGATAAAAAGAGTACGTCGCGCAAATGAAAAGTTTGTTTCGAACTTTTACAATGGAAAGATGTTGAATGTGCCTGGTTCACCATGGTCAAGAATATTATCAAGGATTCTGCAGGAAAAAACCAGACAGAATCTTTCTGAAGAAAATGCCCTTACTCTGCTCAAAAAATTTGCCAACGAGGAAATATCCTATCTGAATAACAAAATTGACTTCTTGCTTTCTATCTCTGCTGTCGCTCCATTTATGGGGCTTCTCGGAACAGTGTGGGGAATACTTATGGCTTTTCATAATATCGGACAGACAGGAACATCATCAGTATCAATTATTGCTTCAGGCATTTCAGAAGCATTGATTGTTACCTTTGTTGGACTTCTTGTTGCGATACCCGCAGCACTTGGATACAATTACTTAAACGGGCAGGTACGAAATATACAGACGCAGGGAAACTATATCCTTGAATCATTCTACACAGCCATCAAATGAAAAACAATATTTTTTTTGAAACAGAACAGAACAGTGAAAATGCTCTCAGTAGAATCAATATTATTAATTTTATCGATGTAGCTCTTGTTCTCGTCATAATATTGATGATTGTATCTCCAATGATAGAGCAGGGCATGGAAGTGAAACTGCCAGTTTCTGGCCCAAGTAAAATGGCTGTCCAGAGAAGTGTTATTCTAACTGTAGCAAAAAATGGAGTAATTTTCTGGGGAAATCAGCAGGTGCGGATTGAAAACCTTGAAAATATCGTTCGCAGTACGATGTCGCAAAATCCAGAACTTGGAATTGTCATAAAAGGAGATAGATTCATTACATATCAGGAATTAATCAGCGTTCTGGATGTTTTGAAACGTGCTGATGTAAAGAAAATAGGTCTTGCCACACAGGCAAAAACTGAAAAATGAAAAAGGCATTACTGGCTTCAGTATTCATCCATGCACTACCTATTATTCTCATTGTCCATAGTTCAATGAAAACAAAGCAAGTAGTACCAGTATATGTGGTTGATTTAATGAGTTTACCACCTGCTTTAGAAATTTCAAATCATGTGATATCACCATTCAAACCCGAACATGCTGAAGCATCAATAGTTAGTATACCTCATAAAGATTTTCCAATTCAAACAGCCACACATGCGGAAAAAACAGGTGGTGAAGGAATTGTCGGAACGACATCTTCTGTTGAAAAATTTTCGCCTGAGGAATTTATCGCTGACATAAACAAAAAATTATCCAGAACCGCATCATCTACTAAATCAGAAGATGCATCATCTTCTGGTAAATCAACATCTGCTCAGAACGTTCCGCAAGGAAAAACTTCTCTTGCCTCAAAAATTTTTCCACTAACAAATACCGAAGTAGAGACAGGTTCATCCGTGGGCATTCAGACGTCAACATTACCTGCGGATAACATCATACCTGTTGAATATCTTGAGAATATTAAATTAATTTTGCAAAGAAAGTGGAAAGTGCCAAAAGGGAAAAGTTATTCTTCAACTTCTGTTGTGTCATTTAAAATCAAAAAAGACGGATCAGTTGAAGAAATCATACTTGAAAAAAGTTCGGGATTTAAGGAATTTGACGAGAGCGCTATTAAGGCAGTGAAAGAAGCATCGGGCATACCACCACTTCCAAGAACTTATAAATCAGAATATCTTGAAATTGCTGTAAAATTCAACACAAAGGGGATAGAATGAACAAACATGGAATGATCTTATTATTATGCCTTATTACTTTTTCTTTAGTTTACGGACAGAGCAGAATAATCATCGAGATTACCTCGTCCACAGAAATGAAAACCAATGCTGTGATTTTGATAGGAGAGGAAAAAACAAAATTTCTCGATGAATTTTGCACTCAACTGGTAAAGGACCTGAATCAATCTGATTGGTTAGAAATCAAGAATACCAGTTTCAAGAAAAGCTTCAACATTCAATCAGAACTGGATGATGGATTGTCAAAAAACAATGCGAGTATTTTAATTCTGTGCAAAACAAACGGAAAACTTGAAACCGTAATTTATGATACAATTGAAAAATCTATTTTTTCTCAATTTGTAATTGAAACCAGTAAATCCCCGGTTGAACTTGCCCATACTGTAAGTGACGAAATTGTGTATCGCCTAACTGGAAAACCAGGAATTGCCAGAAGTAAAATTCTGTATATGACAAAAAGGGATGGAAAGTATTGTTTAATGACTGCAGGATATGATGGTTCAAATGCAACGGCTCTTCTAAAAACTGACTACATCATCAATTATCCGAGATGGTTTCCTGATATGAAAAAGGTTCTTTTTCTTTCATACAGAAAGACCTTTCCTGCTCTTGAAATGATTGACGTTTCGACAGGTGAAGTGAAAACATTTGTTGCAGAACCCGGGCTCAATGCATGCGCATCGTTTTTTAGAAATCAAAATTGCGTAGCAGTTGTTTTAAGCAAAAGCGGGAATCCTGATATTTATCTTGTTGACCTGAATGGAATTATTTTGAAACGGCTTACTGAAAAAAAAGGATTGAACGCATCACCGTCAGTTTCTCCTGAAGGAGAAAACATTGTATTTGTATCTGACAGAGATGGCAAAACAAGGTTATGGGTCATGAATACCTATGGAGTGAATGCAAGAAAACTGGATATCCCATCAAACTATATCACATCTCCCTGCTGGTCACCAGATGGAAAATATATTGCGTATGCGGTAAGATATGGAACAGAGATGTTCATAGAAATATATGAGTGGAAAACAGGCAAAAGAAAAATTCTCACACAATCACTGTCCTGGTGCGATGCACCGTCCTGGGCACCTGATAGTAGACATATACTCTTTACCAGACAGGAAAAATTTATCAACTCTTTATGGACGATAGATATATACTCCTTAAAAACGAGAAAAGTCGCAGACAATGCCTGGAGTGGATGCTGGGACATTCGTTGACAAAATACTGGACTTTGATATAATCAAATTAACAAGTTAATAAGGAGGAGACATGGATAAGAGAATAAAGGTAGGTGTAGTCGCTTGTATAGCCGTTCTGGTTTTTATTTTTTCAGGATGCTGTCCTTATTCAAAAAAACCTGCTCCATCTTCAAAAATAGAACCAACAAAACCAGAACAGCCCTCAGTAACAAAGCAACCAACTGTCACTCCACCTGCTGTGACAACCAAGCCAGAACCAGGTACAGCCACACCAGGTGAAAGACTAATCGCTACAACCGGTGGAGAGATACCACCTGTAAAACCATCAGAAACACCAACATTTGTAGAACCCAGCGAACAGATAAAAACTACCTTCCAGCCCATTTATTTTGACTTTGATAAATACAACATAAAAATTTCTGAGCAAGGAAAATTGCAAACCCTTGCTGATTATCTGAAGAAAAATCCGCAGGTTTCTATTTTGATTGAAGGCCATTGTGATGAACGCGGAACAGATGAGTATAATCTTGTACTTGGAGAACAAAGGGCGCTGAGCACGAGAAATTTTCTGATAGGGCTTGGCATCTCTCCAAAGAGACTTTACACAATCAGTTATGGTGAAGCAAAACCAGCAGATCCTGAGCACAACGAACAAGCATGGGCAAAGAACAGAAGATGCGAATTTAAGATAAAACAATGAAGAACCGTCAAAATATTCTATTATCTTTCCTTTTGAGCCTTGGATTGTGTGGGTGCACGAGTATTGCAATGAAGGATGATGTTACTTTATTAAAGGAGGAGATTGAACAGAAATTGGCAACAAGTGAAACAACCAATTCAACTAAATTTCAAGAAGTCGGTGCCAGGATAGAACAGTTACAACAAAGTCAGGAACAGCAGCAAGCATCCTTGCTCAAACTGGCAGAAGATTTAAAAACTCAGATTAACGATGTAAAAATTGCATTTGATGACTCTGTTCAAAACCAGAGAAAAGAATTTGAAATTTTCAGAAAAAATCAGGAAGAAAAAAATAATCAATTTACCCAGGACATTGAAACACTGAGGAAATCTCAAAACGATCTGATAAAAACCTCTGTTTCTCTGACAGATTCAATGGTCAATTATCAGAAAGATCTTCTGGGCATAAAAACCTCCATGCAACAGATTGCCACTGCAATGGACTCCTTAAGTACAAAAGATTACATTCAAAAAGAAGAATTTGAAAATACAAAGAAAGAGATTTACCAGCAAATAGAGAAAATACAGCAGGTCCTTGTTAGTGAAATCACAAGACAGGAAAGTGAAATTTTTGCTCTCAAACAGGCATTAAAATTAGTAGAACCCAGAAAGAATGAAAGTTCCTCCCAGGCCAAAGAATCTGCTGAAAAAGCCTATTATGTTGTCAAAAAGGGCGATACACTTTCTTCTATTGCAAAAAAATATAGTACAACAAAACAAAAAATAAAAGAAGCGAACAAAATGAAGACCGATAGCGTTAAAATTGGACAAAAACTTTTGATACCATGAAATATTTTCTTGCATTTTTAATTGGCACATGTTTTGGAAGTTTCGCAAATGTTTGTATATACAGATTACCAAGAAATAAATCAATCATTTTTCCTGGTTCTTTCTGTCCTAAGTGCCGTCATTCCATACCATGGTATTACAATATCCCGATTCTAAGTTATATCATTCTACGGGGTAGATGCCACTATTGTAAAAAAGTCATTTCCCCAAGATATCCTGTCATTGAATTCACTATGGGACTTTTAACTCTATTGCTTTACCAGAAGTTCTGGGTGGCAAATTTTCCATGCGTTTTTTTGTTTTACTTCATTTTTACTCTCGGGCTTGTCATCATAAGTGGCATTGACTTTGAAACTTTTCTTGTGCCAGATGTCATTGTACTTCCCCTTATACCATTGGGGTTGATAGGAGCCTTATTGTGTGAGAATTTCTTTTTTCCTCAAAGCGGAAATTGGTATATGGCAATAAGGGCATTGTATAGCGTTACCGGAATTTTCACAGGAGCACTGCTTGTAGCATTTCTTGCGATCATCGGCAAAATCATATGGAAAAGAGAAGCCATGGGTGGTGGGGACCTTAAACTTCTTGCAGCAATCGGTGCATTTCTTGGATGGAAAGGAGTATTTTTATCTATTTTCTTTGGTTCGATTCTTGGCACTATCATAAGCCTTATGCTGATATACTCAAAAAAGAAAAAATGGGACGATTATGTTCCATTTGGTCCTTATCTGGCAATAGGTGCCATTGTTGCTATGCTGTATAAAGGTAGTTATTTTCTTTCGCTTTACTTTATTCCCTGACCATGAGTGAAGTAATTCTGGAACTGGTGGAAGAATTTTTTCAACAAAGGAAATATTTTACCGCAAGAAGTGGAAATCTTGTCCTTATAAGAAAAACAAAAAACGAAGATAATTCAGACACAGGTTTTATCCTTGATGAAATGTCTGCTGAACACATCTGCACAGCAATCGTCAAACCAATTGCATGGCACACATGTAAAATCACAACAAGGGTTCTCGAAACATTTCCCGAAATTCTTGAATTCGCAAAAGAAAATCAAGAAAAGAAACTTCTCGAATGGTTCAGGGGAGAAAATTTCAAAAAAATTCTGGTCATTCCACAATTGCCGGCTCATATCGACCTAAGGCAGAAGGTGCTGGAAAAACTCCAGGGCACAGGGATTAATCATTTGATTACTATTCCGGTAATTCTAACAGGCGTTATCAATAAAATAGAACCGAGAAAGGTCTATTCTTCGCCCATCTGCGACCTTTTAAGGGTATTAAAATTTTATAAACTGATTTCCATTTCACAGGAACAAATGGAATTACCACTTCGGTGAGTATGTTGACGCCTGAAACTTCAGTTAAAATGATTCCAGGAGTTGGCCCCCAGAAAGCAGAGTGTTTTCATAAAATGGATATTTTCACAATAAAGGACTTATTATTTCATTTCCCGCGCAAATATCTTGATAGAAGGCAGATTAAAAAAATCAGTGAAGTAATTCCTGGTGAAACTGTCTCGGTAAAAGGAGATGTCATTGCAGCAGAAGAAAAACGAATAAGAAAACTTTCCCTTGTCAGAATTGCAATATCCGATGGAACCGGCGTAATCTTCCTGATCTTCTTCAACCAGAATTATATTTTAAACACCCTGAAACCAGGAACAAAGGTGTTTGTATATGGGAAAATTGATATTTACAAAGAAAATCTTCAAATCAACAATCCGCTTTTTGAAATTCTTGAAAATAAAAAAAGACCTGATTATATTCTTCCTGTTTATTCGGTTGTCTCTGGTTTAACACAGAACTTTTTGAGAAAGTGCATGCGATATATTTTAAAAAATATACAACAATTCCCCCAGGACATTCTTCCACTGGAAGATAGAGTTCGATTGAAACTATCAAGCATGAAGCACGCCCTTACAAACATCCACTTTCCAGAAAATCAGATAAATCTTGAAAGAGCTCGACGCCATTTAATTTTTGATGAATTTTTCAGATTACAGATCGGACTCATTTATAAAAAAATCATAGCCACTGGACAACCCAAAAATATTGATGACAATAGGTTCATAAGTTCATTAGTTCATAACTTTGAAAAAATGCTTCCGTTTCAAGTTACAAAAGACCAGACGAAGGTGATGGAAGAGATATTGAACGACCTTAATAAGGGTAAGATTATCAATCGCCTATTACAGGGAGAAGTGGGTTCAGGAAAAACAGTGGTTGCGATATTTTTTCTCTGGCTTTTTTCAAAAGACGGTGGTCAGGGAGTGTTTCTTGCTCCAACCGAAATTCTGGCAGAACAACACTATTTGAACTGGAATCCATTTTTTCTTTCGTGTGGAATTGAAAGTGCACTTTTGACAGGAAATCTCCCTGAAAAAATGAAAAGGGAGATACGGGAAAAAATAGAAAAAAAACAAATCCGGGTGGTATTTGGAACGCATGCACTTCTGAATGAAAGAATTGTATATCCAGAACTGAAGGCGATTGTTGTGGATGAACAGCATAAATTTGGGGTTGAGCAGAGAAACCTGTTACAGAAAAAGGGTAGTAGAATTCATTATCTTGCAATGAGTGCAACGCCAATTCCAAGAAGTGTGGCTCTCGCTTTTTATGGCAACGTCGACATGTCAACAATCGGACAGTTGCCAAAAGGAAGCCGAAAAATTATCAGTTACCTTTTCAAAAACGAAGAAACTGAAAAGGTTTATGAATTTATAAAAAAACAGGTACACGATGGAAAACAGGGATACTTTGTTGCGCCCACCATTACAGCCACAGAAGAATCTTCAGTTACCTACCATTTCAATAAAATCTGTCAGGTTGTTGAACCGCATTATGTCGCATTACTTCACGGAAGATTGCCAGGACATGAAAAATCTTCTATTATAGAACATTTTAAAGAAAAAAAGATTCGCATCATTGTTTCTACTACTGTTATTGAGGTTGGCATTGATATTCCTGACGCAAATTTTATCATCATTGACCAGGCTGAAAAATTTGGATTATCTCAATTACATCAAATGCGGGGTAGGGTAGGCCGAAGTGGTGAAATTGGATATTGTATTTTGATTCACCATACTGATGATCCGGAATCTATTGGCAGGCTTGAATCATTTCTTGAAATTGAAGACGGGCTGAAACTGGCTGAAATAGATCTTTCTTTGAGAGGACCCGGAGACCTGCTCGGAGTTCGTCAGCACGGAGTACTACCTTTGAAAATAGGCAATATTGTCACAGATATTGAAATCCTCAATGAATCCAGAAAAGAAGCAGAGAGAATTTTAAGCAACAGATTGTATCTGCAAGAAAAATATGTACAAATTAAAGAGTATCTGGAACACTGTATCCAGAGTGAAATCATTGATTAGGAACTCACGATGAACAAAGGAAGTATCGCAGTGCTGATTCCAGCGCACAATGAAGCCAGAAACATTGGCAAACTGGTTGATGAAATCCTTAAAATCACTGATTATGTCTGTGTTGTTGACGATGGCTCAAACGATAATACTGGAAATATTGCAAAACAACATGGGGCGTTTGTAATTAGGCATCCTGTATGTAAAGGAAAAGGTGCAGCATTAAAAACAGGTTTTCAGCACTTTAAACATCTTCCATACGATACCATTATCACGATGGATGGAGATGGCCAGCATCCTGTTTCTGACCTGCATCTATTCATTAAAGCCCTTGAAAAAAATAAAACAGCAGGAATTATTGTCGGAAGAAGAAAAATCATCGGTAGTAATATGCCACCCATCAGAAGATTAACCAACCTTTCCATGTCAATTTTGATTTCAGTCCTTTGCTTTCAATGGATACCAGATACCCAGAATGGATTCAGGGCAGTCAAAAAAAAGGTACTGGAAAATATGCCGATTATCACAGAGCACTTTGAAACAGAAACCGAAATACTTCTGCGGGCTTGCTGGAAAGGAGTAAAAGTCATCTCAATTCCTGTCAGCACAGTTTACCGGAGTGAAAAAAGTAAAATCAGACCAATAAGAGACACAATAAACTTTTTTTTGATGCTTTTGAAAATATGTGTGTGCCATGGAAGAAAATTTAGATTATGAAAGATTAAGGAAATTGATGGTGGAACATCAAATCCGCGCAAGAGGTATAAGAAATGAGCGGGTACTCTCTGCATTTCTTAAAGTCCCGCGAGAACAATTCGTTCTTGAACAATTCAGGTCTTCTGCGTATGATGACTGTCCGTTGCCAATTGATTATGGTCAAACGATCAGCCAGCCATACATGGTTGCAATTATGACAGAACTTGCAGAACCCGAAAAAAACGACAGAGTTCTTGAAATTGGCACAGGTTCGGGTTATCAAACAGCAATATTATGTGAACTTGGTTGCAATGTCTTCTCAATTGAAAGAATTCCTGAACTTGCAGAAAGAGCGAAAAAAACCCTTGCAAAACTTGGTTATCAGGCGCATATTATCGTTGGAGATGGTACTTTAGGATTAAAGGAATTTGCTCCATATAAAATCATCATTGTCACAGCAGGCGCACCTGACATTCCCAAATCCTTGATTGAACAACTTGATGAAGGTGGAAGAATTATTATTCCTGTTGGAACACTGTATTCACAGGATTTAATTCGCGTAATAAAGAAAAAGGGGAAACTAATAAAAGAAAATCATGGTGGGTGTCAGTTTGTACCATTAAAGGGGAAAGAGGGCTGGGAATAATTATATTCTTTTCTTTTTTACCTTGCTGAAAACAAACCAGAAAATCATCACCACAATGAAAAAGAAAATCAGATACTCATATTTCCTGTAATAAATCTCAATGCGTGACCAGTTTTTACCAAAGAAAAAGCCAATATAAGAAAGAAAATATGCCCATATTAGTGAACCAATAAAGGTAAATATGCAGAATTTACTGAAATTGGTTTTTGCAACACCAGCAGGCAGTGAAATAAATGTCCTGACACCAGGCGTTAATCTTGAAAAGAAAACCACAGGGTCTCCGTATTTTCTAAACCATCGTTCAGCCCTGTCGTAATCATCTTCTGAAATTAAAAGAAATTTCCCGCGATTTTTTATCCATTGTCGTATCAAACGGTCTTCAAGCCAGAAACCAAGGAAATATGCGCCAACTGAGCCCACAAGATTTGCGAGCGCCCCAACCAGAGAAAGAATATGAAGATTCATTTTGTTAATCGAAACAAGATAACCGGCAAATGGCATTGTAATTTCTGAAGGAATTGGAATCAGCGCTGATTCAAACGTCATCAGAACAAAAACTCCCAGATAACCAGTTTTTTCAATGATTGTTATTATGATGTTTGCGAGAAAAGAAAGTATGTGTTCCATTATCTGTCAACAGGTACCTTTAATTTTGAGTCAGGCGTGACAATTTTTCCTGATTTAATATCCTGCTCTGTAATGACTGCCATCAAAATTTCTTTTTTCCCATAGCGGTCGTGGTCATATATGATAAAGATTTTCCCATCTTCAGTTTCAATCGCATCAGGATATGAAACATTTTCCCTTTCATCAAGAAGAAGTTGATAACGCCATGTTCTTCCATCGTCTTCAGAAAGCATAGCAGTCAGGTGAGAACGAATTTTGTCCTTGAAACCATAGTGGTTTATCAACAACAGGTTGCCAGAGTTTAATCTTCTGCTATGAAATCTTGAACCAGGGCCAGCAATTTTAGAAGGACATCCCTTTGTCCATGTTCTTCCTCTATCATAAGAATAACTTTCGCCTATTCCATAGGACGTTCTCACAAGCATCCACAAAACACCATTTTTCAATTCCACTATCATGTGTTCATCACATGTCCTGTCAGGAACATCAGCGCTCCCAAGAAACGTGATCGTTTTTCCGCTGTCAGTTGATACATAAACATTTGAAAATCTTAAATTGCTCATTTCAGGCAACAATGGCTGCCTGTTCCAGACAGCGATTGGAAATAGCCATTCACCGCTTGAAAGCACAAGTGGCTTATTCATCATAATACCGTCAGCAATTCTTCGCGGCTTACTCCATACAAATTCACCAGATACTTTTTCAGCAGTTACTGCCCAGACACCTGCTTTTCCATCCCACCAGTTTTTACTCATTGCCCAGAATAGCCATAATTTACCAGTTGGGTCAGTCCATAAACACGGGTCAAAGGCGCGTATTTCATCAGGCGGATCAATCACAATTACTGGTTCACTCCAGCTACTCCCCTTATCTTTGCTATTGACAACAATCACGTAATTGCAAGGTCCTTCTCCATCTCCACCACTGTACCAGGTTGCCCACAACAACCCATCAGGAGTCATTGCAATTCCTGGAATTCCCTGCCACCTTCTGTTTTCTCGTCTGTATTGTGAACCAGGAGACAATAAAATATACTCACACATAAATTTTTCCTGCTATTTTTTAAAAATAACGGTTATTGAAATCTTGCTGACCAGTCGGGTTTTGTCCAACGTACAATAATTCTTGTTCCTGGCCCAGTGCCCAAACCAGGGTCTTCAGGAAAACTTATCTCTCGTAGCGCCACATCATAATGAACAATTGCATTATTAATCAGAGTAAGATTGTTAGAAACAATACCTCCAAAAAATTGACTGTTATTAGCAAGGGTAATGCTTGAAGTAGGAGCATAAATTACGCCATTAAATGCCTGCGCATTATTGGCAAGCGTCAAATTGGTGGAACTTGCAACATAAATCCTTAAATTTCCTGTTGTCTGTGATGTGTTATTAATCACAGAATTATTTGCAAGAGTTGGAGTAAAAGAAGTGCCCTGATTACCCAAATACCAGATAACAACACCATTGTTTTGTATAATTACCTGAGTATTATTCGAAAGAGTCAAAGATGATTCAATGTAAAACCTCGTATTTCCTGTAATGTACATAATAGAATTATTGTTTAGGGTAATACTTTTAAACCTGAAATCACCACCAGAAATAGTAATAACCTTGTTATTGCCCACAGTCAGTCGACCATTTGAAATTGTGTAGTTACCTGTAATTCTTGAATCACCTTGTACAGGATATGGTAAATTCATTAAATCCGACGGCACAGTGACATCTGGTAAGTTGTTAAGTGGGTCATCGAAACTATGATATAAATCACTATCTGACACAGTAGCACCGTTTCCAAGATACAAATATTGTGGACCATCTTCAACCATTGCAGTTCCATAAATGTGTGCATTATTATAAAGAGTCATTGTGCCCTTACTGCCAGTATCTCCATGATTTCCTCTATTTGAAGGTCCATATGGACCACGTCGCGAATCATAACTGTCGACCCAGGCATTATTATAAATTGTTACTGATTGATGCCCGAATAAACCCTGCCCGAAAGAACCACCTGCACCACCACCTGAACCCATAGGCCGATACGTTGTAACTGAAATTCTTGTTTCCTGGCTGCCATATCTTCCTGTGGATATAAAAACTATTGTTTCTCCCTGAACTGATTCAGATACAACAAATGTGCCGCCTCCAAAACTTACAGGGTTTGTTGGTGGATGCCATGACTCATTTGCTCTTTTATTTGCAAATGCCCAGTTTGCACCTGCCTCTGCGATATAAAATGACTTTTCTTTATGGTACCTCTTCATTGCTGCAATCTGTTCATTGCCACCAAGATATAAAATACCCATTCCCATAATCAATGCCACAATCACAAAAATAATTGCCATTGGCAAAACATATCCTTTTTTCATCTATGAATTCCTCATATAAACAGAAAAAGAACCTGCAATCAACCTCGTTCCTTTACCAACTTCAATATTTACCACTACACGGTCGTCCTCAATATCAAAAGAAACATCCTGTAATGTCGTAATCACTTTCTCTACTGAATTTCGACTGACATTTTTCCATAGAAGTACTGATGGATTTGATGGGTCAGGATAAAACTCATGAATCCATGATTGATTCTGTCCGACAGCCCTGATATGGTTTTCACTTAATATTTCCACGTTACTTGCTTCTTCAATAACACTTTTCAGCACATGCGATGCAAGGTCGAAATCAACCTGTAAGGATGCAATCTCATTGCTCCTTTTCCATTCCTTATAAGATTCTATAAGAATACTGCTTGATGCAAATATCGCAAGAGAGCCAAGCACAAGAACCACCGTTAATTCAATAAGCCCAAGCCCTCTTTTATTTCTTGTAAGTTTCATGGTTGCGCAATCATCGTTGAAATACTGACAATTTCTTTACCGTCCGGTACCTGAATTTTTACTGTCACGGTTTTCAATGGCAATGTTTGGTCAGGCACAACATTTGTAATCCTTTGCACCTGAATGTTTCCAACTCTTATATTTTCAGTTTCGTTTTGAATTTGCGAATAGTCAGCGGATTTTATCATCTCAATTTTTTCAATTGCACACCAAGTCGCAAGCCGGGTGATATCAGATTGGCTAAGATTTCTGCTACTGGCAAAATAAAAGGCAGATGTTCCTATCAGGGCAATTGCAATAATCACAAAAGCAAGAAGAAATTCAATAATTGTAAAGCCCGCATGAAACCTTTTTTTCATTGCTCACCTTTATCAACGCCTGTGCGAGATTTTTCTTCTTCTGCGATTCTTTTGCCAAGTTGTTCTGTAATAATACGGGGGGTGAGAAATATCACAAGGTCTGTCTTTTTCATCTGCCTGTTCTTATTACTGAACAAAAACGGCAAAACATTTCCCAAAACCGGCACTTTGTTTTCTCCCTTGATATTTTCTGTACTCAAAAGACCGCCAATCACAATTGTTTCACCATTTTTTACATTCACCTTTGTAAGGGTTGACCTTTCTGATGTTTCCACTGCATCTTTGAAAAACGCTGACTGCTTTGCTGAAATTACCTTTGGCATAACTTCCATTGTCACTGTATTATTATTACCCACATAGGGCACTGCAACAAGAATAATGCCAATATCCCTGTATTCGTATTCAGTTACAGTGGTACCTGTTCCACCTGTGCTTGTTGTCGTAACCTTTGGAGCCACAGGAATGTTGCTTGTAATACGGATTGTTGCTGGAGTCCCGTTTAATGTTGTCACCCTGGGATTTGCAAGGATATTGGCTTCTCCCTTTGTTTGAAGTGCTTTTATATTTACCACGAGATTTGACCATGCTATCGTTCCACTGGTATCCCATCCAGGAATAGATGTTGTCAATGTTCCTGTAATAGTTGCAAGATTGCCAGAATTGTCTGTCCATGTTATTCCTAAGTTTTTCGTGGCATCTTCTGTTAATTCCACTATCATTGCCTCAATTGAAACCTGAACAGCAGGTGTATCAAGTGAAGAAATAATGGATGTCACCTCATCAAGAAAATCCTGTGTTCCCACGAGAATTAAACTGTTGGTTCTTTCATCTGGAAGGATAGAAAAACCAGTTGAAATATCAGTGGAAATCTGGACCTTGCCACTGATATTTTTTTCTTTCTGTCCTGTAAGAGTAGGGTAGGTACCCGTTGTACCAGTGCCTGTACCGGTTGTTGTCCCTGAAGAAGTGGTGCCTGTTGTTCCAGAGGTAGTAGCTGAACTTACGCCAGCAGACGCTGTTCCAAGGTCTCCTGTTTCTTTTGTATTTGTACCAATTGTAATTTCTGCCTTTGACTGAGTATCCTTATCACCTTTGTTTTTCTTAACCACAGATAAAACCACTGGCCAGATGTCTCCTGCTGTCACATATTTCAAAGAATATACAGTGGTTTTTACTGGTAGGTTTTTGTGCTCAACATCAAGATTTTCAACAATTGCTTTAATAATTTCCACATTTGCCGGAGTATCTTTTACAACAATGGTATTTGTCCGATTATCAACAGCAATGCTTTTTTCAAAACCAATATTTTTCAACTCAGTAGCAATATCAGAAGCAAAGGCATGCTTCAGTTGAAAACAGGCACTTACAGGTTTTTGCGGAGACAGTTTTTTTTGTTCTGAATACACGATGTAAACATCAGAATCAGGCAATTTTTGTCGATACAAACCATTTGCAGCAAGAATACTTTCTATTGCCTGTTCTGCAGAGACGTTTTCAAGATATGCTGTGATGGGCTTATCTGCAATGTCAGAACCCGGAATAAGTTTTGAACCTGTTTTCTTGCTCAAAATCTCAAGGACAAGCGACAGTTTTGTCTGGTTGAATGTTAATGATTCTATTTTCTGGGATGCAAAGCAACTGAAAGAAAGTATAAAGACGCTCAAAACAATGATTTTCAAAAGTAACCTTTTCATAGTTGCCTCTCTGTTAAATGTTCATATCGTTCTGTGGGGGAAAAACTATTCTTTTCTGAATATAAAATGCTGTTCGCACAAACGATGTTTCTGAATATTTTTTTAGATTTTCGCACAATGGAATCAAAGTATCTGTATCAGAAGCCACTCCGATCCGAACTGTATACATATTTTTAATTTTTTCAACTCTCACATTTTCGTAACCTTCTGAAAGAAGTGTTTTTGCAAATTCAATTGCCTGCGTCTTTTTATTCCCTGCAAATGAAGCCACCTGAACAGTAAGAATTTTCTGGGTTCTATCAATGGTATCAGAAATTGCAACTGCTTGATTTTTTGTTGTATTATTCTGATTGATAGCTAATTGTGAGGCAATAATTTCCGTTTTTTTACTGGATTGGTAATTTGCCGAACTATCTTTCAAAATAGACCGATATGTATTTGCTTTTGTAATAAAAATGTCTGTGTCTCCTGTTTCAATTGCATCAGATAATTTCACTTCACTGCCTCCAGCATTTTCGATAGAATCAGAGTTAACATAAAGAACAAATTGTTTATCCTTATATTTTAAAATCACTCTGTCTGGAAGAATTTTTTGAACAAGATACCCCGATTTTATTTCATTTTCTGCCTTGATTTCGTCATCAAGAATCACCATTGGTTTTTCTTTATCATACACAATTCCAGAGATCTTGAAATCCGGTGCAGGGATTTCCTGAACAAGGATACTGGTATATTCTGAAGGTCTGGTTCCAGTAGATATTTGTTTTGCTCCTGGTTTTACAAACGGGTCTCTTGATACAGAAACAGACGAAACCCGATGTTCCTCCTCTATGGATTTTACAAGAGATTGCACCTTACTGATTGACTGGTCTATTTCCTGAAAACTGAATATTCTGTCCTGTTTAGACGACGAAGTTTCACCCTTCTGTATGTTTATTTTCTCAGCTTTTCCATCAGGAGATGAAATTGTTATTGTTTTTAGTTTCACTGGCTTTAATGCCCGCACAAGAGTAAAGATAAAAATCACAAGTAACACCAGAAGCAGAATTACATTTTTCTTATTTTTTTTGTCCATGGCTTACTCCAGTTTTTTAATACCTGAAACTTTTAAACTCACTGATATTCCATCTTCGAAACTAGTAATTTCTACAGAATCTATTTTAAGAAATTTCTGCGAAGTTTCTATTCCATTTATGAAACTGAGAATACCAGAGAAATTCCCCTTGCAGGATACATTCCAGGTGTAATATTTCTCATCGACCTTTTCAGCCGGCTGGAAACCTGTAATCTCTAAGTTCAATCTTTCTGCAATTGAAGATATGTGCTGAAAAACCATTAAATTTGGATCGTATCCAGTGTTAATCCAGAGAAATTGGTTGAGTTTATTTCCTGCATTATTAATGGTTTTTCTTATCGTATTAACATAGTCAGGATAGTTTTTCAGTTTCATATAGTCGTATTCAAGAGATGTTTTCTCATTCCTGTATTGCTGCAAAATTGTTTGCTGCTGCCTTATCACGATATTATTGATAATCAACCAGGTGCTACCGTAAAGAACAAGCATAATCACAAAATGAGTTCTTATTGATGATACCTTTTCCATTCACTTTTCCTTTAGCATACATTCAATTCTAAATGTCGTTATTTGCTCTTTTGGCGATTTGCCTGTGTTTTTAATTTCCGCAAGAGAAATGCTTGAAAATTCTGCACCTGAATTTTTTTTCAGATTATCCATAAAATCTGCAAGATACTTCCTTGTGCCTGAAATTTCGGAATTGATGTATCCTTCAATCACAAAAACCTTTGAAGCATCTTTATTTGCCTGATTGAGTGAGATTTTTCCCAACCATATTTTTTCTGGAAGAGAGCCAATCACAATGCTAAATTTCTTTCCCCACAGTATTCTTTTTTTGCACTCTTCTTGGGCAAGAAATAATTTTTTTGCAATTTCATCCATCTGGTTTTTGTATTTTTCAAGTTCCTGAACAACGCCATATTCACTTTTAATCTTTTGATTGTACTGTTCAATACTTGTGAGTATCGAGTTAATCGCAATCCGGTTTGACAAAAATGAAATTCCTGCAAGTATCAAAACACATACAAAACCAATGATGTAGATTAAAATCACTCTTATCAGAAACACCCTTTGATAATATTGTTGCTGCCGCTTTTTCAATAAATTTATTTCTATCATATCAGTTTCCTTGCCACCAGCCCCAGTGCCTGGCTGAAACATACTTCAAGGCATCTGGACTGGTCTGTTTTGCAGTACTGATATAATCCTTCCATTGGTTTCCAGATATTTCCAGAAATTCCAAGATTTTCTTCCACAATTTTTATAAACCCTGGAAGTAAGCTTGAGCCACCTGTCAACAGAAATTTTTCTATTTTTTTTTGCGTTCGTGTTTCAAAATACCTGATCGATGTTAATATTTCCTGTAAAACATCAGCCGAAGCACTTTGTAAAATTTTTTCAACATCCTGCTGAAAATCCGGATTTTTTTTGAATTGCTCTGCTTCTGACACAGAAATTTTTTTTAATTTACTGATTTCAACATTAATATTGTCGCCGCCAAAATCAATGTCCCTGACAAAAACAAATCCATTTTTTTCAACGATTGCAAGGACTGTATGGCCTGCTCCCACATCAATAATCGCAACATTACCATAAGAATTATTACTCAGGGTTTTGTAACAATTTACAAGAGCAAGTCCACCCACGTCCATAATAACTGGCCTTAAACCGCTCATCAAAAGCGTATTGACAAAAAAGTCACATTTTGGCTTTGAAAGCCCCACAAGCATCACAGTGTGTTTTCCTGAAGTAGAAGGTAAAACAGTGTAATCATATTCAATCTTTTCCACTCCACCAGGAATGACTTGAAGAACCTCAAGTTCAACAACGCTTTTGATTTCTTCAGGAGGAATATCAGGGATGTCAAAATAGTGGATTATCAAGCCATCGCCACTGATACCGCAAACAGTTTCTTTTTTTCTGATATCAATTTTTTTTAAAAATTCTTTCAAAAAACCAGAAAACTGTTTCTGGCTATTTTCATTCAGATTAATATGAGCATGTGGCAAAGGATTACGAATTATCCCTGCTGTTTTGATGAAAAATTTCCCTTTTTTCGCATAACCTTCAATCACCTTAATGTAATGCGACCCAATGTCCAGCCCAAGGCAAACATTCATATTAACCTGATAGCCCTCTGGCTTTATAACCCAGAATAACTTATTGTTGCACCACCGGCATTAGTATAGGTCATTGTCACTGTTACACCTGCTGCTGTTCCGGTTCCAGTGGTTGTTGCAGTAAATCCTGAGGCAGAAACCCCACTTAATGTATAATCCGTAAAATATTTATTACCTGCAGTCTCAACATTGAGGTCTGACTTGTTGCTTGTATAGGTGTTATTTTCAGCATAATAAACCTTCTGAGCAGTAAGAACCGAACCAAGAAGCGCTGCGCCTTCTGATGCTGCTGCCTTCTTAATATTGCTTCTGTAAATTGGAATCGCAACAGCAGCCAGAATCCCAACAATAATCACCACCACCATCAGCTCAATGAGAGTAAAACCCTTTTTTGAATTTTTTGATTTCCTCACTTCAATCACCCCCTTTCTATTATTAAATAAATTCTACTTCATCAAGACCCTTGCTGTCAAATCAATTAACAGAATCTAAATTCCGTGATAAACTATCCAAAAAGCAAAATGACTTCCAATAAATATAAATTTTGCGCGTCAGTTTCAGCATTGATAATTTTTTTTGCTACATTCCTTGCCTATTCAAATACTTTTTCTGTCCCATTTCAATTTGACGACATTGCATGCATTGCAAACAACTGGAGAATTTTGCATCTTGAAAAGATTGGTGAACTGTTCAGATACTGGCCAACAAGATTTATCACTTATTTAACTTTTGCCATTAATTACAAAATTCACAATTTCAACGTTACAGGTTACCACATTGTTAATTTACTTATTCATATCGGCTGCGGTCTTCTGATATGGCGAATCGCAAAAAAAATTTTTTCTGGTATGTTTGAAAATAATATGACAACGGTTGTTGCGCTTTTTTCATCCCTAATATTTGTTCTGCATCCTGTACAAACTCAGGCAGTCACTTATATCTACCAGCGTCATACATGCCTTGCAACGCTTTTTGTTCTTTCTGGTTTCATGTGCTGGATTAAGGTATTGGAACGCAAAGAAAACAGGTGGTTCTGGCTTATTATGTGTTCTATTTTCGCAATTTTAGGTATGTTTACAAAAGAAATTGCAATAATTTTCCCATTTCTTATCTTAATGTATTTTTTCTGGTTCAGAAATCGATTAAATTGTGTAATAAAAACATGGAAGGTCATCTTTTATTCTGCGTTTTTGTTTTCTATCATCCCGGCAACGCTTTTACTTGCTCATGGAATAAATATTTCTGAACTTCAATCAGTAAGTTCCATGCAGGGCCCACCTGGTGAAATTATTACACGGAAGGATTATTTTCTTACTCAGGGACAGGCATTTTTAATCTATTTCAAACTGATTTTTCTGCCACTGAAACAAAATCTTGATTATGATATCAGTATTTCGAAATCCTTCTTTTCACCACCTGAAACCCTTGTAGGTTTTACGTTAATGCTTGCAGTCACACTTTTTTGTCTCTTACTTTTCAAGAAAAACAAAATTCTCTCTTTCTCTCTTGCCATTTATATTATATCAATATTACCGCAATCAAGTCTTATTCCAAAACCAGACCTCGTCGTAGAACACAGGTTATATCTCCCTTTAACAGGTTTTGCTCTTTTCCTGCCATCTTTCCTTTATTATATTGCAAGAAAAACGTCTGTTGTAACAGTATTTTTGATAGTACTTTTATGCTTCTATGGTATTGCCACATATCAAAGAAATAATACATGGAAAGACGCCTTGACCCTCTGGAATGATACAGTGAGTAAATCACCAAACAAAGCAAGACCATATTTGAATCGCGGTCTTGCCTATGCAGAAAAGTCTGATATTCAAAACGCTCTCAGAGATTACACAATGGCAATAAAAATTAATCCCTGGTATGTTGAGGCATATAACAACAGAGGAATCCTTTTTGCGTCAATAAAAAACTATCAACAGGCCCTTTCAGATTTTAATAAAGCCATTGAATTGAAAGTTGATTATGCAACTGCCTATAACAATCGCGCAGTACTATACTCATCCCTCAACAAATGGGACACTGCCATTAAGGATTTTGATACAGCATTGAAATTGAACCCCATGTATGTTGACGCTCTGAAAAATCGTGGTATCGCTTTTCTGGTTAACAAGAACATTGAAAGGGCTATTCAGGACTTTTCTACTGCAATTAAAATCTATCCTGAAAATGGACAATTATATTTTTACAGAGCTGTCGCATTGCTCAACAGAGGAGACAAAAAATCTGCGACGAAAGATATTATGTATGCTATGAAACTTGGTTATCCAGTACCGCAGGCATTGAAAAAGATTCTTAACGAACAGTAGCCGCAAGTTTGAAAATTGGAAGGTAAATTGCAAGCACAACCGTGCCAACAATCACACCCAGCCCGATAATTAACACTGGCTCAAGTATTGATGAAAGTATATTCAGAGTTACATCAACCTCGTCCCTGAAAAATCTTGAAACCCTGTTCAGCATATCATCGGTTCTTCCTGTTTCTTCACCCACCCTTACCATTCTCACCATCATTGCTGGAAACAATCTGTATTTTTTCATTTCGTCGCCCAGTAATTCTCCATTTATAACACCCTGCCTGATTCTGCCAATGTGATCCTCCAGTATTGTATTACCAGCAGTTCTGGCAACAATATCAAGGGCTGAAACAATACTGACTCCTCCCTGAAGAAGAGTCGCAAGTGAACGGGAAAATCTTGCCAAACTAACCTTGAGAAAAAGGTCTCCAAAAACCGGCAGCTTCAATTTCAGACCATCAATTTTTCTGCTGCCTGATTTTGTTCTCCTGTACCAAGAAAGAAAAACCCCCAGTAAAATCAGCCCCACTAACAAAAATGGAAAAAACTTCAGTGAAAACCTGCTTATCTGCAAAATAATTCTTGTAAATAGTGGTAGTTGTGCACCGAAACTTTCAAAAATTTCCTGAAATTTTGGCACAAGATATAAAAAAACAAATGCAACCACAGATACAAAAAATACCAGTATCACAGCAGGATAACTCACTGCCTGACGAACCTTTCTCAAAAGAGTCAACTGATCTTCAAGTTCTGACGAAAGGTCTTTCAAAACCTCTACAAGATTACCGCTTTCTTCGCCTGAAACCACAAGAGCCACATACAATGGGCTGAAAACCTTTGGATACTTTGAAAGCGCCTGGGAAAAACTGGTTCCTTCTCTGATATTACTTGCTATATCTGAAAGCACAGAAGAAAAAAACCTGTTCGACGTCTGAGAAGCAAGATCTCCAACAGCATCAAGGATAGGAATTCCTGCTTCAAGCATTGTGGAAAGTTGCCTCGAAAACAAAGCCATTTCTGGAAGAGAAACCTTGCCTCTCTGTTTAATCTGTCTTTTTTCTGTAATGGCAACCAAACTTCCCTTTTCGCTTACAAGCCTTACTTCAACAGGCAAAAGTTGCTGTTTTCTTAAAATATTCATCACAGCAGTGTTTGATTCAGCTTCCAGCATACCCTGAAGCCGTTTTCCTGACGAATCCCGTGCAACATAAAAATATTTTGCCATTTTTTACAAAGAAAGGGTTGAAGAAAGAGCTTCACGAATCGTAGTAATTCCAGCAATTGCCTTTTTGATTGCAGCTTCTCTTAATGTAACAAGACCCTGCTGTTTTGCAAGTTCCCTGATTTCATCATCGGATGCGTTTTCAACAATCATTTTCCTAATGGGCTTTGAAATATTCAAAATTTCATAAATTGCAACTCTACCATGGTAGCCCGTATTATCGCAATCACTACAACCTTTGCCCCTGTAAAGAATGATATTTTTGCCCAGCGAGAGACCATGCTTGTTAATAAATTCCTCTGCTTCAGGGTCTTCTTCCTTGCAATTCGGGCATATTTTTCTTACCAGTCGTTGCGCAAGGATAATGTTCAGGGAATCAGCGAGCAAGTATGGCTCAACACCCATATAGGAAAGACGGGTAATAGAAGATACTGTATCATTTGTGTGAAGCGTGGATATGACAAGATGCCCGGTCAAAGATGCCTGGACTGCGATCTGCGCTGTTTCGAGGTCTCTTATTTCACCAACCATAATCACATCAGGGTCCTGTCTGAGAAGAGTACGCAATACTGCGGGAAAAGTCAGCCCGATTTTTGGTTTCACCTGAACCTGATTAATTCCTGGAATTGCATATTCAACAGGGTCTTCAATTGTGATTATGTTGATATCAGGAGAATTAATGTAACTCAAACCCGCATACAATGTTGTGGTCTTTCCACTACCTGTTGGACCAGTCACAATAATCATCCCATACGGTTTCATAAGGGCTTCCTGAAAAATTTTCAAATCTTCTGGTTCAAAACCTAGTTGTTCCATTCCAAGAAGCACTGTTTCTCTATCGAGTATACGCATTACAATTTTTTCTCCAAAAATTGTTGGAAGCGTTGAAACCCTGATATCAAGTTCTTTTGAACCAACAAGAATTCTGATGCGTCCATCCTGTGGCAATCTCCTTTCACCAATGTCAAGTGAAGCCATAATCTTGAGCCGTGTAACAATCCCGGGATAAGAAGTTTTTGGGGGCCCTTGCATCTGGTGTAGCACCCCATCGATTCTGAACCTGAGAGACACCCCGTCCTGCATTGGTTCAAGGTGTATATCAGTCGCCTTTTTTCAACTGCCTGAAAAAAGATAGTATTGACGAATTTCACTATCGGCGCATCCTCAGCAGCGATTTTTAATTGATTGACATCTATTTCTTCTTCTGTTGACTCCTTAACATCTCCCAGCGCAGCTATTGTTTCCGTAAGGTCCCCTGTATTGGTGTAAAATCTATCTATTCTTTCAAGTATTTCCTTTTCATCGGCTTTAACCACCTTGACTTTTTTGTCTGTAATTCTTTTTATTGTATCAATTGCGACAATATCTGTGGGGTCCTTCATGGCAACTACGAGAACATCTTCAGAAAGAGCAATGGCAACAACAGTATACCTGCGCGCTATTACTTCAGGAATAAGTTTTACAACCTCTGGTTTAATACCCTTTACCCTTGATAATCTTATAAAGTCAGCCTTTTTTTGCTCAGTCAAACACTCAAGAAGTGCTTCTCGTGAAACATATCCGTTTTCGACAAGGATCTCTCCCAGAAACTTCTTTGTCTTCTTCTGAAGAGCAAGAGCTTCCTCAAGTTGCTCCTGTGTAATCACACCCTTCATTATCAGTAACTGGCCAAGTTCGTATCTCTCTGCCATCTTTTACTCCTTTTCAATTCTGACATAAAAAGTGTATCATTTATTATATAGGCGTCAAATTGAGACGGAGGAAAAATATGGAAAAGGACAAAATAAAAAAAAGAATGGATGAACTTTACAAGCTTATCAATTATTATGATGAAAAATATTACATTGAAAACAATCCTGTAATTACCGACGAAGAGTACGACAAAATCATGCACGAACTGATTCTCCTTGAACAACAGTATCCTGATTTAGCAAGACAGGATTCGCCAACCAGAAGGGTAGGGGGAAAGCCCATTGAACAGTTCGAAACAGTCAGACACGAAATACCGATGTTGAGCATTGACAACACTTACAGCGATGAAGAAATAAAGGAGTTTGACCGAAGAATAAGAAAATTGCTTGGCAGAACTGCTGAATATTTTCTTGAATTAAAAATTGATGGAGTGGCAGTATCTCTGATATACGAAAATAAAACCCTTGTCAGAGGTGCAACAAGAGGCGATGGATTTCAGGGAGATGACATAACGCAAAACATCAAAACCATAAGAGATATACCTCTCATTGTAGTAAATGATGAGAAATTTGAAGTAAGGGGCGAGGTCTATATGTCGAAATTTGATTTTGAAAGATTGAATAGAGATAAATTAAAAGCTGGTGAAGAACCATTTGCGAATCCAAGAAATGCAGCTGCAGGCTCATTAAAACTACTTGACCCAAAGGAAGTGGCAAGAAGACGTCTGAGATTCTTTTCGTACGCTGGCTTCTTTCAAAAAACAAATCCTTCAACCCAGCAGGAGACACTGAATATTTTGAAAAATCTTGGATTTCCAGTTAATCCACATAGAAAATTAGCAAAAACGATTGATGAAGTGATAGAATTCTGCCACCAGTGGGAATCAAAAAGACATCAACTGGATTATGCAATCGATGGTATCGTGATAAAAGTCAACAATATCAGAGATCAGGAAATCCTTGGAAGTACGTCGAAGAGTCCAAGATGGATGGTGGCTTACAAATTTCCGGCTGAACAGGCAACAACAGTCATTAAGGACGTGATTGTTCAGGTTGGAAGAACAGGAACGTTAACACCTGTGGCAATTCTTGAACCTGTTCATCTTGCAGGAACAACGGTAAGCAGAGCCAGTTTGCATAACTTTGATGAAATTAAAAGATTGGATGTAAAAATTGGAGATCGTGTTTTTGTGGAAAAGGCAGGAGAGATTATTCCAAAAGTTGTTAAGGTTATCAAAGAAGCGCGCACAGGAAAAGAACAAGATATCAATCCACCGGAAAAATGTCCTGTATGTCATAATCCTGTCGTAAAAGACGAAGATGAAGTTGCATACAGGTGCCCAAATGTTAGTTGTCCAGCACAAATTAAGGAAAGAATACTTCATTTTGCAAGTAGAAGGGCCATGAATATTCAGGGACTTGGGGAAAGAATTGTCAATGTGCTTGTGGATACTGGTCTTGTGAAAGATTACGCGGACCTTTATTTTCTTCAACCCCAGCAACTTGAGCAGATAGAAAGAATGGGAGAAATATCCAGCAAAAAATTGGTGGACAATATCCAGGCAAGCAAGAACGCACCTTTTGCAGGATTTATTTATGGACTCGGAATCAGGCATATCGGAGAACGAGCAAGTGAAATTCTTGCTGAACATTTTTCAGACATTGACGAAATGGCAAAAGCAACCGAAGAACAACTTGCACAGATTCCAGATATTGGACAGGTTGCTGCACGTAGTATTAAAGAATTTTTCAATAATCCCGCCAATATAAAACTTATTCAAAAACTCAAAGAGGTGGGTGTTTCGACCAAACAAACACAGGTTATAAAAAAAGCAAGCAAAATTGCCGGGAAAAAATTCGTGATTACGGGGACTCTTAAAAACTTTTCAAGAGAAGAAATGAAAACAGAATTAAAAAAACATGGAGCAAGGGTTTCAGACAATATTTCAAAAGAAACTGATTATCTCATTGTGGGAGAAAGTCCGGGGTCAAAACTGGAAAAAGCAAGAAAACTCGGTATCCCAACTCTTTCAGAAGATGAAGTACTTGAGATGATGAAGGAATAAATTATGAACTTCTTAAATTCTGAAGTTAAGATTGAAAAATTTACGGTCGGACAGATGGCAACAAATTGTTACATCGTACATGATGACGATAAAAATGCGCTAATTATTGACCCGGGTGCCAATGCAGACCTGATTTTAACCCATATTGAAAAAAGAAAACTCAATGTCAGATACATCATTAATACACACGGACATTATGACCACATCGGCGCAAATTATATAAAAAACATGCTGAACAGTCGTCCTTTGCTTGGAATACACCTCAGTGATGAAACGTTTTTAAAAAACCCAGAACTTAACCTTTCGATATTATCAGGAAATGATTTTGTTGCGGATTCTCCTGACTTTTTTCTTGAAGAAAATCAACTGATTAAAGTCACAGAAAAATTTCTTCTCTCTGTGATACATACTCCCGGACACACTCCTGGAAGTGTATGTTTGAAACTTGGTAATTGTCTTTTTTCAGGAGATCTGCTATTTTGCGGCGGAGTAGGAAGAACAGACCTTCCAGGTGGAAATGAATACTTGCTATTCAAATCATTGCACAGGATTTTACAACTTGATAGGAATATGATAGTACTACCGGGACACGGACCTAAAACAACCATTGGCACTGAAATAGAAACAAACCCATTTTTAGTTTCTACATGACATTATGGAACATAAGCAATTTCGTGAAATTGGCGAAAATTTTTTGATTTTTCTGTCTGTCGAGAAAAATCTGTCGCACAATACGTTACAGGCATACAATCAGGACTTGAAAAATTTTTTTGAATTTTTGGCTGCTAATCGCATTTCTTATAAATACATCAAGGCAAAAAATCTCCTGGATTTCATAATTTTTTTGAAAAGAAAAAATTTTTCATCTACAACAATAGCAAGAAACATTTCTGCTATCAGGGGACTTTACAGATATCTGGCAAGCAAAGGAGACATTAGTCCTTCTGTCCTCAATCTGTTTGAAAGTCCGAAAATTGAAAGAAAAATACCGTCTGTAATCGGGAAACAGGATGTTGATAAAATTATTTCAACGAAAATTTCAAAAAGGGACGACGTACACAAAAGAAATTTGGCAATTCTTGGATTGCTTGTCACCACCGGCTTACGTATTTCAGAACTTGCCGGATTAAAAAAAACAGACATTAATCTTAAAGAAAACTGGATACGGGTCACTGGAAAAGGGAAAAAAGAAAGAATTGTTTTCTTTCCTCAAGAAATTACTCCTTTTGTTGAACATTGTATGAATGGACCAGGACAATTTATATTCGGTACGAAAACAGGAAAACCAATGAGTCGTCAGAATATCTGGAAAATTGTTCATAAAGCAGGTAAAACGGCAGGGCTCCAGATTAATTTGAAGCCCCACATGCTCAGACATACATTTGCTACGCGACTACTGGAAGCAGGAATGGATATTAGAGTAATTCAGGAGTTACTTGGTCATAAAAGCATCAGCACCACAAAAATTTACACGCAGGTAACAACAACACAGTTGAAAACCGTACATAAAAAATTTCATCCACGAGCATAAAATTGACATATGTCAAATATGATGTAATAATAAATTAAACACTTGAACGTGATGCAAAAAAGGAGGATGAATGGGCGCATTAATAGGAGGGATAATAGCGGTAATCGTGGGGCTGATAGGTATTGTAAAGTGGTGGACATTGTTTGTGAAAGGACTCCAGGCAGCAGTCCCATTTTTTATTTTGCTTGTAGGGATTATAGCGATCGCAGCAGGCATTAGTGATATTAAAGACAGAATAGAAGAAAAAAAGGAAAAAGAAAAAGCAAAGCAGGAAACAGAAAAACCACAGCAGGCCGAACAAAAGTAAACAAATTCAAAAACAGATAAGGAGCCGGTTCAAATTGCCGGCTCCTATTTTTTTTCTGTTTCAGTCACGAAATTAACAATTTTTCCGGGGATATATATTTTTTTGATAATCTTTTTACCGTTTAAGAATTTTGAAATACTTTGATTTTTCAGCACCGAGTCGAAAACTTTTTCAGCGGTTGCGAGATTATCAATTGAAATTGTTCCACGAAACCTGCCATCTACCTGTACTGGAATCGTGATGATTTCATCGGAAATGATGGCACTATCAAATTCAGGCCACTTAGCATTAAAAACTGTATCAGGATATCCCAGAACTTCCCGCCATAGTTCTTCGCTAAAATGAGGCACAAAAGGAGAAAGAAGCACAACAAATTTTGCAATATCTTGTTTTGAATAACAGGCAGTTTCAGGTAAATCCTTTATAAATTCCATAAAGGCACTGATAGCTGTATTAAGCTTGAAATCTTCTATTCTTTCACTAACCATTTTGATAAGAATGTGCAACTGTTTTTTTGAAATATCGTCAGTAGCACGGTTTTTCTCCACCTGCAAAACCACAAAATCCCATGCCCTTTTCAAGAATCTATAACAACCCTCTATTCCAGCATCATTCCATTCAGAATCCAGTTCAGGCGGACCAATGAATAGTTCGTATAGCCTCACAGTATCAGTACCATATTTCTTAACAAGTGGGTCAGGATTGACAACATTTCCTTTAGATTTTGACATCTTCTCAAGTTTCCCTGTTTTCTCGCTAAATTTTGTTACCATTCCCTGATTGAAAAGTTTCAAAAATGGTTCATCAAATCCGATCGCACCGATATCAAAAAGAAACTTTGTAAAAAATCTCGCATAAAGCAAATGAAGAATCGCATGTTCAACCCCACCAATATAACAATCAACTGGCAACCATCTGTCAACAATAGTGCGGTCAAAAGGCGCCGTATTAAGATGAGGGTTTGGATATCTCAAAAAATACCATGAAGAACCAGCCCATTGAGGCATTGTATCTGTTTCTCGTTCAGCATGACCTGCACACTTCGGGCACACAGTATGAACGAATTTATCAATCGCTGCAAGAGGTGACTTACCGGTTCCTGTTGGTTTATATGATTCAACATCAGGAAGAACAACAGGCAAATCCTTTTCGTCCACAGGTACTGTACCACATTTATCACAGTATACTATTGGTATCGGTTCTCCCCAGTATCTCTGACGAGAAAACACCCAGTCCCTTAACTTATAGGTAATCTTGAAAGACCCATAGCCCTTTTCTTCAAGCCACCTGGTAATTGCATGTTTCGCTTCATCTGAATTCATTCCAGTAAATTGTCCGGAGTTAATGAGAACTCCAGAACCCTCATAAGCAGTAGCAAGGGAACCGTCGGCATTTCTTTTAGCCATTTCGCTATGAATCACTTCTATTACTGGCAATCCAAATTTCTTAGCAAATTCAAAATCTCTCTGGTCGTGAGCTGGCACTGACATAATTGCCCCAGAACCATAATGGGCAAGCACATAGTCAGCCACCCATACAGGAACTTTTTTACCGTTTACCGGATTAATAGCATAGCAGCCAGTAAAAACCCCTGTTTTTTCACAAGCCATCTGGGTTCTTTCAAGTTCTGACTTCGTTGTTGCTTCTTCAACGTATTTTTTAACCTCAGACATTTTTTCCGACGAAGTAATCTCAAACGTCAATGGATGTTCTGGTGCAAGCACGACATACGTAGCGCCAAAAAGAGTATCAGGTCTTGTAGTGAAAACTTCAAGCTTGATATTTTTGTTTTTTTTGTCATCGATGACAAATAAAATACTCGCTCCTTCGCTCTTGCCAATCCAGTTTCTTTGCATGGTCTTGACCTTCTCTGGCCAATCAAGGCGGTCAAGGTCAGTAAGCAGTCTCTCTGCGTATGCAGTAATTTTAAGCATCCATTGCATTAACCTTTTTCGGGTTACTGGGCTTCCACATCTTTCACAAGAACCACTGATCACTTCTTCATTTGCCAGACCCGTCTTGCAATTGGGGCACCAGTTGATTGGCATCTCTGCCCTGTATGCAAGACCCCTGTGATACATCTGAAGAAAAATCCACTGTGTCCACCGATAATACTCAGGGTCACTGGTATTGATTTCCTTGGTCCAGTCATACATTGCACCAATTTCCTTTAACTGCCTGCGTATATTATCTATATTATTCTTTGTACTTATCCTGGGATGTATGCCCTTTTTTATTGCATCATTTTCTGCAGGCAGCCCAAATGAATCCCAACCCATTGGGTGGAGAACATGATATCCCTGAAGTCTCTTGTATCGCGCCCATACATCAGAAAGAACATAGCCTCTCCAGTGACCAACGTGCAACCCTGACCCAGAAGGATATGGAAACATATCAAGGCAATAGTATTTCTTTACAGCGGTATTGTTCACGTCAGTATAATTGACCTTTGTCTCTTCCCATATCCTTCGCCATTTCTCCTCTATTGAGGATGGATCGTATTTCCTCATATCACTCCCGGCAAAATAAGCTTAGAAACTGCATAATATTAAAATATACATCAAGATTTAATATTTTTCAATTTATGTTAAAATTGTACTGTCTACTTCAAGATTTATTTTGATAAAATATACCAAGAAAAATTTAAATGGTAATATCAAAAGAGCATAGTCTCTTGTCTGACATGAAAAGGGGCAATCAGTTTTCTTAATCAACCAATATCTTTCAAAATTTTTGACAGACAAAAAATGCGAGGGAGGAAAAATGAAAAAATTAAAAATAGGTATTATAGGAGCAGGAGGTATTTCTCATGCCCATATTGAAGCATTCCGGCAGTTACCCGATGTTGAAGTTGCAGCAATCAGTGACCCAAATGAAATGAAACTTTCATTCGTAGCGGAAAAATATGGAATTCTAAAAAGATTTACTAACTGGGAAGATCTGCTCAAAGAACAAATTGATATTGTTAGTATATGTTCCCCAAATGCATTTCACGCTCAGCAGGCAATTTCAGCATTGAAAGCACAAAAACACGTAATTTGTGAAAAACCAGTAGCAATGAGCGTTGAAGAGGCACAAAATATTCTGGAAACAGCAAAACAAACTGGTAATAAATTCATGGTGGCATTCTGTCATAGATTCGCACCTCACAGCCAGTTTATCAAAAAAATGGTCGATACAGGACACATGGGTGAGGTATACTATGCAAAAGCGTCATGTTTAAGAAGAAGAGGTATTCCAGGACTTGGTACCTGGTTTACCACGAAAAAACTCGCTGGAGGCGGACCTTTAATTGATATAGGTGTTCATATTCTTGACCTCGCGATATATTTTATGGGATGCCCTGAACCAAAACTGATTGTTGGAGTCACATACAATAAATTTAAAAATCAGGCAGTAGATGGAGGATGGCCACCTGTATGGAGTAGAGTAGGCGATAAACCAACCGGCACATTTGATGTTGAAGACCTTGCTGCAGGATTTATCAGATTTAAAAACAATACAACTTTGTTTCTCGAAGCAAGCTGGGCTGGAAATTCAGAAACAGGTCTGAAAATTTCTCTCTTTGGAACAAAATCAGGTGTACAGTACTGGACAGAAGCAAAACCTCCATTGAAAATTTTTAGTGAAATTAATGGAGTTGTAACAGATGCAACAGCTGAATTTCCTTCAGTCAATGTTTATCAGGCTGAAATTGAACACTTTGTTAATTGCGTGAGAAATAACACCCAGCCAATCACTACGCCTGAAGAAATTATTACTGTGATAAAAATCATTCAGAATATTTATAAATCCGCAGAGACAGGTAAACCAGTAGAGTTTTGATGGGAAAGGGACTTGTGATTGTTTTTTCTGGAGATGGGAAGGGGAAAACGTCTGCTGCTATAGGATGTGCAATAAGAATGTTGGGATGGGGGAAAAAGGTTGTGTATTGTACCTTTTTTAAGAAAAACTCAGGAGAATTTAAAATACTGAAATCTATCGAAGGATGTAAATTTCTTATGTTCTGCCGGGAATATCCTGTTTACCCATCGCTATCGAGAAAAAAACAATTTCACACCCTTTTTACGAACGAATGGAATAAGTTTCTAAAAATGTTTCAAAATGTAAAGGAATGTGATCTGGTTGTGCTGGATGAAATTCTTATCGCACTAAGAGACAGAATATTAGCAGATCGAGATATTATTTCTTTCATTGAATCAGCAACAGAACGCATGCCAGAACTTAATATCATCCTTACAGGACGAGGTACCACTAAATTAATCAATAAAAGGGCAAGCGTTGTTACAAAAATGCGGTGTGTAAAACACCCATATCCATGTATTCCTGCACAAAAAGGGATTGACTACTGATATGAAACAGATTGGAAACCGACAGAATGTTTTCTTTTTGAAGTTTAAAGGGAGGAAAAAATATGGTGAACAACAACGAACTCCTAAGGGTTATAAAAAGCAGGAGAAGCGTCAGGAATTTCATACAAAAAGAGATTCCTGAAAATATTGTCAAAGATATCGTTGACTGTGGCAGGCTTGCACCCACTGCGAGAAACTTACAACCCTGGACATTTGTCGTCATAAGAAAAAAAGAAACACTTGCTGAACTGGCAGACATTACCGACTATGGCAAGTTTCTTGCGGATGCTTCCTGTTGCATTCTTGTCTTCTGCCAGGATACAAAATATTATCTTGAGGATGGTTGTGCGGCAACAGAAAATATCCTTATTGCGGCGCAAGCCCATGGGATTGGTGGCTGCTGGATAGCAGGTGATAAAAAGCCGTATGCATCAAGAATTGCTAAAATGGTAAAAGCACCTGATGGAGTGAAACTTGTATCAATTATTGCTATGGGATATCCTGCTGAAATACCAAACCCTCCAAAAAAATCCCTGGAAGACGTTATTAAGTGGGAACACTGGTAAGTTGACGAACATAGTGTTTTTAATTACAATACAGGAAAGACAATATCTGATATTCGCATTTCAATACTGGAGGAGGCATGTTAAAAACAAATGCATGGAAATCCTGGAAAGAGGAGGAAATAGACAAAGTGCTTCAGTTCGCAGAAGACTACAGGTTGTTTATATCAATAAATAAGACCGAACGAAAATTTGTGGACGCAGTGGTGGAGTTAGCAAGAAAAACAGGTTTCAGCGACATTTCAACAAAAAAAGGAACACTGGTACCAGGGGATAAAATTTATAAAATCAACAAGGGCAAGCAAATCATATTAGGTACCATTGGGAAACAACCTATGGACCAGGGCGCAAGGTTTATTGTGGCACACATAGACGCGCCAAGATTGGACCTTAAGCCAAGCCCTGTATATGAAGATGAGGGTATGGGATATTTCAAAACATGTTATTATGGTGGAATAAAAAAGTATCAGTGGCTAACAATACCGTTGGCGCTTTATGGGATAGCGGTTTTAAAAACGGGAGAAATCAAAAAAATTGAAATAGGAGACAATGAGAATGACCCGGTTTTCACCATCACAGACCTTTTACCACACCTTGCAAAAGACCAGGTGAAAAAAACGATAGAAGAGGGATTCCCTGGAGAAAATCTCAATATTCTTGCTGCTACAATTCCAGAGAGAGAAGAAGAAAAGGAACCTGTAAAAAGAAATATTTTTTCTATCTTGAACAAGAAATACGGAATTACTGAAGAAGACATTATAAGCAGTGAGTTTGAAATAGTGCCGGCTGGGCCAGCAAAGGACCTTGGTATTGATAGAAGCATGATTCTGGGATATGGACAGGACGACAGAGTTTGTGCATACACAAGTTTCAGAGCCCTTATAGAAAATAACAACCCGGAAAAAAGCATTTTCTGTATACTTGTTGACCAGGAAGAAATAGGTAGTTACGGAACTACATCAGCTCAATCCACATTCTTTCAGTTTTTTCTTGAAGAAATTACAGAGAAAACAGGATGCAAGCAACCCCTGAGATATATTTATGAAAACTCGAAAGCAATATCTGCAGATGTATCTTCCTTGCTTGATCCTGGATATAAAGAAGCGTATGACCCAAAAAACTCAGCTAGAATCGGACATGGAGTTTGTGTAGAAAGAACTACTGGTGGCAGAGGCAAATCAGGAAGTACTGAACCTGCTGCCGAATATATCGCGTGGATAAGAAAAATTTTTGATGAAAATCAGGTACACTGGCAACCATCAGAAATTGGAAAAGTAGAGCAGGGTGGAGGTGGAACAGTTGCAACGTTTTTTGCCCGACTTAACATCCCAACGATTGATTGTGGAACTGGAGTAATATCCATGCACGCACCATTTGAGGTCACAAGTAAAGCCGACATATATTCGACATATATGGCTTACAAAACTTTTTACACCGCAGGCGAAAAATGATTAAGATACAGGTCAGAACAGCAAAACGTAAGGAAATGATTGATATTACACAAATAATTTCCGACGTGGTAAAGAAAAATTCAGTTAACAGCGGTATATGTATGGTTTTCGTCCCGCATACAACCTGCGGTCTCACAATTAATGAAAACGCAGATCCATCAGTACAAGCAGACATTCTATCAAGCACGAAACGATTGGTTCCAGAAAATGCCACATACAGTCATCTGGAAGGGAATTCTGACGCCCATATACAATCCACACTAGTCGGGCATTCAATCTTACTTATCATTGAAAAAGGAACTATACAGCTCGGGACATGGCAGGGTGTGTTTTTATGCGAATTTGACGGTCCGCGAACAAGAGAAGTATGGATACAGATTCTGAAATGATTAACTTAATAAGTTATGAAGTTAATAAACTATGACCTTAGTAATATGGAAAAAAATTGTTTTTTTATATCCGACAAAATTATTGAAATATCATATACCAGACAGAAACCTTTCAACACAGGGAAAACTGTAAAAGGCCAGGCGTTTGCCATTACCCACAACTCAAAAAGCAAGAAATCACCGGATGCAATAATAATCTTGCCAGGGTTTAAAAAAGAAAAAATGTTCAAAATGGCATTAAAGAGAATTTTTTATCATCAAACGAAGCAACCTTACAAAGCCACATTTTTTATACCTGGTAACGAAGAAAAAAAATCTACTTCAACAAATGCTGGTTGTGTCATTATTGAGGAAGTGATTTGTGAATTTTTGAAAAACACACCAACAAAGGAATTCAAGCTAGTATTTACTGACAAACACGATATGGACATATGTCTTAAAATTGCAGGACCATTGCTAACCAATCTTGCTTCAAAAACATTCAAAAATCCATATCCTGCTGCAGATGTCATCATCAGCAAAGAGAAAGGGGTGGTGTTGGTATACAGAAAAAACCCACCACAAGGATGGGCAATACCTGGTGGATTTATCAATTGCGGAGAAAGTGCCGAGGAGGCCGCAATCCGCGAAGCAAAAGAAGAAACAGGCCTTGACATAGATCATCTCACACTATTTGGCGTGTTTTCAGACCCTGACAGGGACCCAAGATTTCATACAATATCGATTGTCTATACAGGTCAGGGAAAAGGCACACTCAAATCAGGCGATGACGCATCAAAGGTTGCAATTTTCTCAAAGAGCAATCTGCCACAAAATATTGCATTTGATCACAGGAAAATTTTAAAACAATATTTCCAAAAAGGGAGAGTATGAAATTATGAACTTAAAAACTTCATATAAAGGAAGGGTTTTAAGCGGAATGAGACCAACCGGACCGCTTCACATCGGACATCTTTTTGGTGCGTTATCTAACTGGAAAAAGCTTCAGGATGAAGGATATCAATGTTTTTACATGATTGCGGACTGGCACGCCTTAAGCACAGAATATCAAAATCCATCAGAAATAAAAAATTATATTCTTGAAATCGCTCTTGATTTTCTATCATGCGGACTTGACCATGAAAAATCTGTAATATTTATACAGTCAAAGGTAAAGGAACATGCCGAATTAAACCTTGTTTTATCAATGATTGTGCCTGTCAGCTGGCTTGAAAGAAATCCAGTTTATAAAGAACAGGTTCAGGAACTGAAGGAAAAAGACCTGACCACACATGGTTTCCTTGGTTATCCGGTTCTTCAGGCAGCTGATATTCTTGTTTACCGTGCTGAATACGTGCCCATTGGGGTGGATCAATTGCCACATCTGGAACTAACGAGAGAAATCGTACGCAGATTCAACTATTTCTATGGAAATTATTTCCCAGAACCCAAGGAAATACTGGGCCAGACCCCAAAAATTCCTGGAATAGATGGCAGGAAAATGAGTAAATCGTATGGAAATGCGATTTTTTTAAAAGACTCGGATGATGAAATTTTATCAAAGGTTTCAAAAATGTTTACTGACCAAAAAAGATTGTATAGAAAAGACCCGGGGCACCCGGATGAGTGCGCAGTATTTGCATATAGAAAACTGGTGTCAGAAAATTATATGGAAATTAAGCAAAAGTGCCTTAATGCAGAAATAGGATGCGTGGAATGTAAGAAGCAAATGGGACAGGATTTAATTGAATACTTGAGACCTTTGAAAGAAAAAAGAAAGACACTTTCTGAAAGTCCTGAAAAGGTATGGGGATTTTTGCTAAATGGCTCAGAAAAAGCCAGTTCAGTGGCAAAACAAACAATGAAAGATGTAAAAAAACTTATCGGTCTGGAGTTTTGATGGAAAGCAAAATCTCAACTCTTGCAAAAAAAAGTCTTGCATTTATTGAACCATATATACCAGGAAAACCTGCTGAAGTCCTTTTCAGAGAGAGGAAATTAGCAAAAATTGTGAAACTGGCTTCAAATGAAAACCCCCTTGGACCTTCTCCTGCAGCTGTTAAAGCACTGAAAAAAAGAATTTATGACATCAATCGGTATCCAGAAGGTTCTGCGTATCTTTTGAAAGAAAAACTTGCAGGAATGTTGAAGGTAAAAAGTAGCAATATCATTGTCGGAAGTGGTTCCAGTGAAATCATCAGTATGACAATCCAGTCATTTTGCGAACCAGAAGATGAAATTATTTTCCCGCATCCTTCCTTTATCATTTATAAAATTCTCGCATACGCATTTGGAGTAAGGCCAGTACCAATCAACCTTAATAATAGTGACTTCTCATATAATCTTGATGCCTTTTTTAACAAAATTACGCCCAGGACAAAACTTATTATCCTTTGTAATCCCAATAATCCCACAGGTTCTCACATAAGAAAAACACAGCTTGAACGTTTTTTAAGAAATATTCCGGATAGAATTCTTGTGCTATCAGATGAGGCATATATTGAATATGCTGAAGACCCGGATTTTGGAAGTGCCCTGAAATGGATTAATAGAAAAAATGTCATAGTTGCCAGGACCTTTTCAAAAATATACGGACTTGCCGGATTGAGAATCGGATACGGAATCTCTTCAGAAGACATCGTCGGAATTATGGAAAAAATCAGGCCCCCATTTAATACCAGTAGTTGCGCCCAACATGCAGCGCTTGCCGCATTAGACGATACCGAATTTGTAAGAAAATCTATCGAAAACAACAGAAAACAGAAACAATATCTGCTCAAACATTTAACAGAGATTGGATTTAGGGTATTTCCAAGTGAAGCAAATTTCTTATTTTGCAAATCCACTTATAATGCGGAACTTCTATGCAAAGAACTTGAAAAAAGGGGAATTATTATTCGTCCAATGTCAGGATTTGGAATAAAAGACAATTTCCTACGAATAACAATTGGAAAACCTTCAGAAAATCGATTGTTGGTCAAGAATTTAAAAGAAATACTGGGAGGTGGATAATGAAAAAACTTGGTGTAAACATCGACCATATTGCCACGCTAAGACAGGCAAGAAAAGGGCATTTCCCTGACCCTGTATTTGCTGCTGGAATATGTGAAATAGCAGGGTGTGATTCAATTGTCTGCCATTTAAGAGAAGATAGGAGACACATCCAGGATAGGGATGTTTTTGCACTAAAGAATACAGTAAGAAGACTGAATCTTGAAATGGCAATAAGCGAAGAAATCGTAAAAATTGCCATGCAAGTCCAGCCGGCCCAAGTAACGCTCGTACCTGAAAAAAGGGAAGAATTAACAACTGAAGGTGGCCTTGATGTGTCATCGCACTTGAAAAGGGTCAAGGAAGTAATAGAACTTTTTCACGAAAAAGGAATCATTGTCAGCTTGTTTATAGAACCTGATTTTCAGCAGATCGAAGCCTCGAAAGAAGCAGGCACAGACGCTATAGAACTACATACTGGTAGATATGCAGAGTATTTTGAAAAAGACCAAGACTGGGCATGGAACGAAGAACTTCAAAAAATTCGCAAAGCAGCTGAATTTGCAACTTCAACGGGTATAAAAACACACGCAGGCCACGGCCTCGACTACAGAAACATTTACCCGATATTAAACATCAAGCATATAGAGGAGTTCAATATTGGTTACAGCATCATATGCAGGGCTGTATTCACAGGTCTTCACCAGGCAGTACGAGACATGGTAGAAATAATAAAAACAGGACAGAAACCCGATTTTCATTGAACCGAAAAACGATCTATCCCTAACCGGTAAAAGCAAAGCCAGCAAATCCCTCTAACAGGGAATTTATCAAATATAAGCACACAAGATATTGACAAAACGAGACATATGAAATCTAATGTCGCATAAGATATATTATGTTAACTTTTTATACTGCTTAGGTTGCATGACTTTCAAAAGATGTCCACGAATTACGAAAAACTGAAAACGGAACTTGACTTAATACTTAATGTAAATTAAATAATCATAACTTTTTGTCTTCCAGTATCTTATGTTTTAAGAAAAATCCCAAAAAAATCAGGGTAATCTCATAAAGAAAAATAAGAACACCAGCAATAATAGTCTGGGTTATCGCGTCTGTGGTTGGGGTAATGATTGCAGAAATTATAAAAGCACCCACATAGACAAATTTCCTCAATTTCTTCATTTGATCAATACTGATGATTCCAGAAATTCCAAAAAAAGCCAGAACAACAGGCATCTGAAAAACAATACCAAGTGCAAGGACTATCCAAATAAAAAATGAAAGATAATATCCTATGGTCACCAGGGGAACCATCAAATTTTCTCCAAAAGCCAGGAGTATTTTTAGCCCCACAGGCACAATAAAATAATATCCTAATAGAATACCCACATAAAATAGTAATAATCCAGCACTCAAGGAAAATAAGAACAATTTTGCTTGTTCATTGCTAAGTGCTGGTTTTACAAATACATAGATTTGAAAAAACACAAAAGGACAGCTTAAAAGGAACCCAAAAAAAAGCGTAAGTTTTATAACCGAGAAAAATGGCTCAACTGGAGAGACAAACACCGGGTTTTTTTGAAATATGCTCAGGGGCCTTATAACAAACTTAAGTATTTGATTATTAAATACATAAACAATGATACAGCACAGAAAAAACCACAAAAGAATAAAAAGAATCCTACGCCTGAGCTCTTCAAGATGGTCAAAAAATGTCGCATCATGAGAATTCATTTTCAATGCTCGCTCTTATCTTCTTTTTCCTCTTTTTCCTCAACTGCCTTTTCAACTTCCTTTAATCCTTTTCTGAACTCACCTATGGCTTTCCCAAATGCTCTTCCAATTTCAGGCAATCTTTTCGCACCAAACAAAAGTAAAATAATCAACCCTATCAGAACCAGTTCCTGAACTCCAAGGTTCATAAAATCCTCCTTGTGAAGGTTTAATAATATTTGCCGTCTACTATATGAAACCTTCTTTCACCTGCTGTTGACACCCTAATTGCAGCATCCTTTTTTGGCACAGGACAATTTTGTTCGCAGAGCCCGCATCCAACACAAATTCCAGGGTTAACAATCGGCCTGCCCTTTTCATCAAGGTATATAGCCTGAACCGGACAGAACTCGAGACATACAAGACATTCCTTTTTATGAGTCCACACAAGGCACTCCTGCTTATATATCATGGCTGTACCAATTTTTATTCTATCCTGGTCCACAGTTCTTATTGCACCTGTAGGACATACCTTTGAGCAATTCTGACATAAAATACATCCCTTTTGTCTTGGAATGATCTCTGGTGTTGCCCAATGATTTAGGGATTTTTTAATTTCCACCTGTTTCAGGCATCTCGATGGACACGTCCTTATACATTGTCCACATCTGATGCAAAACAAAGAAAATTTGTCCTCTTCAAGAGAACCAGGCGGACGTATGATTAATGATGAATTATTTCTCCCTGGTTTCATGAACCCCGGCAAAATAGCAAAAAAAATCGCGGAGCCGAGAGAAACAAGAAACTCCTTCCTATTCATGCCTTTTCTTTGTTAACTTCCCTGTAAGTTTCTTTAATCTTATTTTTGTACCAGTAAGCGTGTAAAGCCTGCCAAGAGGGCAAAAACAATTACACCATAGTCGAGGAACCATAATAGCAGTGACAATGATAATTCCAAAAAACCCAACCCACAATTTCAATCTTGTTGCGGCCTGACCCATAATGACAAAGGGATCAAAGACAAAACCTATAAAAGGTAATGAGAGAAAACCAGAAAATATAGCAGATAAAATCACAATCATTAAAATTATTAGGCCTCCATTCCTCAACCACTTTGGTATCAACAAGGTAATCTTCCATTGCTTTCTCAATGTAACCAGATTAAGATAATCAATGATGCCACCTAATGGGCAAACCCACCAGCAAAAAAAGTTTCCAATTATCCCTATAAATAACAGAAATAGTATCCCGGGAAGCATGAGTAAACCAATAGTCCCTGTCATTATTATCACTGAAATTGTCAACAATCCATCTAACTGATAATAGATACTCAGTGGCAATTTTTCAGAGACAGGAAATGCCCCTGTTTTTTTCAAAAAGAAAAAAAACAAGAAAATACTCAAAAACTGAACAAGTCTTCGTACAATGTTTTTTTTCATAAAGTGACCTTGAAATTTTATACATAATTGACCTTTACCTTTGAAAGGTCTGATTCGCCAAGTCCCATTTTTCCCGCAATCTGAATGTGTCTGACCTCTAATGGATTGACCCCGAGAAGTGTCGCACCAAAGGCATCAAGAGCAACAAAATCAAATCCTCCAAAGACCATTTTTGTTTCCTTCACTTCGCCAGGGCCCTGAGGTCCCCTTGTAAGAAGAATTCTTGTAGCATCAACAATTGTAATGGTAGGTTTTAAAAAAGATGAGATATCAGCAATACATTGATTAAGGTCTGTTCTATGAAAATATCCCCTATCTCTTACAGCACCCATCCAGTTTTTCATAGAAATTGTTACTTTCGCCTCAGAGCCATGAACCTTTACAACCGGTACGTTAATAAGAACATCTGCGTCAAGGATATCCTCAAGGACATCTGCTTCTTTCAATACCACACCAGAAGGAATTGATACCTTCCTGAATTTTTCAGGACCATTCATAATGCCCCCGGCAGTTTCTACTGCTTGTCTAATTCCACTTTTCGTATAAGTTACCTGCCATGGATTACAGGTAACATCAGTAACGATTACAGTTGATGCGCCTGCCTTTTTACTAAGATTAACAATTGTTCCAACAACATCTGGATGTGTGTTTGCTGCCTGCTCCGGACTTCTATTCCATGCTATATTCGGCTTTACTACAACCCTTGCGCCCTTTCTTACAAACCTCTCTATCCCACCAAGGGATTTTATAACTCTTGCAGTCAACTCTGAAGGACTTGCGTCCCTTGCAACAAAAATTTCTGACTTTTGCTCACTAGATTTTACTGGTCTGCCAGAAACTTTTGAGTACTTGGCCAGTATCAGTCCAGCAGCAGCGACAAGACTGGTTTTCAAAAATTCTTTTCTATCCATCATTGCTCCTTTTTTATGATTATCAAATACTTACGTATTGAATATTCAACCTTTTTCTTATCATGATAAACCGGCCGAAAAACATTATAACCGGCTTTTATGTACCTTGCAAGTTTTATTTTACAGAATCATACTTACAAGGACTTTTGAAATTAGACGATGATAACAGGTGATATATTTATCTATAAAGCTCGTAACATATCACAAAATTTAAACCCTCATTTTTATGAAAGCAGGGACAACCTTTTGTTCAGGGCCTTTTCAGTTTTTATTTTTTAATGCGTGCCTTTTTATTAAAAATAATAGTCAAGATACCTTGGTTGTTGATGACTGAAAACAGACCTTATAGACATCGAAACTAAATGACATTTATAAATCACTTTTACAACAGGGCTAGACGCCCTGCCCTTTGGATAATTGGTTAGTGTTGGACTGTCTGTACATTTACGGAACATGGGCTCACAAAATCTCACCTGTACAATTTTAAGTCTTGCGATAAACAAAATATTCCAAATTCCCATTCGTTGTACCTTCCAGGGTACAAAAAGATTTGAAAATCAAAATAAGGATTCTGGAGGTTAAAAAGCAGGAGCCCATAATACAGGAAAAACAGAAGGCATAAACATCAATTCAAGAAAGGGTTCTTTCTACGCCATCTGTTATTAACTTCATAATTTCATAACTCCATTATTTATTACGTGTCTTCTTTTTCCTGTGCTGTATACTTTTTATCTTCTCTTCCACCACAGCTTGAGCGGCGGCATGTCTTGCAATACACACTCTGAATGGAGAACAGGATACATAGTCCATGCCAGCTCTGTGGCAGAATTTTACAGAATCAGGGTCTCCTCCATGTTCACCACAAATACCAACCTTTAGATTCTCACGTGTTGCCCTTCCCCTCTGTATGCCGATAGAAATCAATTCACCAATTCCCTCCTGGTCAATGGTCTGAAACGGGTCCGCAGGAAGAATTTTACCTGCAATATAGTCAGGAAGAAAACTTCCGATGTCATCTCTTGAAAAACCAAATCCCATTTGAGTAAGGTCATTTGTACCAAAAGAGAAAAATTCAGCAACTTCAGCCATTCTATCAGCAGTGAGGGCAGCCCTTGGAATCTCAATCATTGTACCAAACATATGCGGTATTTTCTTCATCCCAAATTTTGCACAAACCTCCTGATAAATACGGTCAAAAATTCTCTTTTGATGTGTAAGTTCTTCGACCGTACATGTTACTGGAATCATGATTTCTGGCATTGCCTTTTTTCCATCTTTTATCAGCTCCGCCGCTGCCTCAAGGATAGATCTAAACTGCATTTCAGAGATTTCAGGATAAGTAATACCGAGTCTGACCCCTCTATGGCCGAGCATTGGGTTGTTTTCTCGTAAAGATTCTGCCCTCCTCTTTAATTCACTGGCATCCACGTTCAGATCTTTTCCAAGAGCAAGTAGTTTTTCCTCGTCGTGGGGAACAAATTCATGAAGTGGCGGGTCAAGCAGGCGAATCGTGACCGGATATCCATTCATCACCTCAAGCGTGGCTTTTATATCATTCTTCATGTACGGGAATAATTCTTCCAGGGCAGCTCTTCGCTCTTCTTCTGTTTTGCTCATAATCATCTTTCTAAGCAAAAACAAAGGCTTATCGCTGCCTTCGCCATAAAACATGTGTTCTGTACGAAACAGCCCAATCCCTTCTGCGCCAAACTTGAGGGCTTTTTTTGCATCCTCAGGAGTGTCTGCATTAGCACGTACCTTCAATTTTCTTACCTTATCAACAATTTTCATAAAATATTGATAGGACTCGTTGTGGTCAAGATCTACATCAACAAGTGGCAAACTTCCCTGATACACAAGCCCTTTTGTGCCATTTAACGAAATCCAGCCTCCTTCATTGACCACTACACCACTCTTTGTTCGAAAAGATTTATTATCAGATGCAATCTCAATATCTGAACATCCCACGATGCAACACTTCCCCCATCCTCTCGCTACAAGTGCTGCATGTGATGTCATACCTCCTTTGCTGGTAAGAATCGCCTCTGCCTTGTGCATACCATCCACATCTTCAGGTGAGGTCTCTTCCCTGACCAGAATCACCTTTTCACCACGTTGAGCCCATTCAACAGCATCTTTTGAAGTAAACACAACCCTTCCTCTGGCACCACCAGGACCTGCAGGTAACCCTTTGGCTATGGGCTTTGTTGCAGCTTCTGCTTTGGGGTCAATCATAGGAAGTAACAATTCCACAAGTTGTGACGGAGCGACACGCATCACAGCGGTCTCAGCATCAATAAGTTTTTCTCTATACATATCAGCTGCCATTCTGACTGCTGCAACGCCATTTCTTTTGCCCACCCTGCATTGCAAAATAAAAAGCCTGCCTTTTTCAATGGTAAACTCGATATCCTGCATGTCTTCATAGTGTTTTTCCAGCTTTTTTTGAATTTTATCCAGCTGTTTATAAACCTCAGGCATTAATGATTCAAGAGTTGGTAGATGTTTACTCTGCTCATTCTTTGAGTATTCGTTAATTGGAGCCGGAGTTCTGATTCCTGCTACCACATCTTCTCCCTGGGCATTAACAAGATACTCCCCATAAAATTGATGCTCTCCTGTGCCAGGATTACGGGTAAAAGCCACACCTGTGGCAGAATCATCCCCCATATTGCCAAACACCATTGCCTGAACATTGACAGCTGTTCCCCAGTCATCAGGAATTTTTTCTATGCGTCTATATTCAACCGCTCGTTTACCATTCCATGATGCAAAAACTGCGCCAATAGCACCCCATAGCTGTTCAACTGGATCATCAGGAAATTCTTTACCAAATCTCTGTTTAACAATCTGCTTGAATTCCTTGATAAGATCTTTAAGGTCTTCCACCGTCAAATCTGTATCACTGTGATAATTCTTTCTTTTTTTTAGCTCCTCAAGCCGCTCATCCATCAATTTTCTCACACCCTTTCCGTCTTCTGGCTCAATACCCTGTGCCTTTTCCATCACCACATCGGCATACATCATAATGAGCCGCCTGTAAGCGTCGTAGGCAAATCTCTCGTTGCCCCCACTCTGCTTTATCAAACCAGGCAAAGTTTTTTCAGTTAAGCCAACATTCAAAACGGTTTCCATCATCCCTGGCATTGACCGCCTCGCACCAGACCTGACAGAAACAAGTAACGGATTTTCGGTATCCCCGAATTTTCGGCCCATAAGTTTTTCCACCTTTTTCAATGCCGCATCAACTTCCTTTTTCAAAGTTTTCGGGTATGTTCGGTTGTGCTTGTAAAAATAAGTACAAACTTCTGTGGTAATAGTAAAACCAGGTGGAACGGGCAAACGCAAATCTGGATGCCCGGCCATTTCCGCAAGATTGGCCCCCTTGCCACCCAGTAGTTCCTTCATACTTTCGTTACCATCTGCTTTACCGCCTCCAAAGAAGTAAACATATTTAGCCATTTTCTTTTCCTCCTTTTCGCAGAAAAATGATTTTGGAAGGTAATTTAATAGTACACTTTTTATTTTAAATCGTCAAGTCCAGATTATCGAAAATTTTTTTGGCTTTTGAAATATCCTTTTCTATCTGTTCAACAAGTGTTAGTATTGTATCAAATTTTTTTACATCTCTTATTTTCTGTACAGGAATCACAGTAAAAATTTCATTACCTGATGTATCAATCTTCATATCCAGTATATGAATTTCAAACGAAACAGGTGTTTGAAACGTTTGAGAAGAACCATAAAAGACCACAGATTTGAAAATCCTAGTACTTTGTTTGACAAAGGCCACATATACTCCTTCTGATAATGGTGAATTTTTGTTCAACAAATCAAGGTTTATCGTCGGAAAGCCAATACTTCTACCGTATTTTCTACCTGAAATATGCCTGCCCTTCAATGCAAACCATCTGCCAAGCATTGCTCTTGCTTCAAAAAATTTTGAATTGCGTATCATTTCCTTAATTACACTGCTGCTGACAATATGATTATTCACAACAACCGGTTTCACAATAGAGACAACAATCTCTTTCTGCTTCGCCCACGTCTTGAGAAATTTCGTATCTCCTTTGCGATGAAAACCAAACCTGAAATCTTTACCCACAACTATTCCCTTTATATCACAAATAGATTGTAGAGTATTCAAAAATACATCCGCGGGAAATTTTTGTATTTCCATAAAATCCGCCCACAAACATAGAGCAATTCCATGCTTTCTGAATGCGTCGATCCGTTCCTGCCATAGAGCCAGAAAGCTGCTGGCTGGATAATTTCTGATGGTAAAGATCGTCGGTGTACACTTTAAATTGTCGGCTATCCTTAATATTTCGCCCACTATTTTTTGATGTCCGATATGAAAACCATCAAACTTACCTATTCCTATTACCACACAAGGAATTTTTTTTGTACGGAAACGGAATATATTTGAAATCTTCATTTTTGAACTTCATAAGTTACTAACTTCAAAACATAGAAGTAAAAATTTGGACAAAATCATCTTTACTAAACGATTGCTTCATGTTTTTGAATGATCTCTCACAGCCTACGATCGCCATTTCGGCGAGAATATCAATTTCACTCTGCTGAAGACCCAGATCACGCAATCTGGATGGGAGCCCCATTTTCTTGTTCATATCAATAATCGCCTGAGGAGTAATAAATTCCTCCAGTTTTTTTATTTCTTCCTCATATCCATGTTGCTTCAAAAACAAAAGGGCATACGGTAAACACAGCGCATTGGCAGTTCCGTGATGGACCCTGTGTCTGATTGTTAAGCCATATGCCATGCCATGGATAAAAATCGTACCGGTATGATTGATTACAAATCCAGCATACAGAGAACCAAGGAAAACTGGCTCGATATGTCTCATGTGAAAATTCTTCGCTGCATCCTCTATGTTTTCTATAATCAGTTTGATTGCTGCACGCGAAAACAGTTGCGTTAAATTATTCGCCTTTATTGATAAAAATCCCTCAACCGCATGACACAATGCATCCATGCCAGTCCCTGCAATAAGTG